>JABDBM010000035.1 GCA_013288685.1 Bacteroidota bacterium | reverse complement strand
CGGTATCTTGTATATGCTGATCAAAGCACCGCCGCATTGGATTAGAAAACCGACCATTGTGCCTGCCGGAATTTTTCTGTGGGTTGGTTTCTGGAAATACGAGAGCAAACTCTTGCCTCAGATCGGCTGGTTCTTTTTAAAGGCAGGCGCATTTGTTTTTGGGAGCGGGCTGGCCATCGTTCCTTTCCTGCATGGCGGGGTGGTTAAAGAATTTGGCTGGCTAAACGAAAAACAGTTTGTGGATGCCGTGGCTGTCGCCATGATTACGCCCGGTCCCGTGGTTATTACTGTTGGTTTTATCGGTTACCTTGTTGCAGGCTTTCCAGGCGCGTGCATTGCAGCACTGGCGACCTTTTTGCCTTGCTATGTTTTTACAGTGACCTTAGCGCCCTCTTTTAAAAAGATTGCCAAAAACACCAGTATCAAAGCATTTGTAGATGGAATTACCGCATCTGTGGTCGGTGCGCTCGTCGGATCGGTGATTATTATTGGACTGCGGTCAATTATCGATATCCCCACAGCAATAATAGCGGTTGTCGCTGTGGTGGCATTAATCTATTTCAAAAAGTTGCAGGAACCTTACATTATTGGAATTGCAGCGGTTGTTGGCTTACTGATCAAAATGTTATAATTTAAAAAAGTTGCGAATAATACTATTGCGGTTGATTTTTTGCATAAGCTGATTTCTGATCCTTATTGGCCTCTGCTATCGTCAGTCCTGAATCCTGCTATGCCATTTTATTAGCTCAAAAATATCAGCAATCGATTGCAGAAATCAATATTTTAACTGATTTTTACCTAAACTTAATTATGATCTTAAAAACCACCATTCTTCTAAGCTGTTTGACGCTTGGCGTGCAAATGGCAAAATCCCAAAATCCACAACCATGGAATAATAAACAGTGCGCCGTGGTGCTCACGTATGATGATGCGATAGATGTGGATTTGGATAATGTAGTTCCAGCCCTGGATTCTTTGCAATTAAAAGGAACTTTTTATCTCATTGGCTCGTCGCCGGTGGTGAATTTGAGGATGAACGAGTGGCGGCTAGCAGCACAGCACGGGCACGAGTTGGGTAATCACGCCTTGTTCCACCCTTGCGATGGCAGTTTGCCTGGCCGTAGTTTTGTTACACCCGATAACGACCTCAGTAAATACACCGTAAGCCGAGCAGTAAATGAAATAAGGGTTAATAACACCCTGTTAAAAGCTATTGATGGAAAGGATAAAAGAACTTTTGCCTATCCATGTGGTGATTTAAAAATAGGGGATGTGTTCTTTTATGACCAGTTGCGCAATGATTTTGCCGGGGCTCGGGGCGTTATGCCGGGTTTACAAACCGCAAACGACGTTAAACTGGACAATATTGAGTGTTACATGATAAACGGCCAATCGGCTGATTATATGATAAATTTGGTAAAAAAAGCCATGGAAACACATACTTTGCTTGTTTTTCTTTTTCACGGCGTAGGCGGCGGTCATAATATAAATGTTGGCTTAAAGGAACACAGTAAATTGCTGCATTATTTAAAGCAAAATGAAAAAGATATATGGATTGCGCCGATGGTTGATGTAGCGGAATATATTAAGAAGAGTCGTTAGTCTGAAGTCTGTAGTATCGAGTCGTAAGTTTTGACATAAAGGTATATCCAACTCAGAACTTTCGGCTCAAGACTTAATAAAGTTATAAAACGACAGCTTATTGTTAAAAAAATATTATGCAATCGATTGTCGAATTAAATATTATTTCTATATTTAGCCAGTTAAAACCAATTTAAACTCGCACCTGTATTTTTATGGCTAACTGCTCCCTCAGCGACGCGGAACTGTGGAATCTTATTGTTAAAGATGACCATAAGGCTTTTGCTGCAATGTTTCAAAGGCATTGGCTGAGGCTGTATAAAACTGCCTTACAACACGTTAAGGACCCCGAAGCGAGCGAGGAAATTGTACATGACCTGTTTTTAAATATCTGGAACCGCCGCAATTTTTTAGTGATCAATGATTTTGATAAATACCTTAAAGCGGCTACGCGATACCAGGTATATGCTTATATTAAAAAGAATAAAACGGTTACTATTGAATATAGGGAAAGTTTATCGGAAGAGCTTGAGGGCTACGAAGTAAATACCGCCGATGAAAAAATAGCGTACGAGGAACTGGAAGGGCAGTTAGTTTATCATTTACGCTCATTACCCGAAAGATGCCGCGAAATTTTTTTCCTGAGCAGGGTGCAGCAGCTTAACAATAACGAGATTGCCGAAAAACTGGGTATTTCCAAAAGAACCGTCGAAAATCAAATTACGCGGGCCTTGCAATGCATCCGGTTTAATATGAAAGATATTGTATTTTCATTTTTGTTAGCAGGTGCAGCTATTTACTGTTATTTTAGTTAATACAAAATTGCAAATTTCAAAAAAAGATGTCATGCCGATTATTTCGGCGCCCTACATATAGGTAGGCTGCATGCAGGTCTCAGATAGCAGTTTTATATTAAATTATCGCTATTTCAAGGTGTTTACTTCACACACACACCGGCACGTTTTTTTCAATGTAAATGGCTGATAATTAAATAATTAACTTTTAACTATGAGTTAAATTTTCATAATTGACTAATAGCCAAGTGTTTAATTTTTCAGCAACTTTAAAAGCGTGTTTAACTTGATAATCAGTTAGTTAGTTATTTTTAAACCCATAACGTTTACATCAAAAAAACAACCCCGTTTACTTAATATTTTGCACCAAACAGCAGTCATTTTATGCCCTGTCGCTTTGTATTTGGTTTATTATACCCTACAAAACGTTATATAACCAAAATATTTTTTCAATCGTGTGTGTGCTCCTTCGCATTCTCCCTCTATCATATTGTAAACCCAATACATTACTCTTATTGTTTAAACTATGGACCGCGATCAGTACCTGTTGCTGTTTGAAAAATTTTTAGCAGGCAATGCTTCCCGCGAGGAGGTTGAACTGATTATGGCTTATCGTGATCAATTCGAAATTGCCGAAATAAAGGACGATGAGGCAGGTGAAGAATACCAGGAAATTGAAGAACGCCTGTTAAAACGGCTACAGTCAGATATCGGGTATAAACAGCCCGCCCGAATTACCTATGCTAAATGGTGGATGGCTGCGGCCGCAGTTGTTGTATTGGCAACAGGCGCTTTTTTTTACGCATCCCATCAAAAAACCAATCCTGAAAAAGTTTACTCCAAAAACGTAATCAAAGCAAACGGAATTATTCCCGGCTCAAATAAAGCTTTATTGACCCTGGCCAACGGCGAAAAAATAGCTTTGAATGATGCAAGCAATGGAACTGTTATAAAACAGGGCAACACAAAAGTGCAAAAAAAGGAGGGAGGAGTACTTCAATACGAGGCATTGCAGGATACTACGAGCTCCGAAAGCCCGGTAATTGGTTATAACACAGTGTCGACACCTAAAGGAGGTCAGTATCAGATTGTTTTATCTGACGGTACCAGGGTTTGGCTAAACTCAGCTTCCTCGTTAAAATACCCAACCGCTTTTGTGGGTGCCGAAAGAAACGTTGAACTAACCGGCGAGGGTTATTTTGAAGTAGCCAAAAATAAAAAGATGCCTTTTAAAGTGAAATCGAACGGACAGGAAGTAGAAGTTTTAGGGACGCATTTTAATATTATGGCCTATGATGATGAAGGCGAAACGCGGACAACCCTGCTGGAAGGGTCAGTTAAAGTTTCCAAAGGTGGTGTTAACAGGATTTTAATACCTGGGCAGCAAGCCGTGAACCAAAACGATCGCGACGATGTTACTGTTGCGCATGCCGATATCATCAGTGTTATGGCCTGGAAAAATGGCATTTTCTCATTGCAAAACTCAAGCATCCATCAAATTATGCGGCAAATTGCGCGCTGGTATGACGTGGATGTAGCTTACCAGGGAAACCTCAAAGATAAAGAATACGGTGGCAGTGTATCCAAATCGCAGAATCTTACAGAGATATTGAAGAACCTGGAACTAACCGGAACCATCCATTTTAAAGTTGAAGGAAGGAGGATAACTGTTATGGAATAAGCTTATTTAAAATAATAGTTATCTGAAAAAAAACACCAGGAACGTTCGAACCGTCCCTGGTGAATGCAGCTATGCTTAGCTGGTCAGGTAATGTTAACGTGATCATTGTCTAAATCAATTATTTAAACCCAACATTCAAATGTACAAAAATTTTACTGCAAATTTTTGCAGGGCTGGCTCCTGCATTCCTCCTAAACTCCTAAAGATAATGAAACTGACCATTGTTTTATGTGTAGTTGCTTTAATGCAGGTAAGTGCTGCCACTTATGCTCAAAAAGTGAGTTTAAATGTGCAAAACGCATCGCTCGGCGAAGTTTTAAATGACATAAGCAGGCAGAGCGGTTATAATTTTCTTTATAACACCGTAATGCTAAAAGCAGCAAAACCTGTAAGTATTTCTGTTACCAATACACCCCTGGTTGATGTATTAAATCAATGTTTTAAAGATCAGCCGTTGGGCTTTGTTATTAACGGCAATACAGTAGTTATTAATAAAAAAACTGCACCGCAGCCTGCTAATGTTGTTGTGGTGGTTACCGGAAAGGTAACCGATGATCAGGGCAGGCCATTACCCGGCGCCACCGTTAAATTAAAGGGCAGCAACGTGGGCGTTGTTACCGATGTTAACGGAAAATATTCCATCCAACTGCCTGATGCAGGTGGGGTTTTGATTTTTAGTTTTCTCGGTTTTTCGCCGCAGGAAACCCTCGTGAACGGAAGAACTGAAATTAATATTAAACTACAAGAGCAAGCCTCTAACCTTACCGACGTGGTAGTAATCGGCTATGGCCAGCAAAAGCGCCAGGATGTGAATGGCGCCATATCATCAGTTTTGGCTAAAGATATTGCCAATTTGCCCCAGGTAAGTATCGACCAGCTATTGGAAGGCAAAGCGTCGGGCGTTACTATTCAGCAAAATGCCGGTGGGCCTGGAAGTAATACTTCGGTTCACATTCGCGGCGTAGGCTCGTTAAGCGGAACCAATGAACCTTTATATGTGGTTGATGGTATTGCCATATCCGGCGATGCAAACAACAGGAGCACTACAGGCAAGTCACCTGCGCTTGCGCCTAATAACGGCGAAAACGCGGTTAGTCCGTTAAGCTTTCTTAATCCTTCCGATATCGAATCTATCGATATATTAAAAGACGCATCGGCCACAGCCATTTATGGTAGCCGCGGTTCAAACGGTGTAATTATCATCACCACCAAACGCGGCAAAAACGGCGGCGGGAAAATAAGCTACAATGCATTCTATGGCGTTCAGAACCAGGGAAAAGAATTGAAAATGATGAATTTGCAGCAATATGCAAGTTTAGAGAATTCACTGGCCGATCTGATCAACATCCCGAGGAGGGGCGAGTTCGCTGATCCATCGTTACTACCCGAAGGCACTAATTGGCAGGACGCTATTTTTAAATCAGCACCTATCCAAAGCCATCAGCTTTCCTTTTCGGGAGCTAAGGATGGTACCGATTACTATATTTCCGGCGGTTATTTAAAGCAGGATGGTACCGTAATCGGTAATAACTTCGATAGGTATACTTTCCGGGCAACAGCAAATACCCAGGTAAAAGAGTGGATGAGCATTGGCGCTACCGCCGCCGGAAGCCGCAGTAACCAAAATACCTCGCTAAGCAATAACACAGGGATTATTTATACCGCCTTGTTAAGCGCACCGGACCAGGCTGTATACAATGCCGATGGATCATTCGCAGGCCCTGCGGCCGGTCAAATAGGCGCACAGATAAACCCCGTAGCCCAGGCTTTATTGATTACCAATATCTTAGGTCAGGATAATTATAATGCCAGCGTTTATTCGGATCTTAAATTTACCAAAGACTTAACGCTCCATTCTGAGTATGATGTCGATATCAACTCATCAGTAGCAAAATATTTTAACCCGGCGTATAATTACGATCCGTTGCATTCCGTACCAACAGCCAGTTTGCAGGAATATCGTACCAATTCAACCTATTGGAGCTGGAAAGAGTATTTAACTTATCACCACGTTTTCAGCCAGAAGCATGACCTTACCATTTTGGGCGCTCACGAACTGGTAAATTCGGTGTACAATGCCAATGCTGCCAATATTTCAAACTTCGTAGCCGGTAATACGCTTAAATCATTAAATCTTGGTACTGCTTCAACGGCAGGTGTTGGCGAGTATGTTGGGAACAACGATATATTGGAATCGGAATTTGCCCGTGCAATTTATACTTATAATGGCAAATACAGTCTGACCGCTACGATGCGATCTGACCGTTCATCCAAATTTGCCCAGGGGCATCAAACCGGTTACTTCCCGTCTGCTGCAGTATCGTGGAGATTATCGGACGAGCCTTTTATGGCTTCAATTAAACCTATTGCTGATAATCTGAAAATAAGAGTAGGCTATGGCCAAACAGGTAACCAAAACGTGCCGGGCTATTTATATGGTGCAGTTCTAAATGCCGTACCAACCGGTGTTGGAACTGGTTTTGCGGTAAACAATATCGCTAATCCGAATTTAAGGTGGGAAACTGCCATACAAGAAGATTTGGGTTTGGATTTTGGTTTGTTTAACGACAGAATAACCGGATCGATCGATTATTTTAACAAAACCTCTAAAAACTTCCTTTTCCAGGCATCGCTTCCTGCATTTTTGCTGGGCGGTGTAGCCGATTATTCGGGAGCTGCGGCAATTGCCCCGCCCGAGATTAATGGCGGCGGCGTACAAAACCGTGGTTTTGAGTTTAACATCAGCAGCAAAAATATTGTTGGCAAAAACTTTTCATGGACCACCAATTTAAATTTTAGTCACTATACCAATAAGGTTACTGCCCTTGCACCGGGAACGCCTTATATCACCGGGCAAATCACCACCAGTTTCTTAACCCTGCCGGTAACTCAAACTGCGGTTGGCGGACCTATAGGCGAGTTTTATGGCTATAAAGTAAAAGGAATATTTAAAACTGATGCACAGTTGCGCAGCGCGCCAATTCAATTCGGACAGCCGGTTAACAGCAACACTGGCGGCACCTGGTTAGGCGATATTCAGTATGTTGATGAAAACCATGATGGAAAAATTGACGCCAGCGACCAGGTTGCCTTAGGTAACCCGAATCCTAAGTTTACCTATGGTATTTCTAATACCTTCAATTACCTGGGCTTTGATTTAACCATATTCCTCAACGGATCGTACGGCGCAAAAATTTTAAACGCGCTTGACTACCAGATAGCCGATTTGGGCAGCATGTACCAAAATCAGTTGGCCTCAGTAGCTAATTTCTGGACGCCTGCCAATTCAAATTCAAACATTCCCCGACCCGCTAATGGCGCTAACTCCAACGTCAACATGTCCGACAGGTTTCTTGAAAGCGGATCGTATTTAAGGCTTCAAACGGTAACCATAGGCTACAATTTGCCGGCGGCATTTGCCCAACACTTAAAGCTTAGTCGCATAAGGGTATACGCAACAGGCCAAAATCTGTACGTTTTCACACCCTACAAAGGTCTTGATCCGGAAGTTGGCGCTGCCAATCAAAACGTGTTTTTAACCGGAGTTGACCAGGGAAGATATCCTATCCCGCGCACAATTTCATTTGGTATTAATGCTGATTTTTAATAATGACAATTATGAAAATATATAAAAAATTAATGTTTGGAATAGTGGTAGCAGTTAGCGCTGTTGCTACCGGTTGCAAAAAAGATTATTTTAACCGTCCGCCCCTAAGTTCTGTTGCTATTGGCAATTTTTATCAGAATGCCGACCAGGTGAATGCGGCCACTAACGTTTTATACAGTGTGCCATGGTTTGGCTGGAATACACATGCAGGCTGGGCTATATCCGAGATAAGCGGGGGCAATGCACGTTCTTACTCAAGCGATGTGGATAATTTCTCCACGTTCACCGTAAACAACCAGGACCGTGTGCTTGATGCTGCATGGAATTCGCTGTTTACCGAAGTTGCCCAGGCTAATGCGCTGATTAATACACTGCCAACCGCAGTGCCCGCCTCTGTAACTAAAGATGTAGTGAACAATGCACTTGGCGAAGCGCATTTAATGCGTGCTTTAGCTTACTTTCATTTGGTAAGGATATATGGCCCGGTGCCAATTATTGCCAATACAGCCGCAAATATTTCTAATTTCCAGGTGCCGCGTAACCCCGTGGCCGATGTTTACAAATTTATTGTGAACGACCTGTTGTTTGCCGAAGCCAATTGTTATGCAAAGAAACGAGGTGGCACTTATAGTGCAAACGCCCACGTTTCCAGTGGATCGGCGTCGGCCTTGCTGGCAAAGGTTTACCTGTACATGCAGGATTATAAAAACGCCAGGGCCGAAGCCGAAAAAGTAATCAATAGCGGAGAGTTTAAGTTGTACGGCATTGATATAGCAGGCAAGCAATATGCTGATTTGTTTTTAACAGCCAATAACAACAACGAGGAATCTATCATTGCCCTGCAATGGGCAGGCGGCGCGGCTGTAAATAACAATACCTACGGTTACGGAAACTCGTTCCAGGCTTCGGCAGCGGCAAGCAGCCAAATAACCGGCACAGGTGATGGTTATGGCGAGGTTGCCCCAACCTTTGACTTAATGGACGAATTTGATCCTGCCGATTTACGCCGCAAGCCAACATTTATGGTACCCGGTGATCATTATCCCGAAATTGACCAGGCGGCCGGTGGATATACTTATCCGGCTGGTGGCAGTGCACAAGGCACCAACTCTGCAACAAAAAAATATGTGGTAGGTACACCTGCCGATAACGGCGGCATAGGCGCAGCACAATCGGCAGCCAACAATACTTATATGTTGCGTTATGCCGATATGTTTTTGATTGAAGCCGAGGCCGTGATGGCCGGCGCAACTACCAGTACCGATCCTGTTGCGCTTAACGCGATTAACACCATCCGTAAAAGAGCGGGTTTGGCACCGTTAACCCAAATCAGGAGGTTTTACACAGTAGCTAACCCCAGTTATCCCTTGTATGGCTCAACGCCAAACGGTAATGTGCCTAAAAACGTAATTAAGGATGATATATTAGAAGAGCGCAGGAGAGAGTTTGCGTTTGAAGATGATTTCTTTTACGATTTGATGCGCGTTGACGGTTTTAACAATACCACGCATACGCTGGGTATACAGCTGATGGAACAACAGGATAGGGGAACAGCCGGAAGTACAGCGCCAATTGTACGGTACGGTAATATCTATTTAACTGTAACACCCGATCAGTTGCAGTTTCAGATTCCCGCAGTTGAGTTGGCAGCCGATCCTAAATTAAGCGGGCCACCGGTTCCTTATACTTTTTAATAATAAATAAAAGATATTGATATGAAAAAGACATATAAGCTATTATACGGGACATTGGCTGTGTTGCTGTTGTTTGCATTTGCGTGCAAAAAAAGCCAGCTGGGAGGCACCGGTGCACCAACTATTACCAGGGTGCGCACTGTTGCAAAAAATGATACCATAAATAACGTGGTAACCCGTGTAACACTCGACTCGAGCGTTACACAAACCAAAACCAAGATAACCGCTTTCGACTCAACCGTTACATCGGGTACCTTAGGTAACCAGTACGCCATCATCGGAACTAATTTATTAACTACCCAATCGGTATCGTTCAACGGTGTAAATGTTTACTTTAATCCCGCATTGTTAACAGATCACAGCATCATCATCACTATTCCGTCGTTAACATCAACCGCTGCACAGGTTCCTTTCGGGCCAAGCCAAACCAATAAATTAATAGTGACCACAAAATATGGTGCCGTTAGTTTTGGGTTTCCTATAACCCAACCACCGCCGGTTATCACCGGTTTTGCGCCACAGGTTGCAAATCCGGGAGATATTGTTACCATTACAGGCAAGGTATTTGACGGTGTTACAGCGGTGCGTTTTGATAAAATACCAGCCACCATAGTTGGTACACCAACCTCCACCCAAATACAGGTAAAGGTACCGGCGGGTGTTTCGTCGAACTTGATTTATGTAACCACTCCTGGTGGCACGGCTGTTTCGGCTACTAATTTCGGCTTTAAGTATGTTGTGTATACCGAAACTTTGGCCACCGGCTGGGGCGGCCAGGGTAGTGGCGGCTACGATGGTTACAATAGCACCCGTACCTATAACGACAAAACACAACCCGAAGCAGGTACTTATGATATAGCATGCGTGTTTACCAATAACTACGGCGCTTTACAGTTAGGCTATGGCGGAGCTACCGCCGTTAACGTGAGCACCCTTGGTTTAACAGCCATCAAGTTTTCGGCCTATGCCGGGCCGGGTTATACCGCCGGACAAAAACTACAGGTGGTTATTAACGGAGGCTATGGCAGTGCCGTGGTGGTAAATTTAACGCTTGGTGCTTATACCGACTTTGTGATCCCTTTAAGCTCGTTGGGTAATCCGTCAAGCATAACAGAAATTGTACTTCAAAATTATGGCGTAACCCCTCCTTGTACCGTGTACATTGATAATTTAGGATTTATTTGATTTCTAATAAATTGATTTGTTGAGGAAACGCCGCCGCGAGGGCGGCGTTTTTGTTAAATACCGAATTGTGATTAAGAAAATTTTGAAATGAAAAACAACATCATCAAATACATAAATATAATTTGCTTTATCGCCGTAGGTATGGTGATCTATTCCTGCAAAAAAGACCCTTCGTCTAAAAACCAGGGGAATGTTGTTACCGATACCGGGAAAACAACCGGTACTATTTCGGATACTGCCACACTACGCGGTTCGGCCGTCACAAGCAATGCGTTCCCCAATTTTGGATTTGCGGTGCTATATGGCACCATGTCGACTAATGCTGCTTATGTGGCTACCGTTAAACGGGAAGCAAACTATGTTACTTTTGGTAACGAGTTAAAAAACGGCTCCATCGTACAAAATGATGGCAGCTTTAACTATACTACCGCCGATGCTTTGTACACCATTTGTGCTAATAATGGGTTGCAGGTGTTTGGCCATAATTTATGCTGGTATTCGCAACAAAATGCCACCTATTTAAATGGACTGATAAGTGGCCTAAACAAACAGGTAGGCACACCAACCAATTTAATGCAATACGGTGATTTTGAAGGCGGATCGGGATCGGACTTTACAGGGTGGACCAACATCGTTGGCGGCACCGCCGTTGGTTCTTTCGCGGCTGTTACCGATGATAACGATGGCGGCTCAAGGGCCATGCAAGCCACTGTTACTACGCCGGGCGCCAATGCTTATGATATGCAATCCATCGGCACGGCATTTACCGTAACTCCCAATAAAACCTACAAGGTAACAGCATCCATTAAGTCGGCCGCTGCCGGTACGGTAAGGCTGGTGATGCAAAATACAGTCTATCAGCAGGATGACCTCACAACCACCCCGGGATGGGCAACGTACACCTGGAATGTCACCATTACCGAAGCATCGCCGATATTGCGGTTTAATTTCCCGGCTGCCGGGGTTTATGTGATCGATAACGTAACGGTTACCGATCCCAATAGCGGAACCATTATCCCTCCAACACCTGCCCAGGTTGCGACGGTAATTGATACTGCCCTGCACAAGTTTGTTACCACAACCGTGACCCACTACAAAGGAAAAGTTAAAGCATGGGATGTAGTAAACGAACCGATGAGTGACGGGACGGGGGCCTTGCGGGATGCTTCCAATTATACCATACCGGCTGCCAATGTTGGCAACCAGTTTTTGTGGTCGCAGTATTTGGGTCGCAACTATGCACTAAAAGCATTTCTGTACGCCAAAGCCGCCGACCCGAATGCACTGCTTTTTATAAACGAATATAATTTGGAGTATAACTTTAAACTCGATTCGTTGATTGCTTACGTCGGTCAATTACAGGCGCAGGGTGCTAAAATAGACGGCATTGGCACACAAATGCATATCAACCTGCAAACATCGCAGGCAAGTATTGATAATGCCTTCATCAAACTGGCCCGAACAGGTTTGCTGGTAAGGGTATCCGAATTGGATATAGCAGTAAATTCATCTAAATCACCAACATTCGTTCCCGATGCAAATACACTTGCTTCTCAGGCTGCCATGTATAAATATGTGGTACAATCGTATATCAAAAACGTACCGGCAGCACAACGCTTTGGCATAACGGTTTGGGGAGTAACAGATAACGAGAGCTGGCTGAATTCGCCGTCCGCTCCTGATTTTCCTCTATTGTTTGATAAAAATATGGGTAAGAAACCAGCATATACCAGTTTTATTTTGGGATTGAAGGGGTTGTAAGCGCCGTCGCGTAATTTTTTCGCTATTATTTTCATAAAGTGCAGAATACTTCTACCTTTATCATTGCAATCGATTGCAATGATAAAGGATAGACTTTTACGTCCTTAATAAAACCAATTTTATAAAATGAATTTTAAGTTAAGATGTCTGCGTGGTTTAATAAGTTTGACCTTAGTTTTTAGTGCTATAACCGCATTTGCCGATGTGAAACTGCCGCAATTGGTAAGTAACCATATGGTACTTCAGCGCGATGTTAAACTGAAAATTTGGGGATGGGCGTCGCCCGGCGAAAAGGTTACCGTATTGTTCAACTCCAAAAAAGCAAAAGCGACTACAACAGCCGATGGCAAATGGATGTTAACCCTGCCCGCTATGCGGGCTGGCGGTCCCTACGCTATGACAATTAAAGGCAATAACACAATCACAGTAAATGATATTTTGATTGGGGATGTTTGGTTTTGCTCCGGACAATCGAACATGGTGTTGCCGATGGAACGGGTAAAAGAAAAATACCCTGATGAGATAGCTAACGCTGATTTCCCTCAAATCCGGAATATTTTTATACCCACAGCATCCGATGTAACCGGCGTGCACCAGGATTTGCCGCCAGGTAACTGGACCGTTGCCAGCCCCAAGGGGGTGCTTGGGTTTGGTGCGGCCTCGTACTTTTTTGCAAAGGCTATCTATTTAAAATATCATATACCAATAGGTATTATCAATTCCAGCGTAGGCGGAACGCCGATTGAAGCCTGGATAAGTGCTGAAGGTTATGCAGGGATGACGAAGTTTGAGGATCAAATAAAAAAATTCAGGGATACGGCTTATATGAATTCGCTGGCCCGGCAACGAATAGCCGCGCGGAGTAATTTTGCCGGTGCAAAGATGGTTACCGAGCCAGACAAGGGGCTGTCCGGCCCTCAAAAATGGAACGACCCGGCGTATCAGCCGGTTGGCTGGCATAAATTCTGGATGCCCGGCTACTGGGCCGACCAGGGGGTTAAAGATTTAAATGGCACGGTGTATTTCAGAAAAGAAATTGATGTACCTGCTTCTATGACAGGCGGCTCCGCCAAACTTTTTATGGGGCGTATTGTTGATGCCGATTCCGCTTTTGTTAACGGGCAATTTGTTGGCAATATTACCTATCAATATCCGCCCCGCCGGTACAACGTTCCTGCAGGTCTGTTAAAACCGGGAAAGAACATTATCGTTGTGAAAGTGACCAATACCGCCGGTAAAGGAGGTTTTGTGCCCGATAAAAATTATTCGCTGTTAGCTAATGGTGAAATTATTGATTTGAGGGGCGACTGGTTGTACAAAGTAGGGCAGGTGCAGCCGAAAATTAATTTTTCGCGGTCTGCTAATGCAGCTTCGGTTCCAATGATCAGTGCCCAGGACTCCCCAACGGGTCTGTATAACACCATGGTTGCCCCGGCCATTAATTACGCTGTTAAGGGTTTTATCTGGTACCAGGGAGAAGCCAATTCGGGAAGATCAAGGGAATATGCCCAACTATTGCCCGCGTTGATCACCGACTGGCGCACCAAATGGCAACAAGGCGATTTGCCTTTCCTATACGTTCAGCTACCAAATTTTATGGAAGTGAATTATTCGCCCTCCGAGAGCGGCTGGGCTGAATTAAGAGAAAGTCAGTTAAAGGCGCTGTCGGTTCCAAACACAGCTATGGCAGTTGCAATAGATGCCGGGGAATGGAATGATATCCATCCTTTAAACAAAAAAACTGTGGGTGACCGCTTGTCCTTAGCTGCTGAACACCTTGCTTATGGCGATAACCATGTGGTTTACTCAGGCCCGGTATACCAGTCATTTAAAATCGATGGAAATAAAATTATCCTTTCGTTCAGCAATACCGGCGGTGGATTAGTGAGTAAGGATGGCAATGATTTGTACTATTTTGCAATAGCCGGGGCCGATAAAAACTACGTATGGGCAAAGGCAACCATCGAAGGCGACAAGGTCATCGTTCGGAGCGATGCCATACCTAATCCGCAATATGTGCGCTACGCCTGGGCCGATAACCCGGAAGGAGCCAACCTGGCAAATAAAGAAGGATTACCTGCGTCCCCCTTCGAAACTGATATCAACCAATAACCCAATTAACCCGATATGTTTATGAAAAAAGTATTTTATCTGCTACTTTTTACCTCACTTAGCGTGGCCGCTCAAAACGGTTTGACGCCCTCAACTGGAAATTACCCGGCGCCGGTAACTTTTACTGCAGAACAGGATCATCAGAATATGATGGATCAGTTAGGTATAAAAGCCTTGAGGCCGGGGCCCAGCGGCAATGAAAACGATCCGAATCATGCAAATTATGATGAGTCAAAAGCCAACCCGTTTCCGAATTTACCGGATGTGCTGACGCTGAAAAATGGAAAAAAAGTAACCACGCCCGCCATGTGGCGCGATCAGCGCCGGCCAGAAATTATGGAAGACTTCGACCGGGAAATATACGGACGAGTACCCGCCAATGTGCCGAAAGTAACCTGGAGCGTTAAATATACCGATAATGAATACCTGGGTTTTACACCTATCATTGCCAAACAATTGATTGGCCATGTTGATAATTCATCTTACCCGTTAATTGATGTAAACATCCAGATGACGTTGGTTTTACCGGCCAACGCAAAAGGTCCGGTTCCGGTATTGATGATGTTTGGGCCGGCACGGGTACCGGCGCCAAGTCAGCCTAATCCGGAAGAATTGGAAAAATTGAATACAGCACTCGAAAACCTGTTGGGGAAAGATCCTGAAATTAAAGCAATTTTTGAAAGGCACCCCGCTTACGAGCCGGTTACAGCCATACCCTTCGCAGGTTTTGCGCCCAAACCGCCGCCAATACCCGGTCCGATGGATCAGCCGGGTGTAAACGGGGTTAACAATGACCCACCTTCCATCAACCAATTGATCGCCGATGGCTGGGGTGTGGCTTACGTTAATCCATCAAGTATTCAGGCGGATAACGGAGCAGGGTTAACGCGCGGCATTATCGGCCTGGTAAATAAAGGACAGCCCCGTAAACCGGATGATTGGGGCGCGTTACGTGCATGGGCCTGGGGAGCAGGAAGGGCTTTGGATTACCTGGAAGCCAGTGAACCTATGGTTGATAGTAAGCATGTAGGTATTGAAGGCGTTTCGCGTTATGGTAAAGCTGCGTTGGTCACCCTTGCGTACGAACAGCGTTTTGCAATGGGGCTTATAGGTTCGTCAGGCGAAGGCGGTGCAAAGCTGCACCGGCACAACTGGGGCGAAGCGGTAGAAAGCCTCACCGGCGGCGAATACTACTGGATGGCCGGAAATTTTATAAAATATGGAGCATCCGAGGCTAAATTTGGCGTTAAAAACGCTGGTGATTTGCCTGTTGATTCGCATGAGTTGATTGCCTTGTGCGCTCCACGCCTTGTTTTTGTAAGCTACGGTATCCCCGAAAAGGGCGATGCTAAATGGCTCGATCATCAGGGCAGTTACATGGCGGCTGTTGCTGCTGGGCCGGTATTTAAATTGCTCGGTGTTAAAGATTTGGGAGTATCCAACGATTATCATACCGAAAAAATGCCTCCCGTTAATACGCCTTTATTAGACGGTCAATTGGCCTGGCGGCAGCACGACCAGGGGCACCAGGACCAGGCCAATATGAAATGGTTTTTAAAATGGGCCGATCAAAATATTGGAAGAACAGGTGTTGCCGGGAAATAAACTACTACTAACGAATTGCTTTTTAAGAGCCGCTCTGAATCTTCAGGGCGGCTCTTTTTCTGAAATGGTTCTTCGCTAATATGAATTGCGAAATCATAACTTATGGAAAAATAATAGAATTGCCATAGCGGAATTTTTATATTTACCACCTCACGAATAACCTGATTAAATGACAACTATTAAAACTCAACGCCATTATGGCCTCGATCTGCTCCGTATTTTTGCCTGCTATATGGTTATCCAGGTGCATTCGGGTGAGTTTTATTATATCGGCAACATCGGGCAAACCCTCAACACCGCCGATGCACATTGGGTAGGCTGGTATAATTCACTTTGCCGGGCCTGCGTGCCTTTGTTTGCAATGGTTTCGGGTTTCTTCCTGTTCCCGGTTGGCGATGTGCCCCTGTTTTTTAAAAAGCGCATGACAAGGGTTGCTATTCCTTTTATTATATGGTGCATATTTTATGCAGTTTATCAATATTTCATGGGGCAAAGCACCCTTCATGCCTCGCTCGTTAATATCCTTAAAATATTTGTGAATTATGGTACCGATATAGGGCATCTGTGGTATGTATACATGCTGTTGGGCATCTATTTGTTCGCGCCGGTTATTTCGCCCTGGATACAAAGCGCAAGCCGCAAAAGCATTGAGTTCTACGTGACGCTTTGGGCTATATCTCTAACGTTACCCTATATCCACCTTATTTTCCCCGAAATATGGGGCGAGGCGTTTTGGAACCATACACCCATGCTGTATTACTTCTCAGGTTTTATGGGTTACGCTGTGTTAGCTTATTATATAAGGCGTTTCCATCTGGAACCCAAAACATGGAATTACACGGTTGGCATTTTGCTGATTTTAGTAGGCTATGCGATAACGGTATCGGGCTTTATGGACCGCTTGCCCACTGAAAAATTTGTGATGACGCTTGAACTTACCTGGGGGTTTGAAACCATTAATGTGGCGATGATTGCTGCGGGATTATTCCTGATGTTTAAAAATATAACGTTCAATAAGTCATCCGCGCTGGTCACAGGTATTTTGAGTGATGCATCGGCCAAAAGCTATGGTATTTACCTGGCGCATATTATGGTGCTCAATGCTGTTTATTTGTGGTTGAATCCGGCCATAGCTTCGGCGGCTGTTAAGGTGCCGCTTATTGCGGTTATAACATTTTTACTTACCTGGCTGGGAGTTAAAATACTGTCGTATTTGCCAAAAAGCAAGTGGCTCATAGGGTAATTTTATCAATAGCCTTGTGAATAAAGTAATTGCTTATTTTTGATTATTTAATAATCAGCATGAAAACAATTAAACCTGATAACGCATGGCTGACAGATACCGATGGGGTAAACCAATACATGCAAAAACTGGATCACCCGATGGCTGACGTTATGGCGGCCCTTAGGAAAGTTATTTTGGATACCGATCCTGAAATTGGCGAGCATATAAAATGGAACGCCCCCAGCTTTTTTTATACAGGACCAATAGTGCCGTTTAACCCCAAGGAGTATAAACGGTATATTATTGTGTTTAATATTTTTAAAAAAGACAGCATCCGGCTTGTTTTCCCAAGCGGGGCTAAGATAAATGATACAACAGGCCTGCTGGAAGGTGATTATACTGATGGCCGCAGACTTGCACTATTTTATAGCATGGATGATGTGATGGCCAAAGACAAATTGATGCAACAGGCGATTAGGGTTTGGTTATCGTTGGTGGAAAGGGTTTGAAAATGTATGAACCATGATTCGTGGGATTAAAGGATTATGGGATTTTAGTTTAAATCATGGCAATCCTCTAATCCGGCGAATCATGGTTCAGACAGACAATCTACAACCTCGGATCAACAGGCTCACTTTCCATCGCCAGTACGCCAAAAGCACATTGATGAACACGTCTCAGCGGTTCTTTATCGACAAAGCGTTGCAGGCCTTCTATTCCAAGCGAAAACTCCCGGAGTGCCAAGCCACGCTTTGCATTTAACCCCCGTGCTTTTAAGCGGTTGATGTTTTCGGGCGCGGTATATTCAGGGCCGTAAATTATCCTCAAATATTCGCGGCCCCTTATCTTTATGGCAGGTTGTATCAGCCCTTTTTTGTCGGTTTCAATAAAATTATATGGTTTAACTACCATACCTTCGCCGCCTTTACCAGTTAATGTTAACCACCAGTCCGTTACATCGTTAATGCTTTGCTCATCATCCAACTGCACTATTTTATAGGGCGTTGCCAACAGTACGGATGGTGAAGCTTCACAAATCTTTTTAATTTGTTCCATGTGCCATTCGTGGTTTTCACTCGTCCAAAGTTTGCCTTCCGACGCGAGGATATGAAAGGGCGCAAGTTTATAATCGGCCAAACCATTTACCGGCCAGCAATACTGCTGATAGGCAGTGATGAAATCCGCAGCATTTTGCTGTCTGCTACCATATTCACCTGCAAGAGCTTTACCATCGGCTGTTCGTTCCGCCAGTTGGATCAACACAGACATCGTTTCCGCCAAAGCACGGGTTGAAGCGGCGCCCACGGCTGCATATTGTGTTTCCAGCAAAGCTTGCGCCTTTGCGCTCCAGGGCATTAGCTCGGTATCAAGGCACACCCAGTCCGTATCAAAACGTTCATAAAAACCCGAGGCTATCAGCGCTTTATTCAAGATGCTTAACAAAGCTTGTTCAGTTTCATGATCATTAAAAAAAGCTCGGCCGGTGCGTGTATAAATAGTGCCGATTCCTTCGTCATTGATGCCAAATGCCCGGCTTATTGCGGCTTCGTTTTTGCCAACAATAACCACCGCCCTTGACCCCATGTGTTTTTCCTGACACACCACTTTTGCAATACCGGCATCCCGATAATATTTGAACGCTTCGGTTGGATACTCTAAATAGTCGTCCAGCAAACTTGTTGCCGATGGACTCATGGTAGGAGGGAGGTAAATTAGCCATTTGGGGTTAATCGCAAAACGGCTCATTACTTCCAGCGCTGCAATAGCATTTTCTTCGCGTATAGTAATATTGTTGCCAAGGCGTGTATTTACAATTTGCCTGCCCATAAAATCAGCAATATCCAACACATCGTCGTTTTGTTGTTGCAGGCTTAAATTTTCACTATCTTCCTTAACATAACCTAATGGCTTTACGGGTTCACAATGGACCTTGTGTGCTTTTACCGAAACCAATTCACGTTCGGGATAGCGCATGGCGGTGAGCGAACCCCCAAATACGCATCCGGTATCAATATCTATGGTGTTATTTAGCCATTGTGCTTTCGGTACAGGAGTGTGCCCGTAAACTACCATCGCTTTGCCTTTATATTCGGCGGCCCAGTTATGCCTTACAGGTAAGCCGAATTCGTCAATTTCACCTGTGGTTTCGCCATATAAGCAAAACTCCCGCACAGCGCCAGAGCCCCGTCCCTGCATATGTTCTTTTAAACCCGCATGGGCTACAACCAGCTTGCCATCATCAAATATATAATGGCTCACCAGGCCGTCTAAAAACTTTTTGGCTTCATCTCTAAATTGCTGGGTTTCCTTTGCTAATTGCTCAATCGAGTGTTCCAGCCCATGTTTTGCTTCTACATTTTTGCCGTTTAGCCAGCGCATTAGTTTAATATCATGGTTACCGGGCACGCAATACGCTGTGCCTGCAGCTGTCATGCTCATCACCAGCTTTAAAACCTCGGGTGTTTTTGGACCTCGATCGACCAAATCGCCTGCGAAAACAACTTTCCGACCTTCGGGATGTGCCCATGTGTGGCCGATATCGGCATAACCAAGTGTGATGAGTAGTTCGATCAACTCATCATAGCAGCCATGCACATCGCCAATAATATCAAGCGGACCCTTTTCGTGCTTTTTGTTATTGTAAAGTGGGTCGCGCAAAATTGTGGTTAACGCGTCCACCTCTTCGGGGGTGCGTAGTTCTATAATATGGCGAAAACCTTCGTACTTTAACTTTTTAATGCCGCGCTTTAACTGCGAAATGTGTTGCGGGATTACGTGTGCACCAAAATTGCGGTCGGCTTTCAGCGCGTTTCGTTGTGCGCAAACTTTTTCGGGTATATTAAGGATAATAGCAACGGGCAGGCAGTGATATTCTTTAGCGAGGTTTATCCAGTCGCGGCGGCTTTCTTCCTGTACATTCGTAGCGTCAATTACCGTAAGTAATCCGTTTTTTAATCGAAGACCTATGATATATCTGGCCAAGGCAAACGCATCCGACGAAGCGGCCTGGTTGTTTTCATCATCGCTAACCAAACCACGGCAGGCATCGGATGATATAATTTCGGTTGGCTTAAAGTGCTTCGCCGCAAAGGTTGACTTTCCTGACCCGGTGGCGCCAATCAAAACAACCAATGATAATTCGGGTATTTTTATTGTATTATTTGTACTCATTATTTGTTTTGCAAAAGTGTAAAAACGGCCATTTGGCTTAAAGCACCCACTTCGGGGTCGACTTCTCCAATCGGCTTGAAAGTTACTTCGTATCCATATTGCGCGGCTATTTGATTGCCCCAGCTTTCAAACTGTGACCTTGTCCATTCAAAACGGTGATCGCTATGTCGCATTTTTCCTTCCTGATAATCGGCAAAGCGTACATTATATTCTGCATTTGGCGTGGTAACCACCACAAGGATAGGTTTGGCATATTCAAATACTGATCTTTCCAGCGCGGCCAGCCTCGGTTTGTCTAAGTGTTCAATAACTTCTACCAGCGTGGCGGCTTCGAAGTTTAGTAACCGCTTGTCGCGATAGGTTAATGACCCTTGTATTAATTGTACCCGTGTCAACTGTTTTGCGGGCAAACGTTCAAGCTTTAGCCGTTCTTTTGCAATTTCGAGCGAGCGATAGCTTACATCCATACCCAGGATAAACTCAAATTGCTTTTCGGACATAAGCAGCTTTATCAGTTTACCCTCACCGCAACCCAAGTCGACCACCCGTTTAGCTCCGGCGTTTAACAGTTCATTGCGCGCTGCAATTAGTCTTAGTTCATGAATTTTTAGCTTTGATTCTGCGGGCTGAAAAGCACTATCTATAATTGGTTCTACAGCTTCTTCTTCCTCGTCGTTAGCTATTAAAACACTTAGTGCGCGGTTTGTCAACGACCGTTGATTTTTTAAATACCTGTTTACAATTAACTCACGTCCCGGGTGGGTTTCAAGCCAGTCTTTACCCTTGGCCAGTAATTTTTCTACTTCATCCTCTGCAACCCAGTAATGCTTGTCGTTGTCGCATACTGGTATTAATACATATAAATGCGACAGTAACTGTTGTAAGGTTAGCGTGTTACTTAATTCTAACGTAAAATACCGGCTGTCGCCCCATTCCTCAAAAGCAGGGTCAAGTGGATGTTGTTTAGCAGTAAAAGTATAACCCAATGGTTCAAAAAGCGTTCGCAATATAGCTTCACCACCTTTTACCGGCAATACAGCAAGTTTAATTACAAACGGCATCGACACGCCAACCAGTTCGGGTTTGTCTTTGCAGCGGCCGTTAAGCGCGGATGAATACGCTTTGGCAATTGCCGCGCTCATGAGCGAACTGCATACATAAGGGCGGTCGTTTACATATTGTTCCAACGCAAAATCATTGCCCTTTGGGCCCGCGGTTCTGACCAACCCCACCGGGTCAATATCCAGTAATAAAGCAACAGTACATTTTTGGGGACTAACCTCCGGATAAAATATATGAGCCTTTCCGGCCGAAATATCTACGGACTGTACTTTATCAGGATGTTTGTGCAGTAAATAGCTCAGGTCGTCAGCAGGGAAATAAGTAGTAGAAATAGTAAGTAACATTGTTTTAAATAAAGTGGCCGAATATAGTTCGTTTTTGCAATCAGATTGTGTTGATTTTACAACTTGTTCCTGACTTTCTTCGGCAAAGGTTGTAGGCAACTGCGCAGTGTATTTGCGCAGTAATTTTTTTTTGAAAAATACTGCAAAAAACAAAAGCCATTCAAATTTGAACGGCTTTTGTTTTAATATCATTTGAATCTTTAGGTCATCGCTATAAACTAACGACCTTCCTGCTCTTCAACTTTCCTGTTTTCAACCCATGACTCAACGACTAAATGATTTAATCCCTTAAAACAGCGTAAACTCAACCCTGCGGTTTATTTGACGGCCTTTGGCTGTTCTGTTGGTAGCAATAGGATGTTCTTTACCATATCCTTCAGCTTGTATTTGTCCTTCGGCTACTCCTTTGCTTACCAGGTAATCTTTAACTGCGGCAGCGCGGTCTTTCGATAGTCCTAAATTAAATGCCTGTGAACCAACATTGTCGGTATATCCGGCTAATTTTAAATTAAACTTCTTTTCGATTAGCAGTGCTGCAAGCCTGTCTAAACTTGCGAACGAGTGCGGGCGAATAGTAGCCTTGTTAAATTCAAATTCCAAATTTTTAACAGCGGTGCTAACTACTTGTCTGTCTTCTTTGGTTATATAAACTTTAACATCAGGCTTGTTAACGGGCAACGGACAACCGGCACCGTCAACTTTTGTACCGGCTGGTGTGTTAGGGCATTTGTCGTAAAAATCGGCAACGCCATCACCATCGCTATCCATGGTAAATTTAGCGAGGTTAGCATTGGTTGCATCAAGATCTGCACGCAATTTGTCGTTAGCGGCTTTTTCGGCAGCTATCTGTGCATTTTGTGCGTTTATTTCTGCTTCTAACTGATTTTTAGTGTTGCGATTTTCCCATAAATATTCCGTTCTCATTGACGATACCGGGTTATGCGTAGCCAGCTGCGGTTTTGAACGGCTGCCGAGTGCAAACTCTAAGCCGATATGGCCGTATGAAAATTTGTCGTCGTTCGATCCGTATTTAAAACCATCCAGGTTATCGGAGTATACAAAGTTTACCTGGTATCCTAAATCAAGATTTACGCCTGGCGCAACATTGAATTTAATACCAAACCCTGCTGGAACATACAGTTCGTTGATTGAGCCTCCGTTATCCGTTCTAAAATTGGTAGTTCCACCTGGTGTAGTTATTACCGGGGTATAATTCATGGAGCCGACACCTAATGTAATATAGGGTTGCATAAAAGTGCGGTTATAATGCCAGTTAATGTTAGCAAGCGTTAAGTTGCCGCTTAAATCTACAGCGTAATGAATTTTAGTTTTAAAACTGGATATTCCTGATGCATCAGCCTGCGCACCTTCGCCACTTAGTTTACCCATCAAGAAATTTGCCTGGATACCGAACGAAGGTAAAACCTGATCTTTGATATAGGCACCGTACCCGAGATTGCCGTCGGGCGAGGTAAAATCCTGTTTCAAATTTGACCTGAAAAGGGTATTGGGTGACAATATGCCTACGTGTGCGCCGATTGACCAGGTACGGAAAGCGCCGTCGCCCGAAAAGGGTTTTACGTAATCCGTTGACGCATGGGTGGTGTCAACGGTTTGCGCCAGCAAACGCCCGCTTACCAAAATTCCGGTTAGCAGCATGCCAGCTCTTTTTAAATTTGATTTCATGTTGTAATTTTTAAATGATAGACTATTAATATCATTCTAAATACAACATTGGTGCCATAGGCGCTATAGCGCTAAATTACACCTATTTAACATTTGGCAAACTTTTTTAATTATTGATTAATGAACTTAAAACTATACAATAGTGCCAGTCATTGGGTCATTTTAGTTTTCTATCGGTAAAAAACGGTATCTAAACTGGTAAGCTCCGCCGAAAATTTTAAACGAAATAGTAAACTTTTGTTTCACAGGCTTACCGTCAGCGGTAGCCGGATGCAGGCTGGGTAAATTTTTAAGTTTAAGGATCAATCCTCTTGCTATATCGTCATTTAGTGTGCCGTCGCTTTTTAGGTTAATGAGATCGCCTTTTTCCGATATTTCGCCATCAATATCAATGGTGTTTTCAATCCCCTTCAAATCAATTTTTCCAAAATAAGGAGAAACAGCATCAGAAATATACTGCGAGAAACTGCTTAGCCCATCGCGGTATTGCGCATTCACTATGTGCCTGCGCCTAACTCCGTTGCATGGAGTTTCGGAAATGTACATTTTTTCGGCGGTGACGAAAGGAAGTTTCGATGGATTTACCAAAGCAATATGTGATGAATCGGTATAATCATAAATGCCCCGCTCGCCGTCGTGAAATTTCCCCTTTTTGAAATACTCTTTAGAAATTGGTGTATTGGTAATATCATCAGTTCTTATCAGTTTCCAGGTGCCCTCAGGCTTTCCGTTCACCAATTTCCCTTTCCAGTAAAAACTTCCAAGGTCGTCAGTATAAATACCATTACCGTTATCAATTATTTTTGCGCCGTCGGGTTTCCAGGCATCAATAATGCTGCAATCGCCATTAGTTACTTCAAATGTTAATTCGGGCTTGCCGCTTTCATAAAACAGCTGCCATTTACCGTCGTATTTATCATTTTTGAAATTGCCGCTTGCCTGTAAATTTCCATTAAGGTAATGTGTAGTAAACAGCCCGTTTTTAAGCCCATCATCGGTATAGCTGCCTTCGGCAAGTATCAGCTTTGGATCAGCCGTGCTTACATCTTTAAATTTCCCGAAAAACTTTTTATCGGCAAATTTAAAATGGCAGTAGCGCGTAATTTGCGCGCAACTGTCCTCAATCAAATAATATTCGCTATTAAAAGGCAAATTAATACTATCGTTGCCAATAGTATGAAAGCGGATTTGGCGCTGTGGAGTTTGGGCCGTAGCCACAAAAGTAAATGCACCAAAAAGCAAGCAGAGTAAGGTTTGTTTCAAAGTTAAATTTAGGTTGTGGGTGGCGAATATAATTATATTCGCCAAACAAATTGACAATAAATTATCGCGCCGGATGCACAAAAACTTTCCAGGTAATTTCAGCACCGGCTTTTTCTAAAGTTGCCGATACCGAGCAGTATTTGTTGATTGAAAGTTCAACAGCTTTTACGGCTTTGTCTTTATCAACATCACCGTATAAATGAAACTCGAGCGAGATATCCTGCCAAAGGGATGGTTCTTTTCCTTTTTCGCGTTCGCCGTTTACAATCATTTTATATTCTTTAACATCCTGGCGTTGTTTTTTTAAAATAGCCAGCACATCGATGGCCGAGCAGCCGGCAAGGCCCATTAATAACATTTGCATAGGGCGTACGCCAAAATCCCAGCCACCGCTTTCGGGGCTGCTGTCCATTCTTACAACGTGTCCATTTTCGTCAGTGGCTTCAAAGCCGAAATCGCCCTTAACGCGCGATAATTCAATTTTAGGCATAGCAGATAGTAGTAGGTAACAAAAACGCTAAAATAGGTTATTTGTATCAGCAAAATTTAAACAGCCTTAATAATTTTATAACTTAGGTGTAAAATTAAACTATACCTAATGAAAAGCCTGTTACTGTCTGCTCTTTTCCTGTTATACGGCAACTTATGTTTTGGCCAAAAAAACCTGTTATCGTACGATGATATTAAATATCTGTTGCATAACAACCTGCTGCAGGCCGACACTTTTTTAACAGCCAAAGGTTACCTGATTGCTAAAAAAGACAATAAAAACAAAAACAGAAAATATACCTTAACCACCAACACCGGCACCTACAGCAATGTGGAGGTGCGTTCGGATGGGAAACGATTATTCATCGAAATTGAAACCGACGAGCTCGATCAGTATAACCTGATCCGCGAATCGATATCACAATACGTGGAAAAAAACACAATGGGTAAAGACTCGTTGATAAGCGATGTTCAGACATATTCGGTAAAAGAATTAGGCAATATTTATATCACGGTTAATGATACTGTTCCGTATAATCCGCTGAGAAAAGATTACGATATACACATCGTCAGCGATAAACGGGTGACGGCTTATAATTGAGGTTGGAGGTGAGAGATTAGAGATTAGAGATAGGAGATTAGGCAGAACCTTGCGACTAAATAATTGACTTAAAACAAACAACAACTAACCTCCAATCTCCCACCTCTAATCTCTATCAGCCACTGGTATCACCAACTTTAAGCCAGACCATACATCGTCAACGGCGCAAACTTTTATATCAACCAGCCCAATTTTTATGGCATAGTTTCGGATGGTATCTTCGGTAAGATCCGTTACAACTTTTGATGCTTTTTTTGGCCAGGATATCCAAATCATACCGTTTGGTTTTATCTCATCTTTTAATTTCGGCGTTATTTGAAAGTATTCGGTTGCCTGTTTGGTGAAAAAATGGATCAGGTCATATTTTATTCCCGGTTCGTCTTTAAAATTTAAATCACCAGGCAAATCGGTAAAAAGGTCGAAATAATAATCCGGGGCATTTACCAGTTTTACTGTAAAGCCAGTTTTTATGCCCAGTTTTTTAGAAAGGGGAGTCCCTGAATAACCTGCAGGTTGATTTGCTATCTCGTTCCCCATTCCCATAAGCCGTATTGTATTTTTTGATCAACCGGGTGCCCAGATTGTTTTAACGATAGCATGATTTGCCCGCGATGATGCGACTCGTGCGAAACGAGGTATCCCAAAAATGCAGTAGCATGGGGTTTAAAACCTTTTATTTTGCCCGTGATAGCAGCCTTATCAAATAACTGTTCAATAGCGCCTGCGCTTAAAGTCAGCGCGTCAAGTAATGAGGATTTGCTGATCTGGTCTTTTTCCATCTTAGGCAAGCCTTGCAACAATTCTGGAGCAGCAACCTTTAGCCACATCAGGCGCACATTGTGTATATGGGCAAATTGCTCGCCCACGTTTCTTCCTTTTGATGCCGATATATCCTTCAGGTTATCCTCATCAATACTTTCCAGCAGGTAAAGATTAATACGGTTATGAATTTGCCAGGTTTCTGTTAAATCGCTCATGGCTTTTTTATGTTAAATTTAATAAATCTGCCGTAAATGATGTTTTAAGTGGTCCACATAATCTTGTGCAAGCCACTCAACTGTGTGCAGCGAAATTGTTGTTTTGCTATTATCACATTTTGCCTGAAGTCTTTCGGGTGGATAATTTTCCCATACCCGTATAATTTGCAGGTTTAATAGTTGCCATAACGCTAATAACTGCTTTATATCCGCTTGTTGGTAGCGTTGAGCCTCTACCCATTCTACCTGTTCGTAAGTTAGTTTAAAGTTTTCTTCGTAGGTACAACGCACAAAACGTTGCAGATTTATCTGCGCGCTGTCAATCAAATGACCTATTATTTCTTTTTTTGACCATTTTTCGGGCATAGGCTTGCGTTCCCATTCGCTGGCTTGAAATTCTGTTTGCAGGAGATTATCAATGGCGTTTCTTAACTGTATTGCGATTTCGTTCATTATATCATTCAAAAAAAGTCATTGGAACAATGACCAACCAAGTTAAATAAAAAATTTTATCTTCATGGCTTCAAAATAATTTTATGGCACTTAATTACATCTGGGTTGCGTTTTTTATTATCGCGTTTTTCATTGCGCTGGTGAGGCTCATTTTTTTCGGGGATACCGAAATATTTATGCACCTGGTAAACGGGATGTTCAGCTCGGCCGAAACATCTGTTATGGGTATTGCCTTGCCACTTGCCGGTAATATGGCGCTGTGGCTGGGTATCATGAATATCGGCGAGAAAGCCGGGGCCATAAATTTTATGTCGCGTATTGTAGGGCCGTTCTTTAGTCGTTTGTTTCCGGGGATTCCCGAAAATCACCCGGCCACCGGCCAAATTATGATGAGTTTTTCGGCGAATATGCTCGGTTTGGATAATGCGGCAACGCCGCTGGGCCTGAAGGCTATAGATAGCCTTCAGGGTTTGAACGAAGATAAGGAAACGGCTTCCAACGCACAGATCATGTACCTTGTGCTACTTACATCCGGTTTGCAGTTATTACCAGTAACCATCATAGCACAGCGCGCTATCCTTCATGCTAAAGACCCTACAGATATACTTATTCCGTGTATCATTGCAACGTACGTATCTGCCGTTGCCGGTATGCTGCTCGTTGCGGTAAAACAAAAAATAAATTTGTGGGATAGAGTGATTATAAGTTGGATTGGAGGGGTCACGTTATTTATTTCAGTGATGGTATGGTGTTTTACCCACTATTTTAGCAAAGCTGAAATTAGCACGATATCCAAGGTTTCCAGCAATTTATTGATGTATGCTGTGGCCGCTGTATTTATTTTGGGTGGCGTGTTCAAAAAAATAAATGTTTTCGAAGTTTTTATTGATGGCGCCAAACGTGGTTTCGAAACGTCGGTGAAAGTTATCCCCTACCTGGTTGCCATGCTGGTGGGCATCGCAGTTTTCCGCGCTTGCGGGGCTTTGGATTATATGAATGAGGGGCTCAGATGGATATGCCATCTTTTTAACCTTGATACGCGCTTTGTTGATGCCATGCCGGTGGCCTATATGAAGCCGCTGAGCGGATCGGGCTCAAAAGCAATGATGATCAACGTGATGACTACTTTTAAACCCGACAGCTTTGCCGGGCGTTTGGGGTGTGTATTTAACGGTTCATCAGACACTACCTTCTACATCGTTGCTTTATACTACGGTTCTGTTGGAATAAAACGGTCGCGCTACGCCATACCTGCCGGACTTTTTGCCGATTTGGCCGGTATTATTGCCGCCATTTTTATTTCGTATTTGTTTTTTGGATAAACTGTATAACTAAGTCTGATAGGATGGAGAGAGGTTAACCGCAAAGATTAGGAGTGGGCGCAAAGTACGCAAAGCGTAAAAAATGATATTGGTGTAAATTATGTAGTCATTTATTAAAAATCTATAGCCATTTTAGGCTTCTTCGAGCAACTACTTTGAGTTTTTTTACGTATAAAGAAAAGTTACATACTTATTGTTCCATAAAAATTTTTGTTTGTGTAACAATAATGTTATTTTTATAACATGTAAGTAACTGACAATAATACAAGTACATCACCCTACCTATCTTCTGCTTCATGAATAAAATATTTACTAAAAATTTATTGTTTTTAGCAATTTTTATTGTTTTTGGATTTGGGAGCGCTTTGGCCCAAACTATTACCATTGGCACGGTCGATCCGGGGCCTTACGGTCAGGGTTCAACTATTGCTGTTCCTTTTGCAGTTAGCGGTGGCAGTTGTATCGGCAAAACCAATTCATTTAGTCTTTATTTGTCTGATGCCGGGGGCGGCTTCGGCGCGCCAAAATTAATTGGCACTATTACCGATTTTTACGCAACCTTTATAAATGGTATTATACCCAACGGAACGCCGGCGGGGGCAGGCTATAAGGTGATGGTACAATCAACCCTGCCCGCTGTTACCAGTACAATTTCGGCAGCATTTGCCATAAACGGTTCGGGAGGTGTTATAGCAGGTGTAAATTCCTCAACCATCAGCCCCAATTTTCCCGAAGTATTTGGCGCATGTAACGGTAAAGACGGTACCTCGTATGCGTTTGTAAATGCATCAAGCCCGGGGGCAACAGTTACGGCCACTTTTTTTAACGAACTCTCACAAGCATCAGAAGGTACGCAAGCCATTAGTCCCAGTGCAAATTTTATAGCAAAAGCATCAAGTTACACCGTTTACGTTAAAGCAACAGTTGGCGGTGCGGTGGGAACCAAAGGGTATATTTTAATAAACAATTCAGTTTTTAACAGCTTTGGCGCAACGGGCAGTACCACAAGCTGTTTAGGCAGCGGCACCGGCTTATCGTACAATGTGGATATTACCTCTTCAAATGGCATACAAAACAATTACCCCGGCTTGTTATATAATGTTAATTGGGGTGATGGCATAACAGACACCTTTTCGCTTTGCGATATCGTATCGGCAGGAGGCATCATATCCCATATTTACAAAAAAACATCGTGCGGCAACTCTGCCAACGGGCAAAACAATTCATTCGAGGTTGATTTACAACCAAGTAATAAATTCTGCGGCAATGTAGGCACCAAGGTTACCAGTTATGCCAAGGTGTCGGCCAGCCCTATTAATTCCTTCAGTACACCGCTGGCGGGTTGCACAAATGGGAATACCACTTTCACCAATACATCGTTCCCCGGCGAAGATCCCACAAATACCACGGCGAATTGTATAAATGCGCAGGCCAATTATACATGGCTGGTTGACGGGAACACCGTAGCAGTAAATTATACGGCCACCCAGCCGTTTACTTATATTTTTCCTACACCGGGCATACATTCGGTTACCCTGCATTTGCAAAGTAATGGTACGCTTTGTACCGATGCCGATGTAACGCATACCATTTGTATACAAAACGCCCCTCAACTAAAATTTACGCTGCCTGGTAATAAGTTTTGTGCACCGGTAAAAATAACGCCAAACAATCAATCTGTACTCGACTTAAATTGCGATAATACTTTTCAGTACACCTGGTACGTGGCCGGGCCTGCGCCGGTAACCTATGCAAATGGCACCAACAAAAACAGCCTGCAGCCCGATTTTGTTTTTACAAACGCCGGCCAGTATTATATACAGCTTTCAGTGGGTACAGCAAGCTGCGGCCTGTCGTTCACCACTGCACAAAGCATAGTTGTTGATTCTATTTCGGTGGCGACGTTAAGTAAGGACGTTATTTTATGCGGGGCCAATCAAAAGCTGACGTTTAGCCCCAAGGCAACGGCAACCAAAACATTGCTAAAGGGAACCACGCAATCGGCGGCAACGCCTTTTAAATGGACAATTACAGGTGGCAACTATGCGTTTGTAAATGGATCGTCAGATACTTCGCAGTATCCTACCATCAACTTTGCGGATCTGGCACAATATACCATTCAAGTTACCAATACCAATTCATGCGGTAGTCCATCGTCTGCTACCCAACATATCACTTTTCAGCAATCGCCCCTTATAAGTGCAGGGGCTGATACGCTTATTTGTTCTAACAGCCAGGCAAAATTAAATGGTTCGGTAAAGGGTGGTCCTTACAACAGTGTACAGTGGGGGGGAGGCGGTGGTACGTTTTCCAACAGCGCATCGTTAAAACCAACGTATACGCCTACTGCCGCGGAAATAAAAGCCAGGGCGGTTACGCTTACACTTACAGCAACAACCTCGTTGGTACCGCCGTGCAATACCATTTCAAGCAGTGTCACCATCAACATAGCGCCGCCGGATACTGTTACAAGTAACCGGGCAGATACGATCTGTTCCGGCGCTACAGTAAATCATAAATTAACTGCTTCGTCGCCAGGAAGTACCTACACCTGGGCTATCGATGCCAAAAATACATCCAAAACCGTTTCGGGTTACACTGCAAGCGGGAGTGACAGCACCATCAGTGTTACGCCTACCAACTCCGACCCGCAAAATTATGGCGTTGCTGCTTACATTGTCACTGTAACCAGCGCGTTAGGTTGTAATTACACTTACCCATATTCCATAGTCGTATCGCCAACAAAGTCCGTAGCGAAATTTACCAGCGATGTCACCAGCGGTTGCGATTCTTTAAAAGTACAGTTCACTAATCAATCCATTCCATCATATAGTGCTTTGGTATGGGATTTTGGCGATGGCAGCCCACCCGACAATACACTCAACCCATCGCACATCTTTATTCCCCGTACTGACGGGAAGGACACTGTTTATACGGTTACGCTTAACGCATCGTCAAATTGCGGTGCATCATTACCGTTTACATCAAAAATTACCGTGAGTCCACATACGCCGGTATCGTTTATTTCGCCGCAGCAAATTGTTGGCTGTTCGCCGTTTACGCTCGCGGTAAACAATTTTTCGCCGGGTAATAATAAAAGCTACGCGTATTATTTGTATGACGATACCACGCTGGTTCAAAGGATTGATGCGACTGATAAAAGCCAGGTGCGCTTTAATCCAATAACAACAACAGTAACAAAGCAATACTCGCTATACATGGATGCCACTAACCTGTGCGGGGTAACAGGACGTAGTAATATTATACCCATCACCATATCGGCAACTAATATTATTGCGCAAACTTTTATCGAAAACGGCACTAACAAAGGTTGCATACCGCTTACCATTAACCTGATTAATAATTCGCTGGGCGGGGATACGTATTATTATACTATTTACGATGCAAACCACGTGGTGTTAGACCGGCGGCAGGGTGGCGCTGCTCCACTGCCCTATACTTTTAAAGAACCGGGCATATTTTATATTACTATCACGGCCTCAAACAGTTGCTCAACCGTTGAATCGTCGCCCCCGGTACGGGTTGATGTATATCCGGTACCTTTGCCAGATTTTAAGGCCGATGTTACCTCTGGCTGTAAAAATGTTGCAGTACAATTTACCAACCTGACACCGGACGACCCAAATACACAAGCCAGTTCTTTATTATACGACTGGGATTTTGGCGATGGCTCTCCACATTCTTTTATTTACACGCCGAAACCGCATGTTTACAATTACCGCAATTCGCCTTTTACAGTCACTTTAACTGCAACCAACTTAATTACCAATTGTGTAAATGTGGTTACCAAAACCAAGTATATTAACATAACGGCCCCGCCGGCTACAGCATTTATCACAAAGCCGGCAATTGGCGTAAAGCAGGATACAGTAACCAGCATACCTAATTACCGTTTTTTATTTTACGATGAAACCCCGGACTTACCACAGACCTGGCTGTGGGATTTTGGCGATGGGCAAAGTGCAACCACCCAGAACCCAGGGCATACCTATGCCGATACAGGTGTCTATAAAGTTAGCTTAACCGCTGCGAGCGGGCCGGGTTGCGACAGCACTATTTTTCATTACGTAAAGATTGGGGGTGTACCAGGGCAGTTGTTTTTGCCAAATGCATTTGAGCCTGGAAGCGGTACGCTCGAATTAAAATATTTTACAGCCAAAGGATCGGGTATTAAGGAGTGGCACATGCAGATATTTAACAATTTTTCGCAATTGGTTTGGGAAACAACAAAGCTCGACGCTAAAGGGGCACCTGTTGACGGTTGGGATGGCACATTTAACGGGCAACCTGCACCACAAGGAGTGTATATATGGCAGGTATCGGCAACATTTATAAACGGGTCGGAATGGAAGGGGAATGTACTTAAAAACTCGCTTCCAAAACGAACAGGCGTGGTACATTTAATAAGATAGTTGATGAGGAAATTGTACGTTCGCTGCTTTTTATTTTTCATGATGATACTTACCGGTTTTCGGGGCTTTGCCCAGGACCACCTTTATTCGCAATTTTTTAATTCCCCGCTTTATCTTAACCCCGCGCTAACAGGCCAGTTTCAGGGCGATTTGCGGATGAACCTCATTTATCGCAATCAGTTTACCAGTGTACAAGGGGGCTTTAATTATTTGAGTGCATCTATTGATTACAACATCCCTAAGTTTGGCGGTGGTATTGGCTTGCTATTCACACGAAGCAGCGAGGGTACAGCGTTTCTTACCAAAAATAATATATCGGGAACTTATGCCTATAGCATAGGTTCTGACGCGTATGTGTTATCGTTCGGGATGCAGGTTGGTGTTACCAACAGTACTATTGATTGGAGTAAGCTGGTTTTTGGAGATCAGGTAGATTCGCAACAAGGCTATATACCTGGTTCAATATCTGCGGCCGAACAACCGCTGTTCAATAACAGGTTTTATTTTGACTCAGGCGCTGGGATCAACCTGGTTGCCGGCGAATTTGATATTGGTGCCGCCGCACAACATATTAATCATCCAAACGAATCTTTTACAGGTACCCCGTATAAACTGCCTATGCGTATAACCGGGCACCTGAGCTATCGCTGGGATTTAAACGCTAACGATAATAACGACGAGGACCAAAAACAGTACGTCATCCCATCGGTAGTTATATACAAGCAATCTACTGCTGAATCCTATAGCGTTGGTTTTCAATATAAACGCACCAATATAAATGCAGGGTTGTGGTATCGTAGCGGGGGGGGCTGCAGGCCCAAGTGCCTTTGTGGTATCGCTGATATTCGATTTACCTATAAATAAAGAAGGGGGAGAGAAATTACGGCTGGGGGTTAGTCATGATATACCTGTTTCGTCCTTAAACTACAGTAATACCAGCGGTACCTCCGAAGGAAGTATTGGGTATGAAACAACCATTCCGTCGCGTACGGATACCTACCATAAATTTGAAGGCGCCAGGCGCTGTTACGACTTTTATTGATTGTTCTGCCAAAGTTTTTTTTATTTTTTCTTGTTTATACAAAATATTAATTTGAAATTTAAACCTCTCAAATTCAACCAGGCAACAACTTATCCAATGAACAAGGATTACGTTAAAGAGGACATCGCTAAAAGAAAATTTACCACCCAGGGGATGTGGGCGCTTATCATTTTCATTTTATTATTTTTATCCGTTTTAGGCCGGTTTGCCATCCGAAGAGCTTCTAATGGTGGTTTATTCTTTAACACTATGCCTTCGAGCAATGACGCCTTTGAGGTCTCAAAAGATTTTATCAGGTCGACATTAAAGTCGTCGGGGGCTGAGTTTGCCAGCGGGCAATTTGAATGTGCCAAAGGAGCTGATTCTACTTACGTTGTCAAATCATTTTTCGATGCCGACGGCCTGCGTACACATTTTGTTATTAAGTTAAAATATACCGGTGGTGATAACCTGGATGATCACAGCTGGACGATGCTATATCTGCAGCAATAACGGCGGCCCATGTATCCAAAAAGTTAGCTGCTGTCTCTTTAAATACATTAAACAATGTTTTTAAAAAAAAGCTGAAAATAGCTTTTTGTCGGCCTAAAACAACCTCATTTTTAACCTAAAAACAACTTATTATTGTCGAATGTGCTTATTCGATGCATAGAACGTTGATAATATAGCAGTTTTTTAGCTAAGTTTGATACCTATTTTTAATGTCAGGAGCAGCATTAAGTTCACATAAACAACGGGGATTTTAGCTGCCGGAAGCAATGATAAAGAGACATATCTTCAAAGGATGAGGCCCGGCGGGGTTTAAGAAGCTATTGATAGTATAAGCCTGCATTTTCACCGTTGTCAATAAGCTTTTTACAAACTTGCGGAAATCGGTAGGTGATTTACAACACTTTGTAAAAAACATTAGCTGAAGCAAATTTATTGGATGATAGAAACGCGTTAACATTTTATAAAAAAATAGTAAATTTTTGCTAATTTTATTTTACATTTATAAAATAATTAAAGTACTGTTGAAAAAACCTTAACTTTCTAAAACCAACTATGGACCCAACCTTAATGGCCGCAATTTATTTGTTTGGTGGCAGTTTTGCACCTTTAGGCTTTATGCTTTGCCAGGGACAAATATTGTCAATTTCGCAAAACTCAGCATTATTCAATTTGATCGGCACAACCTTTGGCGGCGATGGAATCCAAACCTTTAACTTGCCCGATTTGCAGGGTCGGGTCCCAATTCACACCGGAACCGGGCTTGGGCTAAGTACCTACGTTGCTGGTCAAATTGGCGGGATGGAAAACTATACACTAACAACGAGTAATATGCCATCTCATACGCATAGTATTAATGTAAGTTCGGCGGCGGCTACACTGGCAACGCCCACTTCGAGTTCATTTTTAGGCGTACCTACTTTAGGAACTACTCCCGAAAAACTTTATACCAGTAATTCGGGCACCGTAAATCTAAACTCAACTGCAATTGGCTTTGCCGGTGGCAGCATTGGCGTTTCACTAATACAGCCAGTGCTTGCGGCTAATTATATCTTCGCGGTTGAAGGTACTTATCCTTCTTCCTGAATTTTGCGATGGCAGATTGTTTAGACACCCGGGCGCTAACTTTAATTTAAAATAATAGCTGTTAAAACTAAAATATCGTTTAAAAAACTTAATCCCACCATGAATCCTTTTTTAGGCCAGATTATTCTTCTTGGATTTGATCACAATATCCTTACCCCGCGTGGCTGGGCGTTTTGTAACGGGCAACTGCTGTCAATCCAAACAAACGCTGCACTATTTGCTATAATCGGCACCAGTTTTGGTGGTAATGGTACTTCAACTTTTCAATTGCCCGATCTGCAGGGCCGGGTAGCCATCGGTACAGGTAACGGCAGTGGTCTTACAACCAGGGTATTAGGCGAAAAATTTGGCTCACAGTCGACGGCGCTCGTTGCAAACCAATTGCCCTTCCATTCTCATGCATTTAATGCAAACACGGGCGCAGGCGACACGGCATCACCATCAAATAATTTGTTAGCCACAGGGCCTGTTATTGGTGGTGCAGCAACAAATGTTTATTCAACGTCAGGCGGCAGCACCATGAGTTCACAAGCAATAACAGCAAACGGCAGTAACACACCGTTTTTGATTATGCAGCCTTACCTGGGGGTACCCCACTGTATTGCATTGGCAGGGACATTCCCGTCGCGAAACTAAACATGATCTTTAGCTGCGCCTTTTTATATTTTAAGCACAGCAAACCTGAGCTGTTTTATTGAAAAAAATGTTTTTGAATCAACATAAAAAATAAATCAACAAGTCACATGGAACCTTATTTAGGCGCTATAATTTTATTCAGTGGCGATTTTGCAATGAAAGACTTTCAAATCTGTGCAGGTCAGTTATTATCTATCTCGCAGAATTCCGCATTATTTTCGTTACTTGGCACCTACTACGGTGGCAATGGTACATCAAATTTTCAACTGCCCGATCTGCAGGGGCGCGCCGTGGTGCAGCAAGGGCGGGGTACCGGTTTGAGTAACTATGTGCTGGGCGAGTTTACCGGTAGCGAGAACTATTCGCTTAACTCGACCAATATTCCTTTTCACAACCACTTTCTAAGTGCACAGGCTTCCGGGGTAAATTTGGTGAGTTCGCCGGTAAATGCAATTTTAGCTGAAGGGCCAAAGGCCGGTGGTTTTTCGAGCAAGGCGCCAAATTATTATTTGCAGGGCGGTACGTCCAACATAGCGCTGAACATACAGGCGATATCGCCCAACATTGGTGGCGGGAATATCCCTTACCCCGTGATGCAGCCGTCACTCGCAATTACTTATTTAATAGCGCTTGCAGGTGTTTTCCCTTCCAGGAGTTAAACCAGATATAAAACAGATATAATAATGACGATACCTATAAAAATTGGATTTTTAACGCCCTATTCGGGTATTTATCCTTTTTACGGGCATCATTTAATGGCTGGAATGATGCTGGGTATTTACCCAGGCGCAGTTAAAAAAAACGAAATTCAATTTATACCCGCGTACACAAACATGGGCGACCCTGCAAGTACGCTGGCGGCGGTTAACCGCTTGATTTTTTTTGATCAGTGTGATATTAT
>JABDBM010000034.1 GCA_013288685.1 Bacteroidota bacterium | reverse complement strand
GTAAACGAACCGCAATGGGATTGGAGCGATGGCGGACAAGAAGGCTGCCCATATACCAATACCGAAATATCGGGCTTAGCCCGGTCAATTGACAAGTCATTTACGGAAAATAACATTCCATCAAAAATATTAGTTTCGGAAGCTGGTAGTATAACTTACCTCTTTTGGGCAGCTGATAAGCCCGGAAAGGGAAGTCAGATCACTGATTTTTTTAAGTCAGGCTCACGTAATTATATCGGCGACTTGAAAAATGCAAGCAAAATCATTGCCGGTCACAGTTACTTTACAACCTCCCCTGCGCCAACAGCCGTAAAATTCAGGCAATTACTTGCTAACAGCACAAATGATATTTCCGGGTTATCTTTTTGGCAGTCAGAATATTGCATTCTCGGCGATAACGGGGGCGAAATAGATGGCAATAAACGCGATTTAGGTATTAACCCGGCGCTATACCTGGCAAGGGTTATCCATACCGATCTAACAGCAGCCAATGCATCCGCCTGGCAATGGTGGTTAGCTATTTCGCCATTTGATTATAAAGATGGCCTTATTTATGTAGATAAAAACAAAACCGATGGTAATTATTATGCCAGCAAAATGCTTTGGGCCATGGGCAATTATAGCAGGTTCATCAGGCCGGGAGCAGTAAGGGTTGATGCCGGTTTGAGCGGCAATCAATTATTGAAAACACCATTGTTAATCTCTGCCTTTAAAAATGGAAATAATCTTACGGTAGTTATCGTTAATGATAATACTGAAAATATACCGGTAAATTTAAATGCCGGGAACGATAAAGTTTCAGGGTTAAAGATATTTACCACATCCTCATCAACTGATTTGCAGGCTGGCGGGGCTACAAGTGGGGCAAATACCGTAACAATACAACCAAAGTCGGTAACCACCATAACCGGAATCATTCAATAGTCTGCATCTATTTATGAAAAATAAGAAATTCTTAATCCTGTATCTGTTTGTTGTTTTGCACATACCAGCTGTATTGCATGCACAAAATAACATTGGTCTTCCTGTTTTATTTAACGATGGATGGCTATTTCATAGTGGTGATATCGTTAACAGAAGCAACAGCGGAGACTTTGACCTTCTATGGAAAGAAACCCAACTGCCGCACGACTGGAGCATCGAAGCGTCATTTAGCAGTGAATGGGCAAGTGCCACAGGCTTTTTACCCGGCGGTATAGGATGGTATAAAAAAAGCTTTACTGCCAACAAAAGCTGGTCTTCAAAACAAGTGTACATCTATTTTGATGGCGTGTACAAAAACAGCGAGGTATGGATAAACGGCCATTACCTGGGTAAAAGGCCCAATGGCTTTGTTCCTTTTCAATATGAAATTTCGCCCTACCTAAACTATAAAGCATCTAATACTATTACCGTAAAAGTTGACCACAGTAAGTTTGCCGATTCGAGGTGGTATACAGGATCGGGTATCTATCGTAACGTTTATCTTATCGTTAAAAGCCAGGTTCATGTTGGCTTATGGGATGTAGCGTTTACAACTCCGGGGGTATCGGCGGACAAATCCTCAATAAAAGTTAAGGTATCAGTAACCAATAATAAATCTTCCGTACAAAATATAAATGTTAAATTTAACCTCATTGATTCAGCCGGCAAAATTGTTGCCACAGCTCAAAAACCGGTTGCTGTAAAAAAAGGCGAAAATGCAATTACCTTTAACAGCCAGGTAACATCGCCTCAATTATGGCGTATCGAGCGCCCCTATTTATATCAATTGCAGGTACAGGTATCACAAAATGGTAAATTGATTGACCAGGTAAACCAGCAAACGGGCGTACGCAGCATCCGTTTTGATAAGGATAACGGATTTTTCTTAAACGGCAAAAGCACCAAAATTAAAGGTGTTTGCATACATGACGATGCCGGGGCCCTGGGCGTTGCCGTGCCTGAGGAAGTTTGGATTCGCAGGCTTAATATATTAAAAGAGGCAGGTGTAAACGCGCTCCGCTTAAGCCATAATCCCCATGCGGACTATATGTACAAACTGGCCGATGAAATGGGCTTTTTAGTGATGGATGAAGCATTTGACGAATGGGAAATTGGCAAAAATAAATGGGTGAAAGGCTGGAATGTGGGCACACCATCAAAGGATGGTTATCATGAATATTTTAAGGAATGGGCCGACAGGGATTTGCGTGACATGGTTTTGCGCGGGCGCAATCATCCGTCCATTATTATGTGGAGCATAGGGAATGAAATTGATTATCCCAATGATCCTTACAGCGATAAAGTGTTAAACACCGGCACAAACCCGCAGATTTATGGCAAGGGCTACCTACCCGACCATCCTGCGGCGGAAGGCCTCACCGTTATCGCTAAGCAATTAGTAAAAACAGTGAAAGCAGTTGACGAAACCCGGCCGGTTACCGCTGCATTGGCCGGGGTAGTAATGTCAAACGAAGTTGGTTATCCCGAAACGCTGGATATAGTGGGATACAATTACCAGGAATACCGGTACCCGGCGGATCACAAAAAATATCCCAACCGCGTAATCTACGGAAGTGAAAACAGTATGCGAAAACAAGCCTGGGACGCCGTTGATAGCAGCGCCTATATTTCGGCGCAGTTTTTATGGACAGGGATAGATTATATGGGCGAAGCCGGAAAATGGCCAATGCGAAGCAATGGCGCAGGTTTACTTGATTTGGCCGGATTTAAAAAGCCTCAATATTATTACCGGCAGAGCCTATGGAGCGATAAGCCGATGACCTACCTGGTTTGCAGGGAAATTGCAGCTAAGACCGACAGCGGCGCTCCACGCAGGGTAATGTCACAGCCATCCTGGAACTGGCGGCAGAGTAGTAAAATTCGGGTTGAGTGTTATACCAATTGCCAGGAGGCCGAGCTTTTTTTAAATGGTCAGTCGCTTGGCAGGAAAGTAAAAAATGAGGCAAAGGGCCAGGTCCCTTCGTGGGATGTAGACTATCAATCGGGCGGGCTATTGGTAAAAGGCTATAATAAGGGTATAGAAGTGAGTAGCTATGTGTTAAAGACAACTGGCGAGAGCACCCAAATAAGTGTTGTTGCCGATAAAACCACCTTTAAATCCCAAACAAAAGGATTGTGCCAGCTTGAAATTCAAATAACGGATGCCCAGGGAAATACTGTCTATACAGCAGATAACGAAATTCAGCTGGAACTGAGTGGCCCGGCTAAACTATTGGGACTGGAAAGCGGCAGCCTAAGCAGCCACGAGAGTTACCAGGCTAATAAGCGGAATGCATTGCACGGGCGGATGCTTGCTTACATACAAACTACCGGAGATGCCGGATTAGTAACCATAAGAATTGGCGCTAAATCGCTTAAGCAGGCAAGCGTGCAATTAACCGTTCAATAAATGTCAATAAATACTTTATTATATACACCACAACCTAACATGACCATTAAAAAAGCACTGATGCTATCTTTTATTCTGCTCGCACATATTAGTCTCAACGCTCAAAAAACAGGGCATTCTTTCACCCTGAGCGATTCGTCCTTTATGCTTGATGGGAAGCCTTTCCAGATGATATCCGGCGAAATGCATTATCCCCGCGTACCCCGGCAGGCCTGGCGTGCACGTATGAAAATGGCGAAAGCTATGGGTTTAAATACCATAGGCACATACGTGTTCTGGAATTTACACGAGCCGCAAAAAGGCAAGTTTGATTTCAGCGGCAATAATAATGTGGCCGAATTTGTTAAAATAGCCAAGGAAGAAGGCTTGTGGGTGATATTAAGGCCCAGCCCTTATGTTTGTGCCGAATGGGAATTTGGGGGTTACCCTTACTGGCTGCAAAATGAAAAAGGACTGGTAGTGCGCAGCAAGGAAGAGAAATATTTGAAAGAATATGAAACCTACATTAAAGAGGTAGGTAAGCAACTTGCGCCATTACAGGTTAACCACGGCGGGAATATTTTAATGGTACAAATTGAAAACGAATATGGTTCGTACGGTAGCGATAAAGAATATTTAGCCATTAATCAGCGGTTATTTAAAGAGGCGGGGTTTGACGGCTTGCTATACACTTGCGATCCTACTGACGCAATAGTAAACGGGCATTTGCCCGGTTTACTGCCTGCCATTAATGGAATTGATGATCCTATAAAAGTAAAAAAGCTAATCAGCGAAAACCATGGTGGCAAAGGCCCCTTCTATATTGCTGAATGGTATCCAGCCTGGTTCGACTGGTGGGGCACTGCGCACCATACTGTAGCAGCAGAAAATTATACGCGCAAATTGGAAAATGTTTTATCGGCGGGTATATCCATTAACATGTATATGTTTCATGGCGGTACAACACGGGGCTTTATGAATGGTGCTAATTATAACGATACGCATCCTTATGAGCCGCAAATTAGCAGTTATGATTACGATGCGCCTTTGGACGAGGCCGGTAATCCTACAAAAAAGTTTATGCTGTTCAGGGATGTTATAGCTAAACACTTGCCTTCCGGACAAACCTTGCCGCCCGTACCGGCTGCGAAACCAACGATGGCCATCTACAATGTCGAATTAAAAGAATCAGCTGGTATATTAGATGTTTTGCCCAAACCCGTTTTCAACAAAACACCTTTAACTTTTGAAGATTTGAACCAGGATTATGGCTTTGTTTTATATCACACCACTATAACCGGCGGCAAAACCGGCACACTTAAGCTTAACCAACTGCGTGATTATGCGGTTATAATGGTAAACGGGAAACGTATAGGCGTACTTGATCGCAGGCATAAACTGGACAGCATTGAACTTACGCTGCCGGAGGGTAAAGTAAAGTTAGATATCCTGGTTGAGAATTTAGGGCGGATAAACTTCGGTCCTTACCTGCTTAAAAACAAAAAAGGGATAACAGAAAGTGTATTATTTAATGGCAAAGAGATTTATAATTGGGATATGTATAGTTTGCCATTTAACCAGGTTAACAGTATTGTTTACAACGACAAAAAAGCTATAAACACACCTGTGATACGAAAAGGTACGTTTGATCTTTCGAAAGTTGCGGATAGCTATTTGAATATGCGTAATTGGGGTAAAGGAGTGGTTTGGGTAAACGGCCATAATTTAGGCAGATACTGGTCGGTAGGCCCGCAACAAAGTATTTATTTACCTGCCGAATGGCTAAAAACCGGAAAGAATGAAATTGTGGTATTTGAATTATTGAAGAGTGATATAAGCCGTTTAAACAGCAGTAAAACACCAATATTAAATAAGTTGCAATAAACCCGCACAAAAGAGATATTTGTGACTCAATGACGCTTTAAGAAATTAACCACGGAGATCACGGAGAAGGCACAAAGCACGCAGAGAATAAAAAATGAACGTCGAATAACTAAAAGTTAGCGTATTCACTTTTTAAACTCCGTGTACTCCGTGCATTCTCTGTTTCTCTGTGTTAAAATTAAAATAGCTTTTTGTTCGATACCAAACAATTAGTTATAGGACCATATTTATTAAAAACCCTATGAATAAAAAACATGCTGTGGCACGATGCCTGTTAATTTTTATCGTCGTATTTAATTTTTGCAACCCTTTAAGTGCGCAGGATAAAAATACTGCTTTAACACCACCGATGGGCTGGAACAGTTATAACTGTTTCGGTTCGGCCGTGCACGAAGACGAAGTAAAGGCGAATGCAGATTACGTTGCTAAAAACCTGAAACAATACGGCTGGCAGTATATTGTTGTTGATTTTTTATGGTCGTACGATAATCCTCCGGGCAGCAATATTGGCAATCCCTTTCAAAAAAATTTACAGGATGGGTCCTACATACCCTGGCTTACTATGGACAAATGGGGAAGATTAATGCCGCAGCCTACAAAGTTCCCGTCGGCATTTGGCGGCAATGGATTTAAGCCGCTGGCGGATTACGTGCATTCTTTAGGCCTTAAATTCGGCATCCATGTAATGCGGGGGATACCGAGGCAGGCCGTTTGGGCAAAATCGCCGGTGCTGGGTACCAATGGCATAACGGCTGACATGGTTGCGGATACATCCTCGAAATGTGAATGGATGAACCACATGTACGGACTTAATATGACTAAGCCCGGTGCGCAGGAATATCTTAATTCGATATTGAACTTGTACGCTGGCTGGGGCGTTGATTTTATTAAAGTAGATGATCTTTCGCGGCCATACAGCTCGGCAGAAATTGAGGGTTATAAAAAGGCAATTGACCAATGCGGAAGGCCAATTGTATTCAGCACATCGCCGGGTGCAACGCCTGTTTCTCAAGCAGATCATATCACCAAAAACGCCAGCATGTGGCGCATGGCCGATGACTTTTGGGATAGCTGGAAAGAAATATTGCAAATGTTTAATTATGCAAAGCAATGGGAAGGAGTTGGCGGCCCCGGCCATTGGCCCGATTGCGACATGATACAGATTGGCAAACTATCCAAGCGTGGCCCGGTTGGCGAGGAACGTTACAGTCGTTTTACAAAAGACGAAGAATATACACACATGACATTTTGGTGTATTTATCGTTCGCCTTTAATGCTGGGAGGTAACTTGCCCGAGAACCGCGAACAGGAACTCAACCTGTTTTCGAATAACGAAGTATTAGCGGTAAATCAACAGGGAACAGATCCGCGGCAGCTCTATAAAACCGACAAAACAATGGTATGGTATTCTCATGTACCGAACAGCAAAGATCTATACCTGGCCTTGTTTAACCTGGATAATGAAGAGCAAACCATAAGCGTCGATTTTGCAACGCTTGGCTTAAAGGGAAAAATAGCTGTTAGAAATCTTTGGCGGAAACAGGATGCCGGGGCTTTTAAGGGTAAATACCAAATAAAAATTAATACTCACGGCGCTGCGTTACTTCGGCTGTCAAATCAAAGCAAATAAGAGAATGGCAAGAATATCCTCAAAATCTAATAACTTTCTATTTATTATTTGTCATATTTGAATCCACAAAAAGGCCATTCAAAGTAGCCGACCCGGCATTGCTGAATTTACCGAGCAATATACTTTGGCCTGTAATAGCCGGATTGTTGCCGCTACCCAATGGCCATTTTCCTTTGGTTTCGCTGATATTTATACCCGCAATAGTGGCTGCATTGATACCGAAATCGGTGCAGTTATTATTGCTTAATTGATATTCCATCCCTGCATAATTCCTTGTAAGCGCTAATATTTTTTCAAATCTGCGGCGCGAGATAAATTTACCCAGCACCTCATCCCATTTATGCCCGGCATCATCCTTAAAGGTTGAAGACGACGAAGGATGCAACGGGGTGGCCGAAAACAATTGATCTTTGTCCGGATAAAACCCAAACGAGGCTGAAACAAATGTAGAGTCGGAATTATACTTAATTAACGTTATAAAAGTGTGGCCCGTGTTCGCCCAATGAAATATCTTACGTTTACCGGGAACGGGTTGCTTTACATGAAAGAGCATCGCATAAGCTATCGCAGTCTTCCCGTCATTAAAAGCGTTACGAATTCGATCAAAGCCAATTTTCTTACTTTCCTGTTCCTCCTGCCTGGTTTTTTTCATAATAGCACGGCTGCTTACCAACGAATCATCTTTTGCGCTTAGCAGAAGATCATTGGTATTTAATTCCAGCCTGTCTGCCTGCAAAAGGGTATCGGTTGCATTTGAATTAGCGGCTTGTTGGGTTTTCAGAAAACACTTCATAGCTAAGGGGTAAAGTTTGAGCCTTGCGAAAACATTAGCCAGGTGGTAGTACAGTTTTTGATGCGATTGGTAATGATCAAGATCTTCGGGGACGTTCAGTTCTTTCAGATAGACCATTAGTCTTCTTCTTTCTCTCGCCCTGGTCATCTTTAATGTAACCAGCGCTGGCGCAGCTACAAAATTGCCGCTATCGGGTTTGCCTGCAGAATCGGTATAGGCATTTACTTTAATGTTTAGCGTATGATTACTCGCAAGCACAAGCGACGATGATGGGGTTTGCGCTTCGGCTACAGCCAAACTGAGCAGCGATATAAAAAAAACAGTTGCTTTAAATATCAATTTTTGATGACGAGGGGCCATGATGAACTTGTTAGGTAATAAAAAAACAGCTATAAATAACGGAGAGACACCGGGGTGCAGTGTGTTAACAACAACAATGGTTGAGCGTGTTGCTATTGGCGAAGATGAGCTGGCGTACCGAATTCATGGCTCAAACTTAATAAGATTTTAAATAGTCTACAAATTTAGTAGATTATTTTTTCTTACACTTGTATTTTTAAATTCATTTGCCCTTATGGAAGAATATACGCTTATTACAGGAGCCAGTAAAGGAATAGGAAAAGCGATGGCCCTTCAATTAGCTAAGTTGGGCTACAATTTATTATTGGTTGCCCGGAGCGAAAACGAACTTCAGCAAATTGCTGTAAATATAAAGCAGGAATTCGGCGTAAACGTCTATTATCTCTACCTCGACCTTTCCGAAAAGGACTCCCCCGCTAAAGTAGCACATTGGTGCAAAAATCTGCAGGTACCCTTATCTATACTAATCAATAACGCAGGTTATGGGTTATGGGGCAAATTCGAGGACCTGAGTATCGGCGACCAATTGAACATGCTCGACCTAAATACCCGCACGGTTGTTGAATTGACCCATTTGCTATTGCCGGTTTTAAAAACTCAAAAACAAGCGTTTATTTTAAACGTGTCAAGTACTGCGGCATACCAGGTAGTTCCTACCCTTACGCTTTATGCCGCCAGCAAGGCTTTCATACTGTCTTTCAGCCGGGGATTGAGATATGAGTTAAAAGACTCCAATATTTCTGTTAGTTGCTTATGCCCCGGCCCTACTGATACCGGTTTTGCCCAACGCGCAGGTATGGATACGCTTGCAGAGCTTGCCGCCAAGTTTAACATGTCGGCAAATGAGGTTGCTAAAATAGGTCTGAAAGGACTATTTAATAAAAAGGCCGAAATTATTACGGGTTTCCTGAATAAACTATCGTCATTCGGTGCACGCCATCTTCCTAAAGCATTAATCGAACGGATAACTGCAGGTTTATATAAAATGTAAGCTTTTCGTGATCCAACTTGCAGGTTAAAATGTGAGTTAAAAATAGGCGCGGCAGCCTTTCCTGGCTGGTTTGAGACAGAAAATCATGGTTTACAAAGGTTAACACTTTTTTTCAATATTTTCATATTATTTAATTGAATATCAGAATTTTAACAAAAAATAACTATCCTCAGCTGTAAACCATGATTTTTTGTTAAAACGAATATCTATTTCAATTTATCGATTCGCGACATAACCGGAAGAACGCCACCGATACATCCTAAACCCCTGCAAATTCTTATAACGCCTACCGCAATATGTTTTTTACATTAAATTTTTGTTTATTAAATATTTCTCTACATTTGCATTATCTACTAAATCTATAGATTTAATATAAATTGAATAAAATTCAACATATCCAGGTAGCATATTTTATGCGAATGTACCTTTCCCACAAGGTGATGTGTTGCTGTTGTTGTTAATTTCTCCCGATTAATTATTCCGGTTCATCATCCAAATCTGCCTTTAGGGGCAGCCATTCATTTACTCATTCTTTATTGATACTTTAATGTCGAACTTATATCAAAAATTCACCCTTGGTGAAGTTATCACAGCACAACAGCAGGATTTTTTTACTAAAAACGGCTTCATCCATTTTAAAAATTTTATTAAACCCGAAACGGTTAACGATATTATCCGCGCATCCGAACAGGTGCAGCAACACTGGATTGCCAACAAAATTGAAAAAGTAAACGGGGTCCCCATAAAATATGGCAGGGACCTCGACGGCTCGCCAATAGTACAACGTTTCGCCTTCATTAACCAGCATCACGCAGCGCTGGCAGAATTTACAAAAGACCCCCGTTTTAAGGTATTGCTTAACCTTGTTGGCCCCCAGGCCCGCTTAGGTATCAGCGAAAAAGACGGCATGGTGTTTAATCATTATGTAAACGGCCCCGAAAGCAGCTTTACCAAAATGGGCTGGCATACCGACGGCTTGCGCGATATTTTTCACGGGCAAAAACTGAATCCGATGCTTAACGTTGGCATACACCTCAGTACCCTGAAACCCGAAAATGGCGGGTTGAGAATTTTACCCGGTACACACAAGCAAGGTCTTTACAGCATGTTATTTCGCAAACGGTATTTTTTGGATAATAATGCTGATAAAAACGAGATTGCCATTGTACCGGAGGCAGGTGACCTGACAATACATGATGGCCGGTTATGGCACCGGGTAGCCCAATCTTCGGTAACTGGGGAACCAAGCCGTCGCCGGGTAATTTATATCCCAATCATCGCAGGCAAATACGAGCCCAAACATGAGGAAAGCCCCACTGCATTTTATCAACGTTTTACAAGCCTTGTTAAATAACCGTTATGATTATCGCACTTATTATCGGCTACTTTATCAGGAGGAAAAAATTAGCATTAGTGAAAGTTAAATCTTTTAACAATAAATAATTATAAACCGGTTTATTGGTTGATTTGCCTGCACAACCGAAGCCGATCATTTGTAAATTAGTACCTATGAAAAAAACAATCATATTACTCCTTTCAATAAGCTTATTGCTGGGCAGTAAAGTATTTGCGCAGGCATCAAAAAGCCTGACTATTGAAAGTTATTACAAAGTAAAATGGGGCTATGCAGATGAGTTTATTTCTTTATGGAAAAAGAACCATTATCCATTGCTTAAAAAGCTACAGGAAAAAGGAGATATCATCAGTATAAAAGCCGAAACTCCCATTTTGCATAGCAGTGAAGACAGCCGCTGGGATTTTAAAGTAGCCGTTACTTTTAAAGACGAACACCTGGCTCTTGATTACAGCATTGTTGATCCGTTTAAAAAACAATTATTTCCCGACCAGGCGGCTTATCGGCAAGCCGAGCAGCACCGTTTTGAACTGGTAATTTCCCATTGGGATGTACTGGTAGAAGCCGTTGATCTACCCTGATTGATGCGTGTTTAGGAAAAATATTGGCGCAACTTGCCCTATTTGGGCTATTCAAATCTCAAGTTATTCAACACTCGTTGTTTAGCCTCTTTCCAAGGGCAGTCGGCCCGAACCATATCGTAGCCACGGGTTTCAACCCGTGGAATATTGGGCACCTGACAGAAAGAGTGCCATAGGCACGGTGCATATTTTGGTACTTTGAGAATATGGATCGAACCTACGGTTCTCGATTTTACTTTTCCTTTTCCAACGGATTAAAATCCGTGGCTACAAAATTGGTCGAGGCTAAGCCTCTGAATTCCATAGAATAAAACTGACTGTAAATCAACATTTCTTATTGACTTACAGCAAGTTGCACTAAATTTTAAAAAAAGTTATTCTATAGGAATTATATTTTATTGCAATAACAAATGCAATAAAACTATAATATCCAAAATCAAAATGGCAGATCCGAAATCAAAACAAACAGCCTTAGCCGATGCCGCCGCCAGGCAATTGGCCATCGCTACGCGCACGGTCCCACGGTTATCGCCCTGATCCAAAAGGTCCTGCTAAAAAATACACTACCACCTGGTTCGATATGTTCCGGATTGAAAATGGAAAAATAGCAGAACATTGGGACCCGGCGCTGAAACAATAGCTACCGGCGTTGTTTCGGGGGTGACGCAATGTCATTAAACAAAGTTTTATAGTTTAGGGTTGCGCCGTCAGGTGCAAAATATTGATGGAAATACAACAACCCGCCATCTGCATGCCGTTAGGTACGCCACATTCGCAAGGTGCCGCATCTAACGGCGCGGGTTTCTATTTTTTCCCTGCTTTCTACCGATATTTGACACCTAACGGTGCCGTCAAATAAATTAAAGTTACCCGAAAAGTTTTGGTGTTTAATCAAGCCGATTTCCTCTTCTGCAACACCCCCGCGCCCAACACATCCAATAAACCGGATGAAAAGTCAGCTCCTTCCAACGCCCTGTCAATATGATCAAAAACAATTTGATGATCTGCATTCAAAACATAAGCAGCTAATAACGGGACGTTTACATCAATTCCGGGATAGTTGTTCCAGGCGGGGTCTTCATCCGAGTAAATACCGAATTTCCGGGCGATAGCGTTATCCGAATCAAAATAAAAATTCAAAGACAAACTGTTGTCCCATATCGTTTGCTCTAATAACTGGGTCCCCTCGTCCGGACTTACCACTAACAGGTTGGCTCCAAGCGCTTTGATTTCGGCATGAATGGCGTTCAGTTGATTGAGATAATGAACGCCATGCTTTTGCCATTGCGAACTATAGAAACAAATTACCAGCGGTTTTCCTGAAAACTGCTTCAGCAAAACCGAGCTGTTTGTTACAGCGCTTTTCAAAAACCGCTGTTTATTTATGTTGTCTTTTAGCAATATTAAATCATAAATACTATTACCTGCTTTTAACGGCTTTAGCGGTTTTATTTTTCTTACAGGGATTTCCAGTTCTGCAATTATTTCAGAAAGTTCAAAATCAATTGCGGTGTTGTTAGAGATGGTCATAATTTTATTATTCTGATTAGTTTGAGTTGCTGTATTTTACCATGATACATGGTAGTTGTTTTATAATGGAATAAGAGCGGAGAAAACGGAATGAGGTCCGTAATTATCGGCAACAACAACAATCTCTGCTGTTTCGAGGAGAAACGGTAGTTACAAGAAATGATATATTGGTATAAGTAATCATTGTATAGTAATTCTATGGATATTATAGAATTATAAAAGTAGAAATATATTTTTAAATTGTTATTAAAAAATCAAAAAAAAACTTTCCCCGTTACTGAAACATTGGTCGACCGGGGGCTGAATCACCGGCAAAAAATTAAATAATCCGGTCAGGCGTGCTCCAATATCAAGTTACAGCTGGTTAATTGCTCATTACTGATCATATCAGCAATACTTGTTTCCGACAAGATTTTAAGCTCTTCCTCTCGAATTTTAAGATAAACCTTTTTAATACTGCACGCAGCTTCATCAAGGCATTCTTCGCAGCTGCGATAATGGAACGCGCTGGCACAGGATACCCTGGCTATCGGGCCATCCATTAGCCTGACTATCCCAACCAAAGATATTTCTTCGGGCGATTTACTTAATACGTAGCCGCCGCTTATCCCCTTTTTGCTATACAAATAACCGGCATTCCGTAATTCCAGTAAGATTGACTCTAACGACTTTTTCGGAATTTTTTCCCGTTCAGCGATTATTGAAACCGGCAATGGCGATTTATCCGCATCTTTCGCAATAAATATAAGCGCCTTTATCGCGTATTTGGCTTTTTTCGACAGCATATATCAGGCAAGCGTGTATTTATTTTCAATTACCGCATCAGCAAAACGCTCCATTTCTTCCAACTGCGGACTACATTGCAATAAGAAAAAGTTAATCCCCGCTTTTTCAAATTCCCCTATCCTATCCTGCACTTGTGCTGGTGTTCCGGTCAAGCCTGACCTAAGGCCGCGATTTGAAACCGAATAATCATACAGCGAAACATGTTGATCCAATTGTGTGCCCGAAAGCCACTGCTGGTAGTTTTTATAGCCGGAACTACCTTCTTTTACGTTGGTTATCCTGTCAAGTTCCTGTTTTACTTGCTTTTCGCTGTTGCGGATGATGCTGTAAGCGGCAATCCCAAACTGCATAGGCGGTAAATTCTTTTTATCCCGGCGTTCGCTCAAATCGTTGATGCGCCTGGCAACCAGCTCGGGCGAGTCGCCGTGCATTACGTAACCGTCGCATTTAGACGAGATTAGTTCCTTTGCCGCTTCCGATTCGCCACCTGCATAAATTGGCGGCCGTGGATTAGACACCGGCTTTGGTTGCAGCACATTATCATTTACCTTATAATATTTACCCTCGAAAGAGTAATGATCCCTTTTCCAAACGTTATCCAGCACCTCCAGCCATTCTGATGAGCGGGCATAACGGTCATCGTGTTGTTCAAAGTTAATACCGTACTTCTCTGCTTCATCCTTCCACCATGACGATACGAGGTTTAAGGATATCCTGCCATTACTGATGTGATCAATATTAGCAGCCTGTTTGGCCAGCAAGGCCGGATTATGGAAAGTGGGTCTTACGGCAACCATCAATTCCTGCTTGCTGGTCACCGCAGCCAATGCTGCGGCGGTTGACCACGCATCCAGTGAGGGCGCCTGCTCCCCTTTTATATCATTCAGGTATAACTCGGCTATCAAAGCCAGGTCGAAGCCTATTTCTTCGCTTCTTATCGCCAGGCGCTTTACATAATCCCAGGTAGGCTGCATTTGCTCGTCTTCAATGTTGCGCAGCCATCCTCCAAAAACGGGTAACCAGTATCCGTATCTCATATTTATTTAGTTAAAATATTTTCTGTAACCTGTTCTGCTAAAAAATCAACCAGTCTTTCGTGCGGATTAAAACCAATTACACTCACCGCATCGGCAACAAAGTTTGATAGGGCATTAACATCGTAATACAACACTTCGCCGTCTCTGTCATCTATAATATATTCTATACCGCCCACATCTATGCCACTGTGCTGCACAATTGTTTCAATGTTCTTGATTATCTCGTCCGACGGCGTAAATGCTTCCACCTTCAGCCCGTTTTTGGGCGCATCCAATGCACAGGCATTGCGCACCAACTCCTGCCCGGTTGTGGTTTGGCAGATATCTGCAGGGCACAGGTTAAAGCTTTCTCCCGTGGTGTAAACCCTGATAGCATATAAATACTTACCACCCAAAGTTTCTACACGCGTTATATAACCGCCTCTTGCTGGGATGAACTCCTGCACCAACGCAGTATGATCAATGCCAAAGTCAATATTTCCAGCGGTTATTGCCTCCCTTAGTTCTTCAATGGTATTAAATTTCTCTATACCCGCGCCGCTGCCGCCTATATTAGCTTTTACCACAATAGGAAAACGTAGGCCTTCGGTTGCCGCTTCAACCTCAGAAACATGATTTACAACCCTTGATTTTGGATATTTAATTCCTAACTGCTCCAATAGCAGCAATTGCAGCGCCTTTGATGTTTCGTAAGTGAAAGCCTTATAACCATTAATTACTCTTACACCATGATTTTCTAAAAATTTCAGATAATTCAGTGTGTAAAAGGTTCCCTGTATGCCATCGCGCAGGTAAGCTGAAGGGCTCATCCTGTTAAAAAATAAATCAAAATCGGGCTTTGGCGCCTCAATTGAAAAATGATGCGCCGTCGGGTTTACTGTTTTATAAGGAATTCCGCGTTTTTCAAGTTCTGCAAATAATGGTTTAAACCAATCGGGATGTTCGTGCGATATGACAAATGGACGCATAATAATTAATAAATAGTTTGTCTATAGATTTAATAGACAAAAATAAACTTTCTATTCGTTTAATGAAATTTGTACTGAGGTTTTTACAAAAAAACTATGTGCTGTTATTCGAGGTCAGAGGCGGACTCGAACCACCGTATAAGGTTTTGCAGGCCCTTGCCTTGCCACTCGGCCACCTGACCATATAAGAGGACGAACCTGCGAAATTGCAAGGCCCGTCCTCAAAATGTTTTTATTCTTCTCCCGCGCCTTCTCTTCCGCCGCCACCAATCAGGTTACCAAAGAAAACTGAGTTTAAAAACAAACGGGCTGTTCCTAACCAGTAACCCCGATAGGTTGGATCATCGGCAAACAAAATCACTTCGCCGCTGCCACTGCCGGTTGCTATAATTGCTGCTGAGTTGGCCACTTTACCAATATTATCTTTCGAGGCATAACCGTTTATAAAAGGTCTGCCGTTATACTGCGCCACAGTTGCGTATCTGTTTGTACTTGGCAATAAAATTGTCGGTCCGTTTTTATTGATATACAGCTTACGCGAGGTTAAACCAAACGCTATCGGATGGGTAATATCAATATCCGCCTGGAAGATTGCGCCGTTTACCCTTTTAGAGCCTTCCACATCTTCCTGTCTTGCAAAGTCAAGTCGTTCGCCCGAACGTCTGCCTCCTCGTCTTACAGCTGTATCGAGTTGACCCGGTTGAGCTGCAATCGCTGCTCCGCTACCGCGTCTTCCCTCCGTTCGGGCTGTTGTATCGGTGCCTTCGGGCCTTGTAGTTGGCCCACTTACCTGGCCAGCATTACGCGCGCCGCGACCACCACCGGAAGCATCAGCTTCCGAAAGCCGTTCCTTCACAATTTCCTGTTTTATCGCCCAGGCGCTTGCTGTTTGAAAAGTGATCAACGTACCGCCCTGGTTAACCCATTCTTTAATTTTATCAACTGTAGCCTTGTCCCATGCGCTATAGTTACCACCTGGCAAAACAAGTGTGGTATATTTTTTTAACGATGCCCGCTGAAAATTGGCGAGGTCAATTTTTGTAACCGGCAAATCGAGTTGCTGATTTAATAAAAACCAAACCTGCCCGGCCTCTGATGCAGTTACACCCTGGCCGAACGCTAAAGCAACTTCCGGTTTCTTAACTGCTTTAATGTTGCTGCTGCCCAAATCAATACCTTCTGCGCTAAAGCCGGTGGATACCGACAATGCATTAATATGTGCTTCGGCAGTTATTTCCTGCACGGCTTTATAAAGTGAATCGGCCGATATCGTTTGCCCGGCAACCGGTATAATCAGGGTGCCTGGTCCGCACGGACGTTTGCTATCGCCAACGGCGGCAGAAAATGGTTTGAAAGCAGTTTTCACCAATATGTTTTTAACCAACAAATGATAAAGCGCTCTGCTTGCATTGTAATCGGTATAGCTTATAATATAAGCCAATTTTGATTCGCCGCCTTCAATGTTTCCTTTATTCAAATTCACGGCAGTTACCTGCTCTCCCCTGCTAACGGCGGCTGCAAGTTTTGCATATTTCAGGCCATAAGCGTGAATAATGCTCCAGCCTGTATTGTCGTAATAGATACTATCCTGTAAAATGTTTTCTTCGAACAGGGAATGTACAATCAAATAATTCGGCTGATCGGAAGGCACCAAATAGGCTTTGCCTTTTTGAAAGGTCTTACCCTGTTCGGTAATATTTTCGCTCAATCCATACACCTTTACGCGATGTTGCAACAGCAACCCTAAAAACTTTTGAGTAAGGCCTGCATCTTTGTTATCGCCAAAAACATAAGCTTTGGTGGCACTTTTTTGACCCTGCTCCAACGCGTATTTAAAAAAGTCTTTTTGTGTTTTAAACAAATTGGCTTTTTCAGCTACCGATGCCCTGATAGTGGAGAAACTGGTAGTTAGGTGATTGCGAATGGTGAAAGCAAAAGTAAGCGGGCCATTGGGCGTATCCTGCAAAATTCCGCGCGAGCTGGCTTGCTCATAAGTGGCTGCTACCGCTCCAAAAAATTTAGGATAGGTTGAGCCGTAAATAGGCGAAAGGTTGTCATAACCCTCTTTGGTAAAATACAGCGAGCCTATATTATCCAGGGCTGTCGCATTATACTTTGCCAGTACAATGCCTTCTTCGTATAAAAACTGGGGTATAATAGGGCTATAATGGCGGGTGGGTGTTGGTTCAAAATAGTAAGTAGCATTAGCCCCCTGCTCGTGAAAATCTATCTGCACGTTAGGATACCATTGATGGAAAAACTCCACACGATTGCGGCTTTCAACCTGTACAAGGTTTAACCAGTCGCGGTTTAAATCGGTAAAATAATGGTTCACACGACCTGCGGGCCATCCTTCTGTATGCTCTTTATCAATAGGATCGCCAACGGCAGGGTTCGAATGGTATTGGTTATGCCAGTTAGCTGCACGGTCGCGTCCATCCGGATTTAACGAAGGATCGATAAATATAACCGCTTCCGAAAGCCATTTCAAAGTTTCAGGATCATTGCTGGCGGCCAGGTAGTAAGCCACCAGCAAACTAACCTCAGTGCTTGATGTTTCGTTACCGTGCACACCATAGCCCAGGTCGATAATTACCGGTGCACTATTAGGCACAACGGGTTTTGATGGGTCTATCTGGTTCAGATGTTCCTGTCTTATTTGTTCCAGGTGGCCGTAGTTTTGCGGAGAGGTTACGGTAACAATGATTTGTTCGCGCTGTTCAACAGTTTTACCGATAACCTGCACGTGCACGCGGTCGCTAACCCGTGCCAGTTCGCGCAAATAATTTACCACCTCGTCATGGCGGGTATAAAAGGAGCCGATGGGATACCCCAGATATTGCTCGGGCGATGGGATTTTATTATCCAGTTGCCCGGACTTCGGAAAAAAGTAGCTGTTTTGGGCCGATACAAATTGTACCGCTGTCAGCAAAAATGCGATGAGCAGACCGCTGACCCTGATGTTTGTTTTCATTTATGTTTGGTGAGTTATTGTTTTAAAGTAATTCGTATATTGTATGTTCAGTTTTACCGCAGAGAAACAGAGAATGGACAGAGCACGCTGAGTTTTAATAGCGCTAAAGCGTTCGCCACTTTTTTTCTCTTTTATCTCTGTGTGCTTTGTGCCTCCTCTGCGATCTCTGTGGTTAATTTCTACCATAAAAGCCTAATAGAGCCAGTTTATCTAATAACCGGCGTTTTGTGTAACATCCGGATCGGATAGTATATCCGACAACGGAATTGGGAAAAGCCAGTAGTTTTGGTTAGTTAAGCCCAATACGGTGCCTGCACGACCGGTTCGTACCAAATCGAACCAGCGGTGAGGTTCAAAAGCAAACTCCACGCTGTTTTCGTCTTCAATAGCCTGTAGCACATCTGCCTGTGTGGCGGCCGCAGAATTTGCAACGCCTGCCCGGTTGCGCACGGCATTTAAATCGGCCAAAGCACCTGATAAATTACCTTGCTGCGCTCTTGCTTCTGCACGAATTAAATACAATTCAGCAATCCGGATAACATAAGAAGGATCGGTACTGGTGGCCGAAGTGTTATACAAAACACCATAAACAGAAGTGCCGCTGCCTGCAATTAGCGTATTCCTTGTTCCACCAATTGCGGGATTGTTCAGCTTCGCTACAATGGCATCAGATGGCTTCAAGGTAAACTGCCCGCCTAAAGAGCTCGGATACCACAGGTTCCAAAAACTATTTTTATCGTTTGCAGTAAAAGTCAATTCAAACACCGATTCAGTGGATAAAAAAGGTGCGGTAAAAAATGCTTTGTAAGGTTTAACCAGCGTATATTTGGTATTATTAATTACCTGCGTTGCATAGTTTTCAGCATCGGCCCATTGGCTCCGGTACAGATCAAGCCGTGCGCGTAATGCCCTTACGGTACTTTGCTGGGCGCGGTTCCTGGTAGTAGCATCTTCAGGCAATAAAGGTTCGGCCTTTGTTAAATCGGCAAGCACCTGGTCATAAGTCTGATCAAGGGTACTTCTTTTTATTCCCTTTAAAGCGGAAAGGTCGGTAGTGGGTTTCAGTTGTAGTTGTACACCACCCCAACCCCTGCCCAAATCGAAATAACCCAATGCGCGAATAAAATAAGCCTCGCCCAGTATCTTGTTTTTTTCGGTGGCGGTCAACAACGGATCGCTTACCTGCGGCACGTAAGCAATAACGCTGTTAGCAGAATTAATAGCCTTATAAATACCCTGGTAAGCAGCAACGGTAATTACGTTATCCGGCGGGATAGCATTTTGATCCAATTGCAGGTATTGGCTAAGCGTTCCGTTAAATATTACATTGTCGGCAGTAATGGTGCCTAATGTAGGGTAGTTTGATGCGTAATAGTTTTGCACTGCGTCGTAAGTCCCTATAATAGCAGCCCTTGCCGTGCTCGCATCTACAATGGCATCCTGCGTAGGGATTGCATTGTTCGGAATTTCCGTAAGCGCTTTTTTGCATGAAGCAAAAATGAGCAGCGCCTGGAATATTAATATGGTTTTGATAATATGATGACGTTTCATGATGTTTTCTTTAAAGGATTAAAATGTAACACTGGCTCCTACCTGTATAGTCTTTGGCTGTGGAACGGTGGCCCAATCGTAACCCGCAGTATTCTGGTTATTACTTTGTGAACTGATTTCCGGATCGAGCCCTTTATATTTGGTAAAGGTTAACAGGTTAGTTGCCTGTACGTATAACCTCAATTTACTGATCCCGATACCGTTCAGCGTTTTGGTTGGTATATTGTATCCGAGCGACAACGTTTTTAACCGGATAAACGAACCGTCTTCCAGGTAGCGCGAACTCAAACTGGCCACATTACCTCCGTAATTATTGGCAGCGCCATCGTTTTGCGTTGGGTTTCCGCTGTAAGTGGTAAGCCTCGGTATATCTGTTATCTGGCCAGGCGTTGTCCACCTGTCGAGCTGCCTGGGCACAAAACCAATGTTGGCCTGTGTACCGCCATGTATCATAAAGAAATCATTCATGTTCATGATTTTATTGCCGTGCTGGAAATAAAAGAACGCACCAAGATCAAAGCCCTTATAGGTGATGGTGTTGGTAAAGCCTCCTGTATAGTTTGACATGGCATTGCCAACAATCTGCCTGTCGGCCGCCGTAATTTTACCATCGTTGTTTACGTCCTGATAAACGGCGTTACCTGTTTGCGGATCAACCGACAGCTGTTTGTATAGGTAGAATGAGTTGATGGGATATCCCTGGCGCAATATGGAAATGTTGCGACCTGATGCACCAAGGGTGATATCTGATGCAAGCTTATCAATCCGGTTTTTGTTGAATGATATGTTGAAATCAGTTGTCCATTGAAATGCATTTGAGCGGATGTTTATAGAATGGATAGTGACTTCCACACCTTTGTTGGTAACTGATCCGTAATTTTCCAAATAACTCGCAAAGCCTGAACGGTAAGGCACCGGTACGTTCAGTAATAAATTGTAGGTGTATTTATTATAGTAGTCAACCGTAAAATCCAGCCTTCCTTTTAGTATGCCAAATTCGGTACCAAAATCAACCTGCCTGGTGGTTTCCCAGGTAAGATTTGGATTGGCCAGTTGTGATGGGGCAGTACCTGGCTGATCTAAATAATTGGCGCCCGAAGTCCAAAGCCCCTGTGCTGCGTAAGCGCCGATGCCATTTTGATTTCCGGATAAACCTATACTTCCTCTGAATTTCAGGTCGCTGAAAATGTCCAGCTTTTTGATAAAGTCTTCTTCACCAGCGCGCCAGGCCACGCCGCCCGAAGGGAAATACCCCCAGCGTTTATTCACCCCAAATTTGGAAGAACCATCGGCACGTAAACTACCGTCAATAGTGTACTTATCATTGTAGGTATAACTCGCCTTGGCAAAGTATGAAAGCAGTTTTGACTGCGATTGTGAGGATGAACCCGATTTGGTGGCCGCTACAGAAATCGCTGTAAGGCTATTGGTGGCAAAGCCGGTACCTGTAGCCGTTGTGTTTTGGCTCAAAACGGTGTTTATCGTGTTCCCGATAAGGGCATTGATGTTGTGTTTTTTATTTCTCCCGAACGATTTGATATAGGTTAAAACCTGTTCGTTGGTTAATACAGTATTTTTATTTTCGTACGATGCAGCCGAACCATTGGTGGCTATACCTGCTGCGAGCAGTGTATTAGTATAGTCGTTTTCGTAATTGCTGCCATTGTCCACACTCCAGCTGGTACGTAATTTTAGTTCCGGCAAAAAAGAATATTCGCCGAAAAAGTTGCCTATCGTACGCCACTCCACCGCTTTGTTATTCAGGTTAGCGATCAGCGCATCCTGGTTATCAAAACTCCCGTAACGGGCATAGGTACCATCGGCATTGTAGATAGGGAGATACGAACGCGGAAACAAAGCCGAATTGATAACGCCCTGCGGGTTATTATCGCTGCCGCTTAAATTCCTGAACGAACGCGAAAAGTTGATACTGGTACCTACCTTTAGTTTCGACGTAAGGTAGTTATCGTAATTAAGCCTGCCGGTATAGCGGTCGTAAGTTGACGGCTTAACTATCGATTCCTGATTTAAATAACCGAAGCCAATGTAGTAGGTACTTGTTTCACCACCGCCCTGTGTAGATACCTCGTAATTCCGGGAAGGCGCAGTTTCAAACAGGCTGCTGATTCGATCATAAGTTGGCGCAGATGCCGGGTTTGCAAAAGGCAAAACAATAGTTGAAGGGTCTATTCCGCCGTCTTTTGCTGTATTTATTTTCGATTCGTTAACCAGTTCCTGCGTCTGCGGTCCATCAACCACTTTAAATTTTTTAATGGCGGTTGACCATCCCTGGTAAGTATTGAAATTTATTTTGGCCTGGGTATTCCGTTTACCGCGTTTGGTGGTTACAATAATCACACCGTTTGCTCCTAATGACCCATAGATAGCAGTCGCATTTGCATCTTTTAATATCTGTATGCTTTCAATATCAGCAGGATCAAGATCTGACAGTGGATTAGATTGTTCCTGGTTACCCAATGATGTTTGAACAGGATCAGCATTGCTTACAAAAACGCCGTCAATAATATAAAGCGGATCAACCGAGGCATTGATAGAGTTGCTTCCCCGTACCCTGAGGGTGATCCCGCCTCCGGGGACGCCCGAATTTGATAATACCTGCACGCCCGCTGCCTTACCCTGCAAAGCCTGGTTAAAGCCGGTCACGGGTTGGTCTTTTATAGCATTACCGCTAACGCTGGTGATAGAGCCTGCAATAAACTTCCGCTGCTGCGTACTGTAGCCGGTAATTACCACATCGTTCAACTGGCCAACGTTTTCTTTTAAAACAATGGTTATCGGGCTCCCGGTAGCAATAACTTCCCTTTGAACATAGCCGATATAAGATACAATAAGGATATAAGGAAAGCGCTGGCCGGTGACAAAATTAAATTTGCCGTCGGCATCTGCAGACACGGAATGCGTGGTGCCTTTGATTTTTACCACCGCTCCCGGCAATGGCTGTTTGGTTAGCGAATCGAGCACAATACCGTCCAGTTTCGATTGGATAGTTGGTGCAGTATTAGTCTGCGCAAATGCTGTAAGCGTAAAAAAAACACAAAAAAGCAGGTACACACTTCTTTTATAGAACTGTTTCATTATTGATATTTAAAAGTTAAAAAATGCGAAGCCCCTTACTGCGTCGAAGCAGTTAATAGTTTAAGGGGTTAGAAAATGTAGTAAAGATGCTTTTTGCCTGGAACGGCAAGAAATTAACAGCAACAACACATACAGCAGGCTGCCGAAGTAGAATAGGAGATAGTGAATGATTTATCGAACGCGAGGAACGACGGGTGATTGACCTTTGACTTTTTACTCTTTTGTAATTGTGATTTCATAATTAATATATAATGTCTATAGATTAAGTAGACAAATAAACAAATATTATCTGATTCTTCAAAATATTTGTTTGTAACAAACCCGTGATGTTTATTGACTATGTACCACTTGCTAACAAATGGTCAACCTCATCATTAAAATCCTTGATGAACTGTTGATAATAAACCCCGGTAGCGGGGCCGGTAAACCCGGTATAAATTTTTGCAACATTGCCCTGCTTGTCAATAAAAAGTATGGTAGGGAACGACAGAAAGGTATTCAGTGCCGGAAATGATTCGGCCACCGCCTTCTTATCAACCAAACCACCAAAGACCTCATCGTACTCAATGTTATAGCGTTTTTTGAAATTTTCTATGGCGTTTTTAACGTACACAGGGTCGGCCTTGCGTTCATAGTGTACGGCTACAGCCTCCACGCCGCGTTGTTTGTTCTTTTTATACCAGGGAGCCAGGAAACTGGCTTCGTCAATACAATTGGGGCACCAGGTGCCGGTTATGGTTACAATTACTACTTTATCTTTATATTTTTCGTCTTTTAACGATACCTTTTTACCATCAACATCAGGCAACGAAAAATCGAACGTTTTATAACCATCCTTTAAATAAGTTAGCTTATAAGGGTCGGGCAACGCAGCATTCGCATTTTTTATACCGGTAAAATTAGCTCCTGTAAGCTGTCCTGCTTCGTCAAATGTGCCTGTGTAATATGCCGGGCCGCCGCCAATAAACGAAGACAGGAAAAACTGATTTCCTTTAACAATACCTTCCAGGAACCGCGAGTCGCCGGTTATGCGCATAAAGGTTGCATACAGCCTATTGCCCTTTTGTTTAAACAGGCCAACTGCCTTGTCTTCCCTCCCACTTTCCGATTTAAAAGTAATATCATATTTACCCGAAATATCGCCGACAGGTTTCTCGTCATTATCATTAAACCGAAAATCCTGCCCATAAGTGGCAGTAACAGGAATAACCCTTCCTGAATGATCCTTTTTACGGAAGGTGCCGGTCAAATCACTGTCGCCAATCTTAAATGCTAATTCAGTATCAAACTGATCGAACGGGATAATAACCGAATCGCCTTTTTGAACGGGTTGGCTTGTTTCAAAATGTTCTTCGCCATTTAACAGGTATACTTTTGCGGTTGCAGCCGATTTTCCCTTCACTTCAAAATTAAAAGGGACATCAATTCCATTGGCATTATGAAATACGCCGCGCCACTTACCTGCGGCAATAAATTGCTGCGCGTAGCTTGATAAAGTTGCTGCCAATAACAGTGAAACAAACAGGAAAAGTCTGAATTGGATTTTTAACATCATAGCAAAATCATTTTTATTATCCGGCAAATATAACAATTGTATATATTGCCTATGGAATTAATAGAATTAATTTACTGACATTACTTAGTATTGCGATAATCTGACAAAGGAGCCACTATAGGGCGATTTGCGTGGATAAAAAAAAGGATACTCCTTACAGAAGCATCCTTTAACAATTAACCTATATTTATTGTGGAAGCAATTCGTATTCTTTTACTTAATAATATGGATTCTCGGTATAAGATGTCCAAAGCTGGCTGAAGGTAATACCTGTTTCGGCCTGCCACGAAGCATCATCATCATAAGTACCCGCGCGCAGTTGCTTATCCATATATTGTGCTATACCCGGCTGATACTTAGCTTCGGCCCACAACAAAAACCTGGCTATCACAGTATAACCGTCGGTGTATTTCTGGCCTTGCCAATAATCCGGAATATACCAGCCGTTATTTCGGCCGGGGATACCAAATTTATTTCTTGAGTATTCAGCAATGCCTTCGGTCATCCAGCCTGGGGTATTAGGCGCCGAATATGCCTGATCAATGTGGGTGAGCTCATGCACCAAAACATTTAAATCATTTGGCGCGGCCAGCGCATAAACCGGGTTAATGTGAATTTCACCCCCGGATGCGTACGCCAGTTCTTCGCCTTGCTGGGCCTTAAATGCGTCATCAACTATAAACGGGACCACGCGCTGTCCATCAGGGTTAAAATAAGCGCAGATCTTTGGGTAGGTGATAAAAAAGGCTTTTTCATAAGCTTTGCGCAAAGTGTCGCCTTTAACCTGAAAAGTAGAATCCTGATTGATAAAAATAATGGTAAAACCATCTTTGGTAATGGTATCGTTTACCAGCACTATCGGTTTGTTAGGCGTAACCTCTTTGCTTTTTTTACACGATGTACTTAAAATGGCCGCCGATATAACAATTAAAAGCAGCCTGATATTTATTGATCTAAATATTTTCATGATTTCTTTATTTAATTGATTAAAAACTTGGTTTGGGATTAGTTTCGGGCAGCAACACCAGCCTGATAAAATTGCTGCCGTTAAGATATTTAGCGGCCATCTGTTTCAAACCCGGTGTAGTAACTTTATCCAGTTCTGCGTTAAAATTGTTGAGTTGGTGAATATCTTCTTTGTCCATGTTTTGGCCATTGATATAATTTAGCCACCAGTCGTTATTTCTCAGTTCAGTTTCGTGCACCCTAAGGCTTTCTGCCTTCCATTTATCAATGTTAACCTGTAATGGGCCATTGTTTATCAGCGCATTAATTTCGTCCTGTGTTGCGGCTACCAATTTTTCAACATTTTCGGGCGCGCAGCCAAAAACTACAATGAAAGAAAACCGCGATGACGGGTATTTGCTGTTATTGGCATATACGCCCGGCGTATACACGCCGCTTTCTTCTTTTCTCAGCCTTTCAATCAGGCGTATTTCCAGGCATTCTTTTAAAGCATCCATATTTATTTTTTCGGCTGCGCTATAATCGAAAACTCCCGACCAAACCAGGTTAACCACGGCTTTTGGCTCCGAGCCTTTATACACAGTTTTAGTTATTTTACCTGGCGGGATATGAATCTGCAGGTCTTTGGCTTCTTCTGTTGTAGCATTGGATGGGAGGCTACCCAGGTATTTTTCAATCAGCGGCGTGATGGTTGCATTGTTGAAATTTCCAACAAAGGTGAATGTCATGCCGTTTGCACTGGCAAACCGCTGCTTGTAAATTTTGTATACCTTGTCCAAATCCACCTGGTCGAGCTTGGCCGTGGTTGGACCGGTTCGCCTCACATTGTAATTGCTTAATACGGCCGTTACGGTATCGTGGAAAACACTACCGGGATCGCTTGACCGGTTAGCCAATTCGGCTTTTGAACGCGAAATGATGCTTTGAAACTGGCCTGCGTCTTTATTTGGCTCGGTAAAATAGGCATACATTAAACTGAATGCCGTTTCCAAATCGCCGGGGGCGGCGCTGCCGCTTATACCCTGCGCCCGCTCGGCGATATAAGGCGATACATTCACTATTTTGCCCGACAAGTACTTTTGCAGCTGGCTGGTATTATAATTTCCAACGCCAAACGAGGGTATCATCCAACCTGCACGATCTGCCGATTGAAAATCGGCATCGCTATACAGTGACGTACCGCCGGGCGAGTTACTGGTAAACAGTATTTCATTATCCTTAAAATCAGTCGGTTTTAAAATCACTTTTACGCCGTTGCTAAGGGTAAGTGTGGACATATTTAAGGCCGTGTCTTTTATGACGCTAATAACCTTGCCGGGATGTGGCTCAGCAATTAAAAGCGGCTTGGTACTTACATCATCGTGATAAGGGAGCAGTTTTTCTGCTAAAACATCTTTTATCCAACCGCCAACTTTGTCCTCATCCGGCAAAAGCGATTTATCTTTTTCGGGACCTAAAATTAAGATATCCCGGTCGGTATTTTTTATAGATTGCCTGCCAACGGCGTTCACTTCGTCCAGGTTAATTCCCGGCAGATCACTCTTCACCAGGTTATATTCATAATCAATACCCGGGGTAACGGTTCCTTTTAAAAAGTTTTGCAAATAGCTGTTCACATAACTGTCGGACCCCGTTTTACCCTTTTCTTTTAAAGAAGCCTCCATGTTATTGAGATAACTCTGCTTGGCCCTGTCGAGTTCGGTTTGGGTAAAACCATAGCGGTTCACTTTTTCGCTCTCGCGCCATAGCGCCTTAAATGCATTCTCCAATTGGCCGGGCTGTGCCACTACGGTCATGGAACATTGGTCGAGACCCCCGTAAAAATCCCCCACGTTTACGCTGGCTTCTATAAATGGCGGCGATGGCTGGCGCTGCAATTCATCATACCGGTTGCTGATCATACTATTAAACAAATCCCTGATGATGGATTTACGGTAGTCTTCCGTAGTATGCATTGCCAGTTGCGGTTGTTTTATCAGCACAAAGGCAACGGTGGCGGTCATCTCCTTATCGGTAACTGCGCTAAACTGGTTCTTTCCGGTTAAAGCTACCGTATAAGGTATTCGTGGTCGCTCATTGGCAGGATTTTTTAAATCGCTGAATTGAGTAACGATATTTTTTTCCATTTCGTCAACGTTAATATCACCTACAATTATCAGCGACTGTAAATCGGGCCGATACCAGTCCTTGTAAAAACTTCTGATGGTAGCTGGTTTAAAATTATTCAGCACGTCATCAGTCCCTATGGGCAAACGCACTGCGTAGCGCGAATGATTAAGTATCAACGGCCAGTAAGTGCGCTGCATCCGCTCATTGGCGCCTTTTCCCAATCGCTTTTCTTCCAATACTACGCCGCGCTCTTTCATTATTTCTACCGAATCGAGGGTGGCTTCCTGTGCCCAGTCGCGCATTATTTGCAGGCCGTGTGCCAGTAACTCCGGCTTGTCCGACGGCAGGGGCAATTGATAAACGGTTTCGTCAAAGCTGGTATAGGCATTTAAATCTGCACCGAAACGCACACCCGACTTTTGCAGGTAGTTCAGCAATTCGCTTTTGGGGAAATGTGTAGTCCCGTCAAAACTCATGTGCTCGGTAAAATGGGCCAGGCCTTGCTGGTCGTCATTTTCTAAAATGGAGCCCACTTTGTTGGCCAGGTAAAATATCACGCGGTTTTTAGGTTCCGTATTATGCCTGATGTAATAGGTAAAGCCATTTGGTAATTTCCCGGTCCGCACCTGCGGGTCGAGCGGCGGTAACGCCTGCGTGGTTTGCCCAAAAGCAGGCAGCATAAGGCAGGCAAAACCCACCGCCACAATTGCCGGGATAAATTTCTTTATTTTCATACTCAGCTATCAGTTTTTAAATATTTCCGCCAGTTTTTTATTCAGCGTTTCGCCCCGCAGGTCGTTGGCTATAATTTTTCCGTCAGTTCCTATTAAGAAACAAGCCGGGATACCCCGCACGCCATATATGCGACCGGCTTCATTCTTCCAGCCCTTTAAATCAGATACCTGCGGCCAGGGCAGGCCATCCTGCTTAATAGCGGTTAGCCAGTTTTTTCTTTCGCTATCCATTGATACCGAAAGGATGGTGAAGCCTCGGTCCTTATACAACTGATATTGCTTTAATAAATTAGGATTCTCGCCACGGCATGGGTGGCACCAACTGGCCCAAAAATCAACCAGCACTACCCTACCCTTAAAACTCGCTAACGACAGGGGTTTTCCGTTCACGTCGTTTTGTGTAAATTGGGGTGCATCCTTGCCCACAGCGGTAATACTTAGCGCGTTTATACGTTCGGCCAGTTCCGGGCCAAAGGCAACGCCCATTTCTGTACCCAATACACGAGCACTTAAGCCGTGGTATATCGATTCAGCTTTTTCCATATACGCGGGAGTTTGTGCGGCTTCTGATAGTGCTATCAAGGCAAAAAACGAATCTGGATTATTTTCAGCAAACTTCAGCTGCGCTTCAGTTCTCGCCTTTATGTTTTCGTGGAAATGCCTGTCAACAACTTTCACTGCCGCCGTATCTTTTTGCTGTTCTGGAGTCAGCCTGTTGTATTCAGCGTTAGCAGCTTTGGTAAGCTCCTGCATCGATCCACCAACATCTTTGTTGTATTGCATAAAATCATCGTTGATTTTTGATCCTTTGATATCCGCATTGATTAACGAATCCTTCGATGTAATGGTCATCTGCTCTTTGCCGATATACAGGTAAACTACTTCGCCTCCATTAAAAATGGCATCTCCAATTCCTTTACCATTGTGGTCTATCACCAGCCGGGCGGCTGTAAAATCGGGGGTATATCCCGAAAAACTAAATGTACCGTTCACCAAAAGCGACGAATCGCTAACATTTACGCCGTTTTTCATATAATCGAAGTAAACTTTTCCGGGCGCGTTTATATTGCCAATTTTACCCGACACGGTAAAATCATTGGATTGTGCGGCTGCAAAAAAAGGCATTAATGCGGCCAGTATCAGTATTTTAAATTTCATCTGCTTGTTTTTAATGTATGTGAATTAATGTGTAGAGGCCAACGAAAAAGCGGGAGCAAGCCGCGTGCCGGCTCCCATTGCTTTTCCAATCAACTATTAACTAAAACTTATCAGCACCGGCTGCACCAGCAATGCCGGTGCTGACAATATTTTTAAAGCATCTACGTGCTTTTATTGCAAAGTAATTGCGCCAACCGGAGTTCCCGGAATACCGGAAATTGTAGGCTGGGTAAACGTGCTGCCGTCATTTCCAATACGAACATCAATAAAGTATATCTGCCCGTCAACGCCGGCCATCAGGGTTTTTCCATCAGCGCTAAGCTTAAGCATGGTCACCTTTTTGCCGCCCATATCGGTATTCAATGTCCGCAAGTCCTGGTTAAGCGGGTTGTAGCGGTAAATCGCATTATTTGATGTAAAATAAAATATGTTATCTATCGTAGTTTGCCATTTTGTATCAGGCTGAACTAAGGAAGCTCCTGCAAATACCCGTTTATACTGCGGGCTTATTGTCCGGTTGTTGTAGTCGTCTAAACTTACTAAAAACGAATATTCGTAGATGGTGCCATTATCTGCTTTAAGAAACGCATAGGTTGTGCCGGGTTTTGGCTGCATATACAACAGGTTATGCATTCCGGTATTGGTTGGGTCAAACGCATCGCCGTCTACCACGTAATCGCTGCCGTGGAAACCGCCACCACCATCAAATGATATGAACGCCCCTGCCGTTGTGTCGAAGCCGAAGGTATAACCCCAGGTTTGCATAAAAAACGGCGACATGGTGTAATTGCCTAATTGCGGGCCGCCAAATTTGCCATAGTCGGTAGCGAAAAACGCGGTGCTGGTGATGCCGAACCAAAGCTTGCCGTTTATCACGCCATTGGTAACCCCCAAAGAGTCTTCAAAATGCCCCGGAATAATGGTAGTGGGCGGACTCAAAAACTGACTTTTAAAATCGCCTTTTTTCAGCAAGGTAGTGGCGTCTACAATTACACTGCCTTTGGCAGGATCGTTACACATAATCCAATACTGGTCAACGCCTTTATTGCCCGTTTGCAGCGGATAATGGTGCGCATAAAGCTCCACAGGATTTGCCGGTAAGATTTGCTTGTTAAGTGCAGCATAAATATCAGCCTGCATGGTCTTGTTGTCGGGCTCCACAAATGTAAATTTGGTAACCCCACCGTCCACACTTAACACAGCGGTGCCCAACGAATATTGGGTGATGCCGTTGATGTTAAAAGTATAGAAATACTGGATACCGGTAGCCTTGGCCGTTATGGTTAACCTGGCGCCGCGAACGCCCGGCGGCAGGTTATAAACCATTCGTAACGGATAACCGTAATAAACATCGGTTCGCAGCGAATCTACAAACGTAATTTCCCATTTGTAAGTCAGGTCTTTTAATATGTTTCCACCGGCGTATAACACCTGTGGCCGTAATATTAAAGAGTCTCCCTCAATAGCAGGGAACGTTTTAGCAGCTATATCGCAAATGGGGTCAACAGGCGAATGATAGGTATAATTGCCTAAATCTTTCTTGCAGCCGTACGCCAGCGCAACAAAAAGCAGCAGTAAATGTATTTTGTTGAATTTCATAATCTTAATCAATAATGTGTTAGTGAAGAACAACCGGGTTACCATTTTCATCTATAAAAACGTAAGTGGCAGATTGCGGCAAATATTCGAGCAGAATTTTTTTGGTGGGATTACTGGTACTATAAAAATAATAATCGCCGGTGCCATCGTTGGTTGCTGTTAATACATAGCCCTTTTGAGGATTTTGCGAAACCCAGCCGAATGGATCGCTCAAAAACGCTGTAAAATTCCCGATATAAAACAGGCCCTCGGGAATACTGTTGAAATCACCGGGACCGGGCGTACCCAATGTGGTTGTGCCCGACGAGATCAGAAACAGCTGATATTTTGTCCGTGTGTAGTCGCCAAATTCACCCTCTCCTTCCCAGAAGGACCACCAGCTGGGCTCTTCCAGCTGGTTTGAAAACACGATTTGTTTGGTGCGAATGGATTCTACCAATCCTGAGCCAAAATCAGTACCGCCTGAAACCCGTATAGTTAACCGCACGGATTTATTATACAGCGCTGTATCCGTACTTTTGATGATAACCGGCACGTGCGTAGTCCCCGAATCGGCAGGCATAATATAAAATGGCTTTAACGGCTCATAATTTATCGTTGCCAGCGCCGTTGTAGAATCAGCAACTACCGAAAGTTGAAACTTCCTGTCGCGGCTAACCCGTTTCCCTGATATAATTACCGGAATCCACAAGGTATCCTGCTGAAGACTTGGAAAAAGCGCAAAGGAAAATTTCAGCGTGTCTTTTTTAGGATAATTTAAATAGATATTATCCTGCGAGCTATACAGCAGCTCTTTATCTTTTTTACAACCGATGATGGCTACACAAAAAAGAAGTATAAAAAATAGATTTCGTTTCATTTTATAGCGATTAGTTGTTGCGGAATATTAGCTCGTTGAGGGGAATAGGCAGTACAAATATTTGATCGGACGGCGGCCTTGTAAAGGTTGGCGTAATTGGTATGCCATGATTAAGCCTTTTGTACATATAAAATATCTGGCTTTCTCCGTAAAACTCTTTCCGCGCGTCAGACAATAGCAATTCGTTCATCGCATCTTTATCTGCAACGGTTACCACCGAATCGCCAATGCCGCGGTTTTTGCGCACGGTATTATAATAGCCCAGCGCACCATCGGTATCCCCGTTACCATAACTTGCTTCGGCGGCTATATAATAGATTTCGCTAAGACGCATTGCCGGCGCAACCAGCGGATGAAGATTTTTTAGCGGAGCAGCATTGTTGTTATATTTTAGCAATACCGCACGCAGGTCCGAGCCCTGTGTAGGTGCGGTTGTCACAAACCATTGTTTAAGGCGCCAATCGTCGCCACCGTCCTGCGCAATTTCATAAATATTGTTAATCTGATCGGTAGTGGCGCTAAAAATAGGATTGGTGTTTAAATACAATGAATTCACCTCTGCATTTACCGGTGCATTATCAACAAACCAGCAAGAAATTAGCTCCTTATAAAATATCCGGTCGCGGGTTGTATTACTTGCCGAAAAGAAATCCGCTTCTGACGTCCATGGAAACACCTTGCCACTGATCACAAATTTTGCGTTGATCAACGCGTTGTTGTAGTCGCCTTTGTATAAATAAATACGTGCCAATTCGCCCACGGCAGTATAGTAATTGATGCGGTGCCTCCTGTTTTGGTAAAACAAATCGGGACTCGCGTCTTCATTCTGCCCCTGTTGGCCGGGATATCCAACGGTATACCCCTGTAGTATCGGGTCCGAATTGATGAGCAACCTTGTAGCGGCATTAAGGTCAATAATACACTGATCAAGAACTCCTGAAACCGTAGAGAACGATGTGCTTTTAACAGTTACCTGCGTTACATAGGGAATAGCTTTAGCATTAGGGTTACTGGCGTACGATGGTGCAAACATGCGCAGCAAATCGAAATGCAGGTAAGCTCTTAATGCCAGGGCCTCCCCTTTTATCAACTGATAGTCGTTTCCGGTGAATATGCTTTTCTTACCGTCGATAGCTGCAAGTATATAATTACAGTTGTTAATTGCCTGGTAAGCTGTATTCCATACCGTATTTTCGGTATTTATAAATGTTGGATCGGTATAATCAAAACCTTCAATACGTTGCGAAACAGGGTCAGAAAACTGGTAGTTTTGTGCTAAAACATCCAGCCCGCCGCTGGTGGCCGTACCAATAAAACTGCCGAAGGTTAAGTTACCGCCGTACAAGTTGGTTGATGCGCAAAGTGTATAAACACCGTTTAGCGCCTCGCGAAAGCCTTCGTCCGAACTGAACAATTTTGTTTCGTCTATTTGCGATTGTGGTTTTACATCCAGGTACTTATTACACGATGTAAAAACTATCAATCCAGCTATAATTGCTATATATTTTTTCATTTTGTATTAATTAAAAGGTGGCTTGAAGCATGCATGTAAGGTTTCGCGCATAAGGATAATATATGCCCCGCTCTATCTGGATGCTTGACGATTCGAAAATATCATTAGCAGTAAGGGACAGCCTTAATGACTGCAGCCCTATTTTTTTTGCTAATTTTTTAGTGATATCATAAGACAAGGTTACCGACGACAGATCTATCTCATTATTTTTTTGGACAAAACGAGAAGTTGGATGCGTTATACTTAAATCCTGTATGTTCTTATAAAAAGTAACATCGCCGGGTTTCTGCCAGCGCTGGGTAAGTGCCCTTGCGTCTACATTGTAACGTGGGTCGGCATCTTCCACCCTGTCAACCAATGTTTGGTTATAGTAGTCGCCGCCAAACTGGTAATGGAACAAAAAGTACAGGTAAAATTGCTTATAGGTAATGTTACTGCCAAAAGTACCCTCGCCCTTGGCATCCATGTTCCCTATTGGCTGAATATCAGCGGCATCATAGGTATAGGTCAGCGTACCATCTCTTTTTACCAATATTTCCTTGCCATTTTCAGGATCAATACCTTTTGATTTTACGCCCCAAATGGTGTTAATTGACCGGCCTTCTTCATATTGCAGCAAAGGAATTGTTTGCGCATGATTAGCTGTATCCGCCTGGTATTTATTTACACTTTCGTTATAGGCTTTAAGGGCGTTGTTAATATGAACTACCGCATTTTTATTATGTACAAATGTGCCGGTTAGGTTAATATTTATATCCTTTGCTTTGTAAGCATTAAAGGTGATATAAACCTCGGCGCCCACGTTTTTCACATCGCCCAGGTTTGCATCATAGTTCAGATATCCGGTTGATGGCGCCGTGGTAAGCTGAACGATCTCTCCTTTTGTCAGTTTGTAGTAATAGTCAGATTTTATCGTCAGCTTGTTATTAAATAAACCCAGTTCAAGGGTTAGCTGGTCTATTGTTGTTTTTTGCCAGTCTAAGTTGTCGTTTCCATAACCGTTAACTGTTGCGCCTACGCCTGTGGAGTACCAATTGGCGGTTTGATAGGTATATATCGTTTTTGCCAGGTCTGCAGGGAATGCCACTGATCCGGCTTCGCCGGTTGTTGCGGTAAGTTTAAATTGAGAAATGGCAGGAAAAGCAGTCTTAAAAAAATCTTCGTTATGCGCGTTCCACCCCAAACCTGCTGACCATACCGGCGCATACCTGTGTTTATCGCCAAAGGCCGATGAACCGTTCATATTACCGGTGAGGTCTAATAAATACTTGTTTTGATAAGTGTAATTTCCGGTTAACGAGTTATTATTAAACCTGCTGGTAATCCAATCGCCCAAAGGAGATGAATTGAGTGCATACGATCTTGCGAAACCAATATTGGTAAAGGTGGCGTTCGAAAATCCAACGGCCGTAAAACCTTTCTGATCGTTTGTATCATTGCCAATCTCGGATAGCAATAAGAAGTTTACTGAATGACCGCCAAATTGCTTGTTATAGGTCAATTTAACCTGGCCATCATACGTAAGTTCATTGTCAACATTATAAGTATAACTTCCCCTGTTATTTATTTGGCTGGTGGGGCCATAATAAAACGTATTGCTTAACGGAGAAACAAACTGATCCGACGTGTTTTTTGTATCGGTTAACCCGAATTGGGTACTTAGTTTTAATGCGTTGGTAATGTAATAATCCATCGCAAAATTATCTAAGACCTGGAAGTAGGCCGATTTTGAAAAGCTTCCTACATGCGCTTCAAATAACGGGTTATTTACGTTTTCTGAAATGTATTCGCTTGCTCCGGATGCTTTTGAAGGATTTGCAACTGTCCAGTTGGCAAGCTCCCTCAGCGAGTTTCCGTTTGCATCAGTAATGGGATAATACGGGTTCATGGCTACGTAGGTAGAAAAATTCCCATAAGGTGAATTCGTGCTTTCTTCCTGTGTAATGGTTAGCTGATTACGGAATAACAATTTTTTTGAGGGGTTATAATAAAATGTCATTCCACCGCTGTAATCATTACGCGATGAACCGATCATTACACCCGGGCTGGTTTGATAGCGACCGTTAATATCATACCGAAAAGTACTGTCACCGCCCTGTGCATCAAGCGAGTGTTTCATCCCAAACGCGTTTTGCAAAGGCTGCGATAACCAATAGGTATTTACACCGCTCACCACATTTTTTAATATTTTGTTGTATTGCTGATCCAAATCATATTGGCTGGCGTTGGAAACAGCCGGATTGGTGGTATATAAACCGGCTAATTTTTCGTATTGCAGCTTTTGTGCAGCATTTAACACGTGATAGGATGACAAATCGGGTGCCTGGATGTTGAGTTGGGCATTATAGGTAAGCTGCAATTTGCCGGGTTTGGGCACCTTGGTGGTAACAACAATTACACCGTTGGCCGCACGCGAACCATATACCGCAGTAGCGGCAGCGTCTTTCAAAATGGTAACACTGGCAATACGGTCGATGTCCAGGTCTACTATCTGCTCCAGCGTTGCCGGAAATCCATCAAGCATAAATGCAGGCAGGTTATAGGTACTTGACAGATTATTGCGGTCAACTATCGAACCATCTACCGAGGGCAGTGCGGTAGAGCCTCTGAAAGTAAGCTTTGGTAGCGCGTTGGGGTCAGATCCTGTCAAATTATTATCCCCGATACGGATCGAAGGATCAAATGAAGCAATTGCCTTGATAACGTTCGCCGGGTTGTTTCTCTTGAGCTCTTCGCCCGATACGGTAATAGCACTGCCAGTATAACTTTCTTTTTTTAAGGTTTGATAGCCGTTGATTACCGTTTCGTTCATCGTTTCAACTTGTGTCTCGAGCTTAACAGTAAGCGGCTTCGAATCCATTACACCTACTTCCTTTGGCTTATAGCCAATAAATGTGAATACCAGCACATCGCCAAGTTCGGCGTGAACAATAAAATCCCCTTTATCATCAGTTATCCCTAACGGTGCAGTTTTGATGGACTTCAGGTAAATACTAACACCGGGTATTGTTTCTTTGGTTTTTGCATCCACTACTTTGCCTTTTATTTCAAGCAGTTGGTCCGGGCTTTTTGCCGGGATTGCAGCCTTTGAACCGGCAGGCAATAGCCTGATAACAATAGTCTTGTCCACTATGGTATAACTCAGGTTAAGTCCTTTTAAGCAATAATCCAATGCCTCTTTTAGCGTTGCATTTTTCAGATCAACATTGAGTTTTTGATCTGTTGTGTTCACCTTTTCGGGATAAAAAAAGGTGTAACCGGTTTGACGTTTAATGTCTTTAAAAACTGTTTCGAGGTTTACATTTTTTTTCGAGATAGTAATACCTTGAGCAAATGTGGCTGCCGACAACTGTAGCACCCCAACGAATATTAAAATAGCGGTGAGTTTTACCACTACAGACAGATTACACTTTACCGACCCCGCAAAATTTGCGGGATTGTAAAGAAATTTTAATTTCATATTTTTGAAGAATATTGGGTTAATAAAAACAGCCAGTTACCAAACAGAAGCTGTTGACCTATTTTAGGGCCGGAAGTGGTGACACACTTTCGGCTTTGTTGATCGTAATGATTCTTAAATGTGGAGTAGTTTTTTCAGCATCGGGTTAGTTTAGTTTTAGTTAAAGAATTGTTTAAATTATTATTGGAGCAATTATTTTGATGAAACTGTTACGGTGTTTCCATTCACGCTGAGTTTTACATCGTTCAATTCCAAAATTTTGAAAACATCTGCAAGATTGCTTGTCCTGGAAATTTCGCCATTAAATTTTTCGGATGTTATATTATCATCGTAGGCTATAGTCACGTTATACCATCGCGCTACTTGCCTCATTATCGTTTTAATATCATCACCCTGGAATGAAAACAATCCGTTTTTCCAGGCCGTTTCTTTTTCCACATTGGCAGCCATTTTTAAAACACCGTGTACACCGGTCCTGTTGACCACTGCCTGTTGCCCGGGCACAATTAATGCCTCGCCCGATCCAGACGATATTTTTACCGATCCTTCCAGCAACGTAGTTTTTATTGCACTTTCATCCTGGTAAGCATTGATGTTAAAATGCGTTCCCAAAACCTCCACCGTTTGCATTCCCGATTTTACCCTGAAGGGCATGGCCTTATTTTTTGCCACTTCAAAATAGGCCTCGCCATCCAA
>JABDBM010000033.1:1602-38572 GCA_013288685.1 Bacteroidota bacterium | reverse complement strand
CAACTTCGCTCCAGCTAAGTCCCTCAAATACTTTAGCTGCTTTTGACGATAGGATAGCGTTACAATTTGATTTGCCTTCGTTTTGGCAAAGTACCTGTACCAGCGGATTATTGCTATCGATGGAATGTATCAGCAGTAATATGGAAGTTATAAGGCCCACGCTTTTGAAAACTGTAAGCATCAGTACCTGCCAGTTTATGCCGGTCAAAAAGGCGGTATGGAAAATAACGGCTGACGACAAAACCAGCACCAGCCCAGCAGTTATTGCCGGGGCTTTAGCAGACGACAATATGGTTTTGAATGTAGCGGTTGATACCGCATCTTCATCTGGTTTAATCACCAATACGATGCCTGCAAATATCTTCTTAAACGCTTCAGCATTGATTTTCTGTTTTTCTACCTTGCCGGTGGATATATAGATATCACTTCCATTTATCCGGGATACCACTACCAATTCGCCGCCGTTTTTTTTGGTATGGGCAATAAACGGACACTCAACGTTTGGCAAATCGTCGTCACTGATGTGAAAGGCATTATTGTCGATGTTAAATGCGGTTAATACATCGCTAATGGCAAGTAAACTGGAGTAATCAGGATGTTTATCCAGTTCATCGCAAACAGTATTGGCATCTATACGTATATCTGCATATTTCAGCAGTTTTATCAATACAGCTTTGGGATTAGGGTAACTGGTTAAGGTAAACATGGGTGGTTGTTTATGTAGCCAAGGTAGGTGCTTATTCGGCATCCGTCAATGGGCCAAATGGACCATTTTTGAGATAACTTTAGCCATATTTACAAAAACTTAATACTTCAATAATTCCTAAAGTCCCCGTTCATTCATTATAGCCACCAATTGTGCGGTGTTAATAGCACCCACGGCATGCAAAATATTTTCGCGGTGCCTTTTTACGGTACGTGCACTAAGGCAAAGAACGTGGGCCATTTGCTTTGTGTTTTTCCCTTCCATTAACAATTTTAAAATTTGCATTTCCCGGGTGGTAAGTTCTTTTATTTTAATGCTTTTGTCATTGGAAGCAGTTGGGGAAAATACTTTTTCACCGTTATGCACGCTGATAATAGTATCTATAAGGTAATCCGGTTCGGCGTCTTTTACCAGGTAGGCGTAAACACCCATGTCTTTCATGCGCTGTATAGCAGCGGGGGTATTATCCACAGATAAAACCATTATCTTTACCAAAGGAAAGCGACTTAATAGTTCTTTAGATGCTTCGATACCGTTCAATTTAGGCATGTGCAAATCCATCAGTATGATATCGGCATTTTGCCCATTATACCAGTCGAGCAGTTGTTGGCCGTCAAAAAAAGAAGCACAAAGTTCCAGGATTGGAATGTCGCTGAAAAGCCCGGCAATGCCTTTAATAAACAATTTATGGTCGTCTGCTATAGCTACTTGAATTGGTGAGTCAGCATTTCCAGTCAATTTTGAGGATGCAATTTTGAGGTTAATGTAATTGGCAGGTGATAGCATTCAGGTATTTAGATTTGCTTCTAAAGTAAGTATTTTATCAAAAGCATACAAGTACTTGCCTTTGTATTAAGTAACATTTACATCACTCCACTTTATACCGGTAAACCACCCTACCCAAATTACCTTTATCATCAATCCCCTCAATCACCACCTTGTACGCGCCTGTGCCATCCGCGTTAAAATATTCAATCGAAGCGTTGCCGTCCTTATCAGTTTGTATTTCAGGTTTCCAGAAAATGGTCGAACGAAGGTCGGCTTGTTTACTGTTAACGTTAGCAACTGTATATTTTGGCGAATAGAACTCCCTGGCCCGGTAAAAACCCATAACGCAAATGGGTAAAACACCTACTGAGACTATATTTTTTATATCTTCTCCACCGCCTTGTTTGGTGGTGATAATCAATACACCTCCGGCCCCATTCATACCATAAATACTGGTGCCCGCATATTTCAGTACCTCCACAGTTTCCACTTGACTTACAGGCAACATATCTACATTAAAATCCAGGGGCATCTCTGCCCCATCAACAATCACTAACATACCTGTCACTCCGTTATTAAACGTAACGCCGCGGAGTCGCCCATTTAAACTGGTCGAGAGTCGTCCTCCTATTCTCCCAATCTCATCAGCATGCATTACCTGGTCAGCATGGCCCGCGCCAGCTAAACTTTGCGTGCGATATTGGTCGTCTATCTTCTTGTCTTTAATCTTTACTTCCTTTAGCATTATCCCTTTAACACGCCCATGGGAAAACATCGCATTTTTAGAGTTTTTCAGATATATTGTCATTTCAGTATCGGCAACGGTTTTGGTAGACCAAAAAGCATTCGACGCTATCGGCGGTTCAGTATTGTTATTAAAATAAGTGAGCTTAGTTGTATTCCTCCCCTTATTATTCACTGCGCTTAATATAAAATGGGTTGAATCAACAAATACAAGGTTCGAAAATTGAAAGATTCCCTGATCGTTTGTGACTGCATTTAACACCGGACCGCTCACCGAAGGAATCAGGGTAACAGTTCCTTTCGATATTGGTTTGTTAAATAGGTTTTTTACCTTCCCGCCAATTTCCAGTCCCTTTTCCGGCTGATAGGCCGGGGGCGGGCTGTTGTCTTCCAGCACCTTTTTCCAGACAAAACGGCGATAGCCTTGCGTGAGCAGCAAAATATCCAGGTTTTTAGTAGCATCAGCACTGGTATCTGCAAAATAATAGTTGGGTTGCTCCACATCGCCTTTCAAGTCCGATGTTAGTAGCAAGTTGTTCAGGATGGTGCTTCCCTGATTTTCATCAAAAGGCACTTTGCTTTCATCTACAACCGTTACAGAAAAGTGCCCGGCGACTGTTGAATCGGCCCGATTTTTCGCATTTAATAATAAGCTTACTTTTTCCCGTTTTGTGTAAATCTTTTTATCCGAAGTTACCTTCAGGCTTAACTGATCATAATTTTGAACGAAAAACAATCGCTCACATAATGGTTGTCCTTCGGGCGAGAATAAGCTAACAGTTGCGACACCGGTATGAAGCCGTCTCTTCAAAATATTTAACATCAACACCTGACTATCTAATTTACAGGTAACCGTAGTGGCCAGCCCGCCCGAATAAATAAACAATGTATAGTCTTTATTGTGGTTTCGCTGATAACAGGCCACGTTAGCTTCAATTCTTACGGTGGCTTTGGGGATAGAATCGTTATTGATGGATAAAACAGCCCCCGATGTATCCGGCTTGGGGAGATTGGCAAGATTCTGACTGCCATCAGGATAAGTTATCTTAGCCTTATACCCTTTGCCCTTTACAGGGGTAAGGTAAAAATACCCCATGCCCAAATGAGTCGATTGAAAGGTACAAACGTCGTTATTTTCGTCATCAACTATTATTCCTTTTACATTTATCCCTAACCCATTTGGCCCAATCGCTTTAAAAGTTATTTTCGAGCGAATGCTTGTCACCAGACTACCCCCTTCCGGAAAAAATTGAATATCTGGCTTAGCAATTAAAGGTTTCGGTGCCTTGGCAGTTTCTCTAAATATTGGAGTTTTTAAGATCGAACCGATGGGAATAGTTTGATCAAAGAAACCATTATTGTCATCATTGCGCATCCATTGGGTATAAGCCCGTATGCGATAATTGCCTGAGGGTAACGAATCGGGCAAGGCAAAATCGCCCCAGGTTATTCCGCTATCCAGTTGTAGTTTTATTGATTGGTCAATTTGATTACTGGTATTTATCAAAATCACATGCAAAACACCACTAATATTTGAAGGTTCATGCATTTCGCCCATGGTTACATAGGCTTTAAAATAAATAGTGTCTCCGGCTGCGTAATAGGGTTTGTCTAAATGAAGGTAGACTTTTTCGGAGGGGTGTACCGCAAGATATTTTTCTAATGCCGGATTGATAATTGACTGCAGGTTTCCCTGCCCGTTCAGCAGCGGGCTGTTGTCTGGCGCATAATCTACCGGTAAAAGTTCAGCAACGCGGTTCAGTCCCCATACGCCGTAGTAAATTAAACTATAGGGGTTTGAGATAACGCCATTATCGTTAAAAAAAGCGTGTGGCGAGTTAAAATTAACCAGTGTATTTTCGGTATTATTACGATTGTACAGGTAATTTATCTGATCGTTAAGATGATAATGATGGCTTTTACTGTAAGCCACATAAATGCCGTCATTATCGCAGTTAAGGGCATATTGGCCCGGTTTATCGGTAGTGGTAATGATGTCGCTGGTACTTACCGCAAAAGGTAATAATTTACGGAATGTTTTTGGCAGTTTTGACTTTTTCTCCCAAAACGATAAAGAATCGCGCTCATTATCTCCCTCCTTTTTCCGGCCGCTATAAAATGCAATTTTAGCATTGATCAGGCTATCCGAAGGTCTTTCAGGATTAGCGTAAACCGAAAACTGCTGTACCCTGAAACCTTCCTGATCGAGACGGTTATTAAGCGCCGCGCGTAAAAAGTGCATGGGAGAGTTTTCATACACCTCCTCCCTGTTTTTTTTCCAGCGATTTTGCTGCGATGCACTTCCTTGCAATTCCTGAAACAAAACCGGTCCCTCGTAATAAATTTTTTTTTCGTCACCGCTTTCGAGCGAAAAATTGGTTAACAGGTATTTTACCTTATAGCCCAAAGCGTTGTTTTCAATTTCCAAAAAATCAACCGACGAAGCTGTAAGCAAATGGCGGCTATCATCATATTGCAAATCGAGCATTTGGGGGTTTATTATTTTACAATCCGATGCCCGTTCCGACGTACCCAAAAACTCGTCTTTGAACCATCCCAGGTACTTCTGCCTGTCGGGGTCTTCGTGATATTGCACGCTTACTTCTTTTAACGCTATAGTTTTTGGCAACAGGATAATATCCGGCAACCTCATATCTACGTCACCTACAGTAACCGATTGATTGTAGGTTTCAAACCCTACAATCGATACAATTAAATCGTACTTGCCCGGCTTCAGGTTGCGCAGCGTAAACGTACCGTCGGCAGCAGTGTTACTGCCAATGGTGGCGTTATTTATAAATACACTGGCGTTAGGCACAGGTTTGGTATCGGCCTGGTTCAAAACCCTGCCCGATATTGATGCATGACCTAAACAGAGTGACGGCAATAGAAATATCAGGAAGTAAAATATTCCCTGATATTTTAGCGATACATCTTTGCGATAATAATATGCCTTTAGCGGTGACATCCGGATTTGGTTAAGGGGTTTGGTTTGTGCTAAGCTAACTGATCTTATAGATGTATCTCGAATTAAAAACAACAGCCCGCACAAAAGTACGGTAATTATTGGGGTACTTTCGGTAACAGCCCCTGCATTTATGTAATGCTTAACCGGTTATTTTGCCACGGCCCGGCAAAATAAAGAGCTACCCATTCCACGTTCGAACGGGCAGCTCTGCATTCACTGATAATTAGCAATTGCCGCCTAAAACCTGGCCAACATTATTGTACAGCCTGCGGTTTAAACAAGCAACGATACTTTATGCTGCACCCGGGCAGTCAACGTTGGCACAACCAGGTTGCGACCAGCACCATGCATCAGCGCCGGCCTGACATTGATCAGGTGTCTCACCGGTACAATCGTACGAGTGCGATGAGCCTACAAAACCATAGCCCGGCGCAAGTGTTACCGGGCAAGAAACCAATTTGCCACCTCTAACATTTTTCATCTGATCTCTTGTGAGTTTTTCCAAATTTTCCATAATAAAACTATTAACGTGAATTGATTTAATCTTACCGGTACCAAGCCCCGGTAAATTTGGCTGCATGTATTGTAAAGTGCATGCTCCTTTTACTTTTGTGCACAAAGTTTCTTATCGGCTTAATAAAGCATGTATTTTAAGTCGGGCAGTTGATAGGCCTCGGGTAGCCGGTAACCATTGAGTAACAATGTTGGCGTGCTGGTAACCTCAGCGGTTTGGCACCAGGCGCGTTGTTTGTCTATTTTATAATATGCTGCCTGGTTTAGTTGTACCGGGTAAGCCGCTGCCCAGGCTTCGTAGTTTTTTTGTTTTTGGGTGTACCAATCATGCAGGGCTCGTCTAACAATGGTTTTGTCGGGCAGCTCGTTTAGCGCCATCAGATGGCGACTTATGGGCGTTTTTGGGTCTGTTTCAGTATTGATGGCCGTAAACACAATTCTTGCCTGTATATTGTTATTTTGTGTAAGCAATTCATCAAGTAATTGGTGCGTTTTTGCGCAAGGCGGGCAATAGGGATTAGTTGCCATCGTAATTACATTGTTTGCTTCAACGTTACCTAATACAATGGACCATTCCTCATCGGGGATTGCATATTGGGATTGTTCGGTAAGTAACCTGTTAAAGATTTCGGCGTTATATTTAAATTTTCTTAGTTGTTGTTTCAAAGGTTGTAGCTCTTGTAGTTTCAACAACACCGGCTTTAATAATATCCATAATATTATGGGTGTTAACAAACAGATGAGTATAGTACTTAACACCTGGCCCGGGTTATATTGCGCGAAAACTTTACTCCCATTGAACAAAGCATGGCCTGTACTTGTAAGCGATACTAACAATACAATGGTTTCCAGCCACAGCAACGCCTGTACAGCGCAACAAAGCACACACCACTGCTTTGCAACTTTTGCCTGGTAATAAATGGAATAAAAGGTATAGGGCAGGCTCACGAAATTCAACAGTGTTACTACCAGCCATTTTGCGTTATTGTTGCCGCCAAATAAAAGCAGCAGCAAGGTACCAGCAAAATAAAAAAAACCGACCTCGCTCCAGCTCAAACCTTCAAACACTTTTGCAGCTTTTGACGAAAGAATAGCATTACAGTTTGTTTTTCCATTGGTTTTACAAAGTACCTGCACCAACGGGTTGTTACTATCAAAAGATTGAACAAGCAATAATACCGATACCACAAGCCCTGCACTTTTAAATAAACTTAACAATAGCAATTGCCACTCTGCGCCGCTCCCCTGGCGGTAAACCAATGCGGATACTATGGTCAATAAAATATATGCAGCAATTACAGGTGTTTTTATTCGGCTCAGCAACATTTGTAACGAGGGCGCGGCGGTTATGACAGCAGCCGGTGCTTTGGCTGTCAATACTACGCCTTCAAACATTACTTTAAATTCGTTTATGCTTAGCCTGTGCCCATCCCATATTTCGTTCTCTACAAAAACATCTTCTGCTGTTATTTGGGTTACAAGCAAAAAATTACCTCCATCTAAATTGGTATGCGCAATAAAAGGACATGATATACCGGCAATGTCGGCTGTATCAACATAGTAAGCCTCATTTTCAATACCCAATACTGTTAAAACGTCGCTTATAGCAAGCATGCTTGGATAATCCGGATGTTTATCCAATTCGGCGTTAATAGTTTTTATATCGGCCTTAACTTCCGAATGTTTAAATAGTTTAATAAGTACGGCCTCACAGTTGGAGTGACTGGTAAATGATAACATTTAGGATTTTTTTTAAAATAAATTCCATCAAAATCAATCAACGCAAAAGCATTTATTGTTTTGATAAAACATTAATTAATTGAAATTATTAATCAGGGTTTGCGTATCGGCTACTACTTGAACGTTTGGTTATTAGGTTATTTCAGGTTATCAGGTTAAATAAATTATTGATGAAATTAGGGAATTAAAAACAAAGAATAAAAACATCATATTGTATTATTTACGTTACAATATCAATGAAATAAGCTTTAACTATAGCGAAAGGTACAATCAAGACATTTTCACGAAAATTAAAACAAATGTATTTTGCACAATTAAGGGCATTTTTATCCCTGTAAGGGTTAAATCAATTAATCAATAATTGATTCTATTTGCGCGGTGTTTATAGCTATTTTCATATTATCTATAATGATATATAAATTTTAAGTAAATTGTATAATAATAAATAACACTAAAAATAAATTATAACACAACAAAAAACCCCGGCCGTTTGGCCGGGGTTTTTTGTCGATTAAAGTAACTTTTAGTTGAAGATATACCTTAAACCTAACTGTGCCTGCCAGCGCGAAAATTGGCTGCTATCATTAATAAATGATTGTGTTACAGGCGTACCGTTTGCTTTATTTAACAGCGGAAACGAGTATGTTGCCTGGTTGTTAGCATTTAAGCCCACATAGTGCAATATGGTGGTGCTACCGCTTGCAAAACCGTTAAATGAGTTTTCGTATAAGCCCCAGTTTTTATTAAGCAGGTTGCCTGCGTTAATAATATCCAGGCTAATTTCAATAGTGTTTTTGGTTTTGCCAACCTTAACATAAAAATCCTGAAGAACCTTTACGTCAAAACGTTTAAAGTAAGGCAATATCACACCATTACGCTCTGCATACTGGCCTTCGTGGCTTTTCAGGTATTTGTCCTGGTTAATAAATGCACTTAACTGGCTCCACTGTGTAGCAGCAGTACCAGGGTTGGTACCTGCATCAGGTACCAGGATAATATCTCCCTGATTTTTTGGGATATACATCAAATCGTTGGTGGCGCCATCGCCGTTAGGGTCACCGCTGGTGATGTACGATACTGCACCATTGTTTGCCATTTCGAATATTAAACCAACTGAGGTAGCTGCATGATCAAGGTAGCTCTTTTTGTAAAACACCGAGGCAATAACCCTGTTTGGTGTAACGTACGAGCTGTTTGATAAATTATCAGCATTTGGGTTGCCTGCAACATAACGGGTGCTCCAGATGGTGCTGGCGGTTGAGCCGCCGTCGTTAACATCCTTGCTGCCCATGTGGGTGTAAGCAATGTTGGCATAAAAACCGTTGGTGAAAGTTTTTTGTAACTGACCGGTAACAAAGTACGAATAACCCTGGCTGGTATTAGTCATGTAATACAAGCCTGTAATTTTAGGGTTCGATTGGCTCAAAGTGCTTCCGTTTTCGGGAGTAATGTTGCTGCTGTTGTAATGTATCTGGCCATCCGGGCTTGAAGCAGTGGTATAGCCGTTTGATAATACAAGGTTTTGGTGATAAATAGCGTTGATATCTTTAGTATAAGCACCTTCAACAGTTGCAATGATGCCGCCAGGTAACCTATGGTCAACAGCTAAGTTAGTTCTCCAAATTTCAGGGTATTTTAATTTCGGATCAGCTACGTCCAATTCGTACGAAGTGTTTGCCGCAGCAGCTGCCGGGCGGTTTGCATTAACATCGGGGTTGTAAACAAGCTGCGGGTTTGGAACCGCGCCTTTAGCAACCGTGCCCGAGCCAAACAATAAACCGTTGTTTGATGCCTGGTTGGAAATCCATACAAATGGAAGTGTACCTGCAAAAATACCGGTACCACCACGTACCTGGGTACTTCCGTCGCCCGTTACATCCCAGTTAAAACCAACACGTGGAGAAACTAACACGCGGTTTGCGGGCAATTTTGATGGATCAACGTGGATACCGTTAACATAGCCGCCCTGGAAAGTTAATGCTGTAGCAGCAGGGTTTTGAGCTAATGTTGTAGGGAATACGTCATAGTCGGCCCTGATGCCGTATGTTAACCTAAAGTTATCAGTAACGTGGAACTTATCCTGTGCATATAAGCTGTATATTGACGCTTTGATTGTAGCGTAAGGAAACGCACCACTTGATAATGCCGAATTACGGTAAGTATAATCAATGGCCTGGTTGCCATTCAAAAAGTCGGACGCCGAGTTGTAGGTATATAAACCATTATAATCGGGTGCGAAACCATTTTTGTAGCTTTGAATCTGGTCGTTGGTACCAAAGGTAAATTCATGTTTCCCTGAGTATAAGGTAAAGTCGTCAGAGAATTGAGCGATGTTGGTATAAAGAATATTACCTGCAGTATACAACTCGTAACCAAAGCTGGTTTCAACAGCGGTAGCCTTGGTAATAACGGTACCATCAGGGGCACTTGTACCATTGCCAATATCAACCATTGGGATAGCAGCGCCACCTAATGAAGCTCTGAAATCGCGCAAAGCAGAATAGCCGGCTGTAAGCCTGTTCGACATGTTGTTGCTGATACGGGTGTTTAACTCAATAATACCGATATTAAAGTTGTTATTGATACGGTAGCCTGATCCGTAAAATGGCAGGGTAGTTACGCCTGGCGCACGGGTAGTATTACTGATACCTACTACACCCGAGTTACTTGCCGGGTGATCGCCGTATGATTTCAGGTAAAAATATTTTGCGCTTAATTTATTGTTTTTATCGATGTTCCAATCAATTTTCGCGGTGATTTTATTGCTGTAGGTATCATAATTGTATCCCTGGTATGCACCCGGATCATAATTATATTTCGATTTTAAATAGGCCGCTATTGCATTAAGCGTAGTAGCGTCGGCCTGTGATGCAGGGCCTGCAGCGCCTGATCCTGTTGCAACATAAGAGGTTGCCGGTTGGCTGATACGCTCTTCCTCGCCCGATAAAAAGAAGAATAATTTATTCTTAATGATTGGGCCTCCTAACGTTGCACCTACCTGGTGATAGTTAAACGGTGTTTTTGTAACCTTAGTGCTGCCCGCGTTGTAACCTGTTAAGCCTGTACTACGCAGATAATCGTAAACTGTACCTTTAAAAGTGTTGGTACCCGATTTTACAACCGTGTTAACACCTGCACCGGTAAAGTTACCCTGCCGAACGTCGTAAGGAGCAATATCAACCTGGATTTGGTCAATCGCGTCCAACGAAATTGGCTGCGAGTTGGTTTGACCACCCAATGTGCCCGATAAACCGAACGAGTTGTTAAACAGCGCACCGTCAACAGTAATGTTGTTGTAGTTGCTGCTGCGGCCGCCAAAGTTTAAGCCACTGGCCGATGGGGTCAGTTTGGTAAAATCGCTTAAAGAACGGTTAATGGTTGGTAAATTCTCAATTTGTGTACGGTTTACCGTTTCGCGGGCGCCGGTACGCGACGAGTTGATTACCTTACCCGATGCTGCGGTAACGGTTACTTCGTTCAGCAAACTGGTATTATCTACCAATTTAGCGTCAATTTTTTGATCCTGCCCGATATTAAGGGTAATATCATCCAATGCGAAGTTCTTGTAACCAATAAAAGTTACTTTAAAACTGTATGGCCCGCCTACCCTTAAGTTCGGTAAGTTATAGCGGCCATCGGCGCGTGTTACCGTTGAATACACTGTTCCGGTTGGAGTATGTGTGATTGTTACGGTTGCGCCCGGGATTGATCCCTTGCTGTCGGTAACGATACCGTTAACACTTGCGGTAGTTACCCCCTGGGCCGATGCATTTTTGCCAATGAAAAATGTAGCGCCCATGAGCAATAAAATTAAAAGTAAATGCTTCCTCATAGTTTGCTTTTTTTGTTAAATAATATTGCAATAATTTTGTTGCAAAAGTAAGAAATCACTTTTGAGCCAATGTTAAGTTAATATTAATAATTATTAACTATTTATCAACATTTATCAATAAAATCACAAAAGAATTAAATGAATTGGCCATATTTGTATGAGATTTGTAATTTAAACGTCATTAAAAAATAGACTAAATCTATATATTAAACCGGAAAACCGGGTGATTTTTCATCAGTAACACTTACAGTTTTTACTGAGTATGAGCTGAAAAATTAACCGAAAAAATCAACTGGGAAAGAAAACAAAAAGGCCGGAAAGTTGAGCAGTTTAAATCTTTGTTTTACTTTGTGAAACCGCTGTGTTCTTTGTGGTAAAGCCGCCCAAATTTCACGATATTACCTTGTTAACTTATTGTGACGCTGTGGTTATATATGGCAAACGGGTTAATTTTCTGATTTGGTACCTTTTACTTAGCTTTGTTACCGAATTTAGATGTACACAACAAAAATTATTACAATCAATATATGAATTACGATTTAATTGTTATCGGTTCCGGGCCAGGTGGTTATGTAGCTGCTATCCGTGCTTCACAACTGGGTTTAAAAACCGCTATAGTCGAAAAAGAATCACTGGGCGGCGTTTGTTTAAACTGGGGTTGCATCCCCACTAAAGCCTTGTTAAAGAGCGCCGAAGTGTTTGAATATATTAATCATGCTGCCGATTATGGAATCAAAGTTGGCGATAGCGAGATTGATTTTGAATCGATGATAAAAAGAAGCCGTACCGTGGCCGACGGGATGAGCAAAGGCGTTCAATTTTTGATGAAGAAAAACAAAATTGACGTTATTACAGGTATCGGCAAAATTAAAGCAAAAGGCGTGGTTGCGGTAACCGCGGGCAATGGCACCGTACAGGAAGTGACTGCAAATCATATTATTTTGGCTACCGGCGCCCGCTCGCGCGAGTTACCAAACCTGCCGCAGGATAAAAGAAAAGTAATTGGCTACCGCGAAGCTATGATTTTGCCTAAAAAGCCGGCCTCAATGGTGGTAGTAGGTTCGGGTGCAATAGGTATTGAATTTGCCTATTTATATAATGCCATTGGCACCAAGGTTACTGTTGTTGAGTTTTTAGATAATATAGTGCCGCTGGAAGACGAAGACATTTCGAAACAACTGGCCCGTATCCTTAAAAAACAGGGTCTCAACATCATGACCTCGTCAAACGTTGAATCGGTTGATACCAGTGGCGATTTATGTAAAGTAACCGTTAAAACTGCTACAGGTACCGAAGTCATCGAAGCCGAAATCGTATTATCGGCCGTAGGTATTTCTACCAACCTGGAAGGCCTGGGTTTAGAAGAAAACGGTATTCAAACCGAAAAAGGTAAAGTATTGGTAGATGATTTTTACCGCACCAATGTTGAAGGTATTTATGCCATTGGCGATATAGTTAAAGGACAAGCCCTGGCGCACGTAGCATCGGCCGAAGGCATTATTTGTGTGGAGAAAATTGCCGGCCAAAAACCCGAGCCATTAAACTACAATAACATCCCCGGCTGTACGTATTGCTCGCCGGAGGTTGCCTCGGTAGGTTATACCGAAAAAGCGGCTAAGGCAGCAGGATACGAAGTTAAAATCGGTAAATTCCCGTTCTCCGCATCGGGCAAAGCCAGCGCAGCGGGTGCTAAAGATGGTTTTGTAAAACTGATATTTGATGCCAAATACGGCGAGATATTAGGCGCACACATGCTGGGCCATAACGTTACCGAAATGCTTGCTGAAATAGTTACCGCACGCAAACTGGAATCAACCGGGCACGATATTGTACGCTCGGTACACCCGCACCCTACCATGAGCGAGGCCGTTATGGAAGCTGCCGCCGACGCTTACGGCGAGTGTATACACTTGTAGGTTTTGTATTGTTCATAGTTGATGGTTCATGGTTCGTGGCAGGAAATTACTGCTTTGAATTGTGGACCATTTTCTGTTAAAAACAAACCGGGATTTAGAGTTTATAATCCAATGCGCCGACAGCTATTCACGCATTTTAAAATAAATCTGAATGTGTGCCTGTTCTCACAAGCTCCAAGAGATTTATCTGTTCATTTTCATCCCAAATAAGTAATAAATCTGGTTTTACGTGACATTCCCAATAGCCTTTATAATTACCGCTTAGTTTATGAGGTTTGTGCTTTTGGTTTAAGCCGTTGTGCCCGTTTTCGGCAAGAATAGTGATGAGATTTTGTAAGAGTTGAAAATCGCTCGTGGACCGTTTTTTGAGCAATTTCAGGTCTTTTATAAATTTCGTTGAAGTAACGATTTCGAACATGTAAATCAGATGCTATTGAAAAGAGCTTCAACACTCTTGAATTTCTTTCCTTTACCCGCCTTTAGTTCATCCATCGCTGCAATAGTAGCAGTATTTGGGGTATTTTCCTTTTTTACCTTCACAGCAACGCCCAATTCTTTTAAAAGCTCTTTCACCAACCGCGTTTTACCTTCAGGCACCTTTATTTCGAGTGTTTGCATATACAAAAATAGGTATTAATTTATTGAAAATGCAACCCCAATAGCATTACGAAGTTTTGAAAATTTCGTAAGCATTTTCTTTTTTCCGACCATGAACTATGAACAATCAACTATGAACTTCTCCCCCAGCCATCTTCACAAAGAAATCCCACAACACTATTCCTGCCGATACTACGATATTAAAAGAATGCTTGGTGCCAAATTGCGGAATCTCAATACAGGCATCAATATGCTGCATTACTTCATCGCTGACACCGTTTACTTCGTTACCAAAAATCAACGCGTATTTTTTGCCGGCAATTGGGATAAAGTCATTCAGCATCGTACTGTTTTCGGCTTGTTCAACGGCAACGATCAGGTAACCATCGCTTCGTAATTGTTCAATAGCTTGCATAGGTTCGGTAAAGTACTCCCAGTTTACCGATTGCGTAGCGCCAAGTGCTGTTTTCTCAATTTCGCGATGCGGAGGCTGGGCCGTAATCCCGCAAAGGCATATCTGCTCAACAGCAAAACCATCAGATGTACGAAATATGGATCCAATATTGTGCATACTGCGCACATTATCCAGCACAACAGCAACAGGCAGCTTATCGCCCGCCTTAAATTCGGCTACCGTTGCACGGTTTAATTCATCAAGTTTTAATTTGCGCATGGGCTGGTTATTAGAGACCCGAGGTTAGTTGGGTTGCGAAGCAAATTTACGAAGTTTTTAAAACTTCGTAAATTTTACTCCGCCCCTGAAGCTTCTTTCGGTCTTTCTGGACTTTTCCGTCCCGATAGCTATCGGGATTCCAGACTTTAGTGACTTTTATCGACTCTTTTCCAACTCCAACTCCCCCACCCCATCGCCAATAAGCGAGCTGTAAACAGCCGGCGCATAGCCAATTTTTGCGGTGTAATATGCTGTTACTTTTTCGCTAAAACTTTCAAACGCATCTTCTTTAACCAGTGCTATGGCACAGCCGCCAAATCCGGCGCCAGTCATGCGGGCTCCGGCTACGTTGGCGTCAGTTTTACTGTATTCTGCTACTGCATCCAGTTCAACTCCGCTAACTTCGTACAAATCGCGCAGTGAGTCGTGCGAGGCATACATCAGGCGGCCGAACTCGGCCAGATTATTATTGCTCAAGGCAACCGCCGCCAATTTAACACGGTCGTTCTCTTCAATAACATGCGTAGCGCGTTTAAGTATTACTGCATCGGTTATTAAATGCTTATGCAGATTAAAAGTAGCGGTGTCAATATCGCAAAGGTTATTAATATCCAATTCCTGTTGCAAAGCAGTTAATGCAGCCGCGCATTCTGCCACACGTTCGTTATATTTCGATTCGGCCAGTTTGCGCGGTTTGTTGGTATTAATAATTGCTAAAACATAATCGCCCAGGTTGCTGTCAACCGCTTTGTAATCCAGGGTATCACAATTCAGCATCAGTGCTTTGTTCTTTTCGCCAAAGGCAACAGCAAACTGATCCATAATGCCGCAGTTTACACCTATAAAGTTATTTTCGACAAACTTTGCCATTTTTACCAGTTCCAGCTTGGTATAACCTGCATCCAACAGGTCATTTAAAGCAAAAGCCATAACCACTTCTATAGACGCTGAGGACGATAAGCCCGAACCAATAGGGATATCGCCATAAAAAAGCATATCCAGGCCCTTCAACTCATGGCCGTCTTTCAAAAAACAATCAATAACTCCCAGTGGATAATTAAACCAGGTCTCCCCGGTCTTAGTATAACTGTCTTGCAGGTTAATATCCAGTTTATCTGTAAAATTTAAGCTTCTGAATCTGAAAACGCCATCTTCGTTTGGCGCAACCAGTAAGTAGGTACCAAAAGTAATAGCGCAGGGCATCACCAGCCCTCCGTTGTAGTCAATATGCTCGCCAATAAGATTTACGCGCCCGGGCGAAAAATAGGCGTTTGTAGCTTCTTTATTAAATTTACTGTTAAATTCATGATATAGTGCGTTCTTCATCGGTTATAATAGGGTATAATTATTTGCAAAAAAACAAATATTGGTAAAAAATGTAAAATTTACAGTTATTTTTTATTTTATTTTATAAAAGTCCTCTATTTGGACTTAAAATCGATAAAAGGGTATTATTTTTTTAAAAAACCGCCGAAACTAATCACTTTTACCGCAAAATTATAATCCGATATATGAATCAATATCTTGTTACCGGTTACGATTATACCGATGTAGGCGCACTTGAACGCCGAATGAATGTACGCCCTGATCATATTGCCTCCCTTAAGCAACTAAAGGAAAAAGGAAACTATTTATTAGGGGGCGCCATGCTTAATGATGAAGGAAAAATGATAGGGTCAACAATGGTGCTGCAATTTGAAACTGCCGCTGAGTTGGAAATTTGGAAGCAAAATGAACCGTATATTACCCAAAACATCTGGGAATCGGTTGACATTAAGCCGTTTAAAGTAGCGGGGATATGAGGAGAGGTTGGAGATTACAGGTTAGTTAACACTAATCTCCAACCTCCAATCACTTACACCTTCACCCGTACTCCTGTTGCCAGGTTTATCAGGTATTTTATGCTATTAAGCGTTAACGTGGCTGTGCCGTCGCCATTAAATACGATGGTTCCGGTATAGCTAAAACTCCCTTTTTTGGGTACGTCGCCGGTAACTGATATGGTAGCACTGCCACTTACAATAATACGGTGTGGTTTGCTTAAAGTAAGCCCCGTAACAACCAGGTCAATGTTGCTGTTCCCTTTGTTAGTTGTGTCAATTTTCGATTGGAAAGAACCCGTACGTTTGTACTCGCCATTTACAACATAATTAGGAGCTGCAGTGGTTAAGCCTGCAATGGTAAAAACAGTAGTTCCCGCACTGGTTGCAGTAATATTGGGCCCGCTGTAATTGCCGCCAAAGGCTAAGTTACCGGTAATATTATCAGCATGGCCGCTGGCATTGCAATTTAGCGTATAGACATATTTCAGGCTCCAGCTGTATTCATAAGGAGAACCTGGGATACTTTGCCGCGAAATACTATCAGTTTTTGTATAACCGCAAGCCGGGTTTAAATTTACAATAACCGCAGCATCAGCAGTGGCGTCGTCAGAAACACTGGCCATACCGTTTGAATTAACTGATAATGAACCCGCTACCATATCGGCGGCTTCAGCATTCGACACATTGCCGGTAAGGCTTGGCGAGTTGTAACCTTTTTTGCACGCAACTGCTCCGAGCAGCAACAGTGCCACGATTGAAAATTGAACTTTTTTCATGACCTTTTTACGTTTAACAGGGGATTAATGTTGCTTTGACTATTAAAAATAACAAAGGTTTAAGTAGCATAAAAAATTGACTTTCAATTTTTTATGCTACCATCACTATTGTGCTGCTATACTATTCAGCACGCGAATGTCATCCTCGCTCAACTCCAGCGATGGGGCTTGCATATTTTCTTCCAGGTGGGCAATACTTGATGTTCCGGGAATGAGCAATATATTTTCGCAATGGTTCAGCAACCAGTATAACGCCACCTGATGAACCGTGGCATCGTGTTTTTGGGCTATCTGCCTTAATTTATCCTGGCTGGCAACATTACCCGCATTGAGCGGAAACCAGGGGATAAAGGCAATATTATGTGCCTTGCAATATTGCAGCACGGGCTCCCATTTACGGTTATCAACGCTGTACATATTTTGTACAGATACCACGCTAAAAAATTCCTGTGCATGTTTTATCGTGTCAATATTAACCTCCGATAAACCAATATGTTTTATCTTGCCCTCCTGTTGTGCCTTTTGTAAAAATTCAAAACTTTGTTCGGCAGGTACTATCGGGTCAATACGGTGCAACTGGTATAAATCAATTTGCTCTAATTTCAGGCGTTTCAGGCTGCCCTCCAGCGCCTTTCTTAAATGATCGGGTTTGGCATTTATAGGCCAGGCATCGGGTCCGGTGCGTAACAATCCGCCTTTGGTGGCAATTATTAAATCGGCCGGGTAAGGATAAAGTGCTTTGGCAATTAATTCTTCCGAAATATGCGGGCCATAACTATCCGCAGTGTCAATAAAATTTACCCCCAATTCCACTGCACGTTTTAAAACACCCAATGCTTCGTCCTCATCTTTTGGGGGTCCCCATATCCCTTTTCCGGTAATGCGCATAGCGCCATATCCCATCCGGTTAACGGTTAAATCACCGCCAATTGTTAATGTTCTTTCGATTGAAATTGCTGTGCTGTTCATAAATAATTGCGTTTTGATTAAAAACATTAACGCTCTTTTTATGTAATTGTTCTTTAGCGACTTAAATTGAATGTAAATTTTATACTGTCGTAATCTTCTAAATTTCGGTTCTATTAAATTTCGTATCTGTAAAATTAACCACATAGAGTACCGGGGAGGCGCAAAACTCGCGGAGATAAAAAGAAACCCGGAGGGGTATTATATTACCATGATTGAACTTTTGTAATTAAAAACTCCGTGCTCCCTGCTATTCCTCTCTGTCCCTTGCAGTAAAAATTCAAAATCATTCTTTATTTGACACCTATACAATCCGGTATAGAACATAAATTACCCTATCTTGCGCTAAAAATCATTTTCATGAAACATCAAAGTTATGCCAGTCACTCCCGCTTTGTAGCGGGATTTCATTTTGTATTGGGCACCTTGCTACTTGCCGGCACCGTTGCATCATTTATAAATATTTGGAGGCATTGGGCCGATGCTGACGAAATAATGACCAAGGTATTAATTGCCTTACTGTTTGTTTGCGGTATATTTTTATTCTGGTTTTCGCGCCAGTTTCCGATAAAAGCACAAGACAGAGCAATACGTGCTGAGGAGAATTTGAGATATTTTATCCTTACCCGAAAAGCACTCGACAGCCGGATCACCATGGCGCAGGTTATTGCGCTACGCTTTGCGCCCGATGACGAATTTGTTATCCTGGCCGATAGGACCATTAATGAAAACCTTTCGCCCGATGAGATAAAGAAAGAAATTAAAGAATGGCGGGCTGATCATCACCGCGCGTAATTTAAGTCCGAAGTCTTGATTCTAAAGTCCTAAGTCAGAGATTTTTTTTTCTGCTTATTTGACTTTAGACTCAAGACTCGTACTTAAGACTTTCTACTGATTATCCTTATTCTGTTTTGGCGGCGCGGGTTTTGGCTGCGGCTGCACCGGTCTTGGCTGTGGCGGCGCAGGTTTTGGCTGCTGCGGTTGTACCGTAACCGGGGGCCGATTAGCCGGCGGATTTGCATTCTGCGGCGGATTTGCCGGTTGCGCCGGCCGTTGATCCATAATAATTTGCCTTCTTAAATTACTGTTACCCTGGTTGGGATTTGGATTATTGCCCTGCTGCGGGTTTTGTTGTGGATTTTGATTGGGATTATTACCCTGTCCGTTACGCTGCCCTTGATTTGGCTGTTGATTCGGATTCGGGTTATTGAAGTTGCCGCCGCGGTAACCTTGATTTGGCTGGTTTTGGTTAGGATTATTCAATTGTCCGTTGCCTTGCCCGCCATTTGGTTGATTTTGGTTGGGGTTATTCAATTGCCCATTACCTTGTCCGCCATTGGACTGGTTTTGATTAGGATTATTTACCTGTCCGCCATTCGGCTGATTACGATTAGGGTTATTATACTGACCATTCCCTTGACCGCCATTGGATTGATTTTGATTAGGATTATTTACCTGTCCGCCATTCGGCTGATTACGATTTGGGTTATTCAATTGCCCATTCCCTTGACCGCCATTGGGCTGGTTTTGATTAGGATTATTTACCTGTCCGCCATTTGGCTGATTACGGTTAGGGTTATTATACTGACCATTCCCCTGAACGCCATTGGGTTGATTTTGATTAGGATTATTTACCTGTCCGCCATTCGGCTGATTACGGTTAGGGTTATTATACTGACCATTCCCCTGACCACCATTGGGTTGGTTTTGATTAGGATTATTTACCTGTCCGCCATTCGGCTGGTTACGGTTAGGGTCATTACCCTGAGCACCATTAGGTTGGTTTTGATTAGGATTATTGTATTGACCGTTGTGCTGCCCCTGGTTTTGACCATTTGCCCGGTAAGCAACCACTCCGCGTGGCACCGGCCTGGTTTTTCCCTGCGAAACATCCTGATTGATAACTGGCCGGTAAGTGGTAAGCTGGTTATTGGCTACCGATTGCCCAGGCTTATTACTACCATAAATATTAATCTGCTGAATTTTTATATTAGTTACGTTTTCAACGTCATTAACCCTTGGGCCACGGTTGTATCCAATCGGTTTCCCCCGGTAGCTATTGCGATTATCGGTGTTAATATTGGTAATATAGTTAATATTATTGGCATTATTAATATTATTGCGCACCACATAGTTATGAATATTGCGGCTGTTAATATTGCGCGCCTGTACAAAATTCCAGTCGCTGTTGGCGGGTCTCCAACCACTGTTCATATTAACACGCGGCGGCACGGGCGCCCATCCATAGTAATCGCCTGATTGTCCCCAGGTAACCCAGGCCGGCGCCCATTCGCTTCCTGGTGTCCACAACCATCCGTAACTTCCATCGTAAAACCAACGGCCATAATGAAACGGCGCCCATCCCCAGCTATAATCTGATACCCAGGTCCAGCCGTAATCGCTGTAAGCCCAGGTGCCGTTGGTTTCATAAGGCCTGAAATCGGCATCCACATTGGGCGACCACACGTAGCCATAATCCGGATAATCAATCCATTGCCCATAAGGACTCAATTCATCATAAAAAACCTGATTTGTTTGTGGCGGCTGATCCACATAAACCGGTTGCTGTTGATTATTATAAACCGGTTGCTGTGGCTGGTCGTTATAAGCCGGCTGCACGGTGCTGGTATATACTATGGGTGTGCACGATGCGAAAATCCCCATCGCCGGCAACATTATAAATAATATTTTTTTCATGATATATTCAGTTTCGATAGTTATTAAAATATACAGTTATGACAATCATAAATAACATTAGTTTAAAGCTAAAATATAATTATTGTCACTGGCGTAGTCTCTTTATAACTAAGTATTAACAGTTAATATTAAAAAAACAATGTTGATTTATATACGAGGGGAATAATATAAAAACGGCATTATTGTTGGGAACAGCAAGCGCATCCCTGCAAGGCAAATATAACGTTAAAAAGTCCATAGTCTATGGTCGATAGTCCATAGAAAAATAAAAAGAGCGACATCTTAACCGTTGAAAACCTTCTACCATGGGCTATGGACTATCGACTATGGACTTCTTTCCCTACCTCCACAAACCAATAATTGCGCCCATTAAGGTTAATGATACCACGCTGTAGCCGCCATTAATAAAAATTAACCGCCAGCTTTTTTGTTCGAACAGGCTATGAATGGCGATGGCCGAAAAAGTCCATACCCCCGCAAGGAAACCGGCTGTAGCACCCCATTGAGTGGTTGTTTTCATACAGGGAGAATCGGCCAGGAACATCACCAGGTTAAATGCCATAATCAACGAAAAGAGCGCTGTAAAGCCAAATATTTTAGCAGTATTACCGGCTTTTATTTGTTCCTCGGTCAGGTTGCTGTCAACCATCCATGCAGTACCAAAAAGTAACTTTGAATACCAAATACCGCCAACCATAAAGGCCGACAAGGCTGCAACAACCGCTGCCAGCCAGTTAATGTGAGAAGAGTCCATCGGGTTTAATTTAAGTTTGAATAAATGTAGTGAAATTTTCCTACTTTTATAATTCCCGTACAATTTAAATTGAACGCCGTCCAGGGCTAATTGTTAAATCTGTACGCTCCTCACTATGAAGAAAAAAGACGAACTTAAATACCTCGATAAAGAATGGGCCGCCATGAATGTGCATCTAAACGCATTTTTAGAAACCGGCGACCAGGAAGCGTTGCATAAATTCAGAGTACAAATAAAAAAGCTAAGGGCTATGCTCAATTTGTTCGAAACAACATCGCAGCAGCCTGGCCTGATGAAAGATTTTAAACCCGTAAAAAAGATATTTAAATATGCTGGCAATATACGCGATGCCTATACCAACCTGCAACTGGGCCAACGCTACGAGCTTAAAAACGAGCAGTTTGAAACCGGCCAGCAACGGATAATTGAAGAAGGGATCGTTGAATTTAGGGACAACGGCAAAAAATTCATTAGAACTATAAAAGACAGTTACAAAAGCCTTAAAAAGCAGCTACCGCATGTAGGCGACAAGGAAGTTGCCGGGTATTATAAAAACCTGTTGGAGCAAATTTCAGTAAACCTGGCAGTATCGGGCTTTAACAAAGATATGCATACCAACCGCAAGCTGATAAAAATTTTGGTTTATAACCATAAACTGGCGGCGAAGGCGCTTGATGGGCAGATTCCGTTTAATGCAGATTATCTGGATAAACTACAAAATGCGATAGGGCAATGGCACGATAATTTGGTGGCCGAACAACTATTCTCATCACCAGAGTTAAATGACAAGCCGACAGTCACCAAAATAAAACGGAAAAACGTTGGCGTAAAACGCAGCATTACCTCGCTGGCTGATGACTTCCTGAAAAAGGCTACAACGGTTGAACTGGCGGGTGCTAAATAACAAGGAAAATGGGTATTGAGATAGAACGAAAATTTTTAGTCGATCATAATAAATGGCAGCAAATAGCAAAACCCGAAGGCACTCATTACCGCCAGGGCTATTTATTAAATGACGACCATCGTACCATACGTGTGCGCATAACCGATAAACAAGGGTATATCACCCTTAAAGGCGCAACCAACGGCATTAGCCGCAAAGAATTTGAATATAAAATACCTGTTGAAGAAGGTAAAGAAATACTGGATGGCTTTGCAATATCCGAAGTCGAAAAAATAAGATACCGTATTACTTTCGCCGGAAAACTATGGGAAGTCGATGAGTTTTTGAGCAAAAATGCAGGCCTAATTATGGCCGAAATAGAACTATATGATGAAAATGAGCCATTTGAAAAGCCGGACTGGATCACCAATGAAGTAAGTGATGACGAACGGTATTATAATTCGAATCTTTCGGTAAAACCTTTTTCCAGTTGGCAGTAGGCGGTTTGCGGTGTACAGTTTGCTGATTGCCGACTGATAACTGCGAACTGCAATTTAAAAACTGTGCCAATTGCTCACTGCAAACTGCCAACTTCTTCCTCACACGCACGCCGGCAGCATCAGCAAGCAATCTGGTGCGCTTTCATCAGTTACTGTTTTAACATATTTATTACCCTGCGGACTAACGGCAGGTATCAGGTAGGTTTTGTTGCCGTTTTCGTCAATAATATAGGCTTCGCCGTCTTCGTTTTTTATCCAATCGTGTATCTTGGTTCTGTCGGTAACGCCTTTCACGTTTATACGCTCATTGATCCATTCCAGATAGTCAATTGCGATATAAGGGTTTTCATGCTTTCCTTCATCTTTCTTGATGCAAATTATACGTACGGCCATTTCAGTTTGTGTTGTGTTAATCAGGTAGGGTAAAATTAGCTGAAAAGGATGAGGCCCGAAACGGTGTTTTCCCCCATTTTGATACGTAAAACTACGCGAATTTGAAGCGCACGATGTTGTAAATTAACTTTGTGGCATAAATATTAATTAGAAATACTATTCAAGATTCTTTATTTGCAATTGTCGGCGGTTAATCTGAAATATTTAAACCTAACCGGCACCGTGTTGGAGTTGGTAAAACCTTTTATGGCAAATATGCCGATATACTTTGGCTGCATATCAAACTCCTGGGTTACTACTTCTTTAAAGGCTGCATTTTCAGTAGTGCCGCCTGCATACAAAAACCGGTACTTATTACCATGTTTTTCGATACGTAAGGCCGAATTTTCTAAATTTTTTGTTAGCACCTGGTTCGTGCTGATGCTATCAGGATAAAAAAGAACTTTATGCGCTATTTCCTCGGGCTTGCCAAAACCATTGCCAAGTGAGGTAATGGCTTGTATCAGTATTTCGCGGGGGCGTTTCATCCCACCGAAATAATCGTTATACGCTAACGATAGCCGGATGCTTTTGCCAGTTAATAAAGTGTCCTCCAACAGAAGGAGGCCGGCCTGCTGCCATTCCTCCTTCGGAATAAAACTATCGATATGAACTTCGGCCGTAAAACAATCAGATGGGGTAGGCCGCAATAACAGATTTTTGATAATTGGATTTGATTTCGGATCGGGCCAGTTATCGCCTTTTAAGGTATATAACGTCAACTCGCCCGGCTTTTCGGTCCGCTTACTCCAATAGCCTGCATCCCTTGCTTTGATGAGCCAGCCATTATCGCGCATAGCAGCTTCATCCGTATGATGAAAGTCATCCGCAAAAGCGCTGCTTTTCGGACTGACGACAAGCTTGAAATAAAGCAGCGCAAGGATAATAACCATTATGCCCGCCGCAAATGTTATCGCTCCTGTCCGCCATCTTTTAACCACAGCTTTTGGCTGCGATTTATGAAATCTTTCCCTGTACAGAAACCAGTAGGGATAATGGCTTTCGTCGTTTTTTCGTTGGATTTCGGTGGTGTAAGGGGCGTTTAAAACATACCGTGCCAGGGTATCCAAAGTGGCTGCCGACGGGTTTTCTTCCTTCCCTGCGTTGCTGTCGATAATAAAAATTGAATAGTTTTTTACGCTCTTCCAACCTATTGATAACCCGGTTTTATCCAGCACCTGGTTACAGAAAAGTTTGCTTTCGGTTTCGGTAAGCGGACTGATTAAGGCATGGCCAAAGCATTTGGTATAAGCTTCCTTAAACAAATCAACAAAAACCGAAAAATCCAAATCGTTCATAAACTTTTCTTATTCAGATATTTAAAATATAAAAGACAGATTTACGCCAGGTTTACGCTGCAATTACGCCCTTCCAAAATCACTCCAAAGATATTTGTCCTCTGGTTTATCGCCTGGTATATAAACAACAATTTGTCATTCTGAGCGAAGTGAAGAACCTTCTGCGACCTGCATATCTGCCATGTATGTTTTAGAGGATTTTTCGCTTCGCTCAGAATGACAAAAGAAAATTAAAAATTAAAACTATAGTAATGAAATATCTGACTGCATTTATCCTGATTATCTTTTCGACGCCATTATTTGCACAAAACCTGCAATTGCATTACGATTTACGGCACAGTGTCGATCCTGGCCATAATTCTCAAAATTTCCCGACCTTATATTTCGAATATTTTAAATCGCAAAACGATACCACCTCAATTATAAAACCCGGCTCCTTTTTTTTAAAGGTTGAAACTGATATGCAGGGCGCCAATGATAATATCGGGAAAGCTTTTATACAGGCATCCCAAACGTTCCGTTTTTGGAAGCCTCCAATATATTTAAGCCTGCAATACAGCGGCGGGCTTGGCGTTACCAATCCAGTTCAATACAGCTATTACATTAATAATGCTATTTCACTTGGGCCGGGTCTTACCTTTCAATGGAAAGGTGCGTATTTCAGCACCACACTTTACTATACCTATAATATGCGGCAAAAACCAAGTCATGATTTTTTGTACACGTTTTACTGGGGCAAAGGTTTCTGGAACTATAAAGTTGAATTTGCCGGGGATATTGAGCTATACACCCTCAACAGAAATCATGGCGACGATTTTACGAAAAACCTGCATGGCAAAACAGTTTCCTTTTTCGGCGAACCGCAGGTTTGGTTTAAAATAAAAGGCAATTTTTCGATGGGTTCAAAGTCGCTAATGTATTACCATGTGGTAACAAGTGAAAATGTTTTTGAGGTGTATCCTACTATTGCGGCGAGGGTGAAGTTTTAGACTGAGAAACTTTTTTTTTGCACTAAACGTTTAATTAATAGCTATTTAGTTCCATTAATTGGTAATAAAATTTACATCAGAATAATATTAATTGGATGTGGGACAATCAAATTTAATTTGAGTGAACAGCCCCTCGTGATGAATCATGACAATTGCTTTTTGGTTTGTTAAAAAAACATATAGTCAAGAGGTTGTATAAAATTCATATTTTCACCTAAGTAATACCGGTAGTTATTTGAGAATTCCGGTAAATCTTCGTACTTCAATGTGAAAATTTTATTTTCCCGATAGCTATCGAACGTAATTATTGTTAAATCTTCATTAGTATTATTAAGTCCATTAAAGATTGTGCTCATTAATATTTCGCTATCTATATCTATCCTACCCCATTCGAAATCTTCCCATTGCGCTATTGGTCTCCAAGTGAATTCTATATTTAGGTCATTTGCGATGGGTATAATCTCTCTGTAGTCAAAAAACACGCGAGGAATCATCTTACCGCAAAAGAAACTCGAATCATTAAGCTTATGATGCAATTCTTGAAAAGTAATTATTACAACATTATCATCCGCCATTTTACTTTTGTCTGAAAGCTTATATGTAAATAGGGCAACCTCGGACCGGATGTTAAGAAATATCGTTTTACAAAATGATAGAAGTGATTTGATCTATCAATCTCTATTAGTTTAGTTTCTAAACTTCTTACGAAGGCTACGGCTACTATGAATTACAGAATAAACAACAACGTCATTTTCATGAATTTTGAACACAACAACATAGGGAAATGTAGGAAAAATAACCTGTCTGAAATCTTTTCTAATTTTGGCGTAAGATTCAGGCCATGTCTCAATTTTACTATAACAATTATCTAATTCCCGCAAAAATCTTTCACCTAAGCCGGTTTGTTTTTCTTCATACCATTGATATGCTTCCATAGCCATTTTAATGGCAGGGCTCCTAATGTTTAAGGTGTACATTTAAAAAGAGCGTTGGCCTTTAATAATTTGCATAGACTCTTCCCGGCTATAAGACTTGCCCTCACCTTTTAAATACAGTTCCTCCTCCATTTCGAGCACTTGAAGTTCTTCGTCGGACATGGCAAAAACCCCTTCTTCAATTTCCCTTTCTAATAACATATACAATGCCTGTACCTTGCTGTCTTCAGCATCGGTTACGTACGTAATTAGTTTCTTTCTTATTGCTACTACAGTCATAAAGCATGCTCTTTAAACAAAAATAATGTTTTAATTTAACACTTACCCAAACTGGAGTGCAATGTTTTTTACAATTTCTTCAAAAACGGCTCATTCTCCAGCATCAACCTAAAACTGTCCGGACTCACAATATCATTATGCTCCTTTAAAGTATGTATAAAAATAATCCGGTGAGCAACCAACTGCTGTGGTATAAGAGCGGTTTCTTCCACCTCAAAATTGTTGATATCCGCCTCATTAACCAATTTGTACATGGCTTTACTTTCATCAAACGTGCCGCCATGGTCGGTGTATAAATTTACAAATCGGTGCAGTGGGTCGGCTTTTATCCAGTCCATAAATTTATCTGTTTCGCCGTAAAGGGCATCGAATAGCATCACTTCGTCAACCGGCATTTGGCCGTTTTTAAGGATACGGGCCATTACCCGGTAGGCGCCGCTGTGGCCGCCAAGCAGGACATGGCCAGGCGTGCAGCTATTAGAAATAAGCTGCTTTGCTTTTAATCCCTGTAGCACATCGCTCACCAAAGCTTTAAAAGTACCTTCGGTTTCCAGCTTACCGCCATAACTATCGGGCGCGTTGCGGGTAGTTTCGGCCAAAACCAGTACTGCGTTTCGTTTCGAGGCGATGAATTGTTTAGTTAACTCGTACCTTATTGCGGCGCTATCCACATTATTGCCCCAGCCATGAAACCAAAATACCAGGTCCACTTTCTTTTTGGCATCGAGGTTTTTGGGTACGATAATTAATACGGTGCTGTCACTGTAATGATCTTTGGCAGTGTATAACTTACCTTCATACACATGACCATTTTTACGCCCGGTATCAGGGAATGAGGTGTGGGATGAATAAATGTGAAAGATGGTTGCACCGCCATCCTGCGCGGATAAACGGGATGCAACAGCACATAATAAAGCAAGTAAGAATATTCTCATAAAATTATATGTTACTTCTCTGAACCCGAATTAGTGGAATTTAGGAATTTTTGGAATAATGAGGGATAAAATTCGATTAATTCTTAAATTCCACAAATTCGAGTTCAGCCAATAAAAAATTGCTGACTTACAATCAACCCGTACTCAACTTTATAAACACAAATTTCCTCCACACTTTTTCGTTCCTGGCCATTGGGTGTAAAACTTAAGGACATAACTATACTAAAATAGCTTCCTGCAAATATCGGCGCTGATGTTTTTACTTCGTGAACTTCCGCTATTGATAAAAAAGCCTTCTCGCGCTCAATTAATCCGTTAAGGCCTTTTAGGGGAACATTTTTATAATTCGGATCAATACTTTCGGCATGTTCCGAAAAAAGTTCGGTATAGGCTTGCACAAACTGATGTGCGGTGCACAAAGAGATCAGGCGGCTGGCAATTTCATTGGTAGTTTTCATCCTGTATTGTTTGTAGTATAAACGCCAAAAGTTTCTATTTGTTAAATGTAATTTTTATTTATCGGTTATTTTACAATCTTATACAAAACATGCTCCCCTAAAATGTGTCCTTGGGCTAATAAGGGATGTTCAAAAGTCCCTGTCTTTTCCATCCCAATCTTAATCATTACCTGCTCCGATCTTTTATTGTGAACTGAGGTAAACGAATAAATTTCATCAATACCCGGTATGTTAAAACCAAATTGTAAGCACGCTTTAGCTGCTTCAGTGGCAAAACCCTGGCCCCAGTTGGCCTTACTTAGTCGCCAGCCAATTTCAACACAGGGGGTAAAATCAGCTTCGAACCTGGGATGCGATAAACCGGTAAAGCCGATAAACTGCTGGTTATCCTTGCGTTCAACTGCAAAAAAGCCATAACCAAATTGGTTGATATGGGTGCTTACACGTTCAACCTGCGCCAGGCTATCCTCGTGGGTTGAGGTAGACGGAAAGAACTCCATTACATCTTCGTCCATATTCAATTGGCAATAAGGTTCAAGGTCCGTGTCTTGCCATTTCCTCAAAATTAGGCGGGGTGTTTCTATGAAAATTTGCGACATGAATGACAATTAATCGAATTCATATTTGAATTTAACGTTAGACAATATACCGGTAAATAAATTTATAGAAAGTTTCCGACTTTCGGGATCAATAATCCTTTTGCTTTCGAGCCAAATCAAAGTTTAAGGTAGTATAGCAATCACAATTCTCTACCTGACACTTTATAAATCCCCCTTTAGAAAGGTCGTCGCTGTCAAACGCTATAATTAAATGCGGATTAAATGGATGCCGGCATTGTTTACATAATCCATTTTCATCATCTAATTGATTATCCATTTTTTATCCTTATTTAGTCTTTAAAATCAAAACTATTACATTTATCATAATTATGCCTCCCGAAGATACTGTAATAGACTGATTTACCCCGAATAGATTAATTGTTGTATTAACAACAGGGAGATTTCCCATTATCAATTGTTAATAATTTAAACCAATTTATTAACAATTTAATAATTTAACCTTTTAAAAATGTGATGTTATTTACATATAACTAAAAATTTTAAGATATTTTTAATTAAAGTCTCAATTTTGTAATTTCGTGGTTACACCATTTTATAAACGGTTTATTATTACGATGGATCAGACTGAAAGCCGACAGGGCCTTTACAGGCCAGAATTTGAACACGACTCCTGCGGGACCGGATTTATTACCAACATTAACGGGCATAAATCTAACCAGATAATTGACGATGCGCTCTTTATGTTAGAACACATGGAGCACCGCGGCGCATGCGGATGCGACCCACTAAGCGGTGATGGCGCCGGAATTTTAATACAATTACCCCATGAATTTTTAATGGAAGAATGCTCCGACCTGGAGATCAGCCTGCCCGAACCGGGCGAGTATGGCGTAGGTATGCTATTTTTCCCGAAAGACTCTGCATTAAAAAAGGCATGCCGTACGGTAATTGCAAATGCAATTGAGAAGCTGGGTCTGCAAAAATTAGGCTACCGTAAGGTATCGGTAAATTCGCAGGTGGTGGGCGAAACTGCCCGCAAGGCCGAGCCGGATATGGAGCAACTTTTTGTTCAGCGTCCGCATTATATTACCAATGCTGATGATTTTGAACGCAAACTATATGTATTAAGGCGCTATATCACTAAAACTGTTACCGAAACTATACCCGGCGCTGCCGAACATTTTTACTTTACTTCGTTTAGCTGCCGTACCATTATTTATAAAGGACAGGTAACTACGTACCAGCTTCGCCAGTATTTTAATGATTTAACTGATCCGCGTTTGGTATCCGGCCTTGCCATGATCCATTCACGGTTCTCGACCAATACCTTTCCATCGTGGAAACTGGCACAGCCATTCCGCTTAATAGCCCATAATGGCGAAATTAACACCCTTACCGGGAATTTAAACTGGTTTTATGCGGGTGTAAGTTCTTTGGTTTCTTCTTATTTTACCCAGGAAGAAATGGAGATGCTGCTGCCGGTAATTGATAATAACCAGTCGGATTCGGCATGTTTGGATAATATTATCGAGATATTACTGCACAGCGGCCGTTCATTGCCACATGTAATGATGATGCTGATTCCCGAAGCATGGGACGGCAACGAGCAGATGGACCCGCTGAAAAAAGCTTTCTACGAATTCCACGCAGCTTTAATGGAGCCATGGGATGGCCCTGCTGCCATCAGTTTTACCGATGGTAAAATCGTTGGTGCTTTGCTTGACCGTAACGGTTTGCGTCCGCTGCGTTTTGTGGTTACTACCGATGGCCGCGTTATTGCTGCATCGGAAGCCGGCGTGTTAAATTTTGACGAGAAATTAGTATTGCGCAAAGGCCGCCTGCAGCCCGGCAAAATGTTGCTGATTGATACTGAAAAAGGTAAAATAATCACCGACGACGAAATTAAGCAACAGATAGCATCCCGTCAGCCTTACGGCCGCTGGCTCGAAAACTATAAGATCCGCCTGAGCGAACTGGCCGAACCACGTTTGGTGTTTGCCAGTTTGTCTGAAGCTGCTGTTTTCCGTTACCAGCAGGTATTTGGTTACAGCCGCGAGGATATTGACACTATTATTAAACCAATGGCGCTTGATGGCAAGGAGCCTATCGGCTCCATGGGTACCGATGTGCCTTTGGCTATATTATCTGATAAACCACAGCACTTAACCAGCTATTTTAAACAATTTTTTGCCCAGGTTACCAACCCGCCTATCGACCCGATTCGTGAGCGTTTGGTAATGAGCCTTTCTACCTTTATAGGTAATAATGGTAATTTGCTGGACGAGGATAAAATGCATTGCCATTGCGTTATGCTGGAACATCCCATCCTGAAAAACCACCAGCTGGAAAAACTGCGCAGTATTGATACAGGTATGTTCCATGCCAAAACGCTGCAAACTTATTTTAATGCGGACGGTATGCCCGGCTCGCTGGAAAAAGGTTTGGCAAGGCTTTGCCGCTATGCCGAAGATGCAGTTGATGACGGTTTTGAAGTATTGATATTATCAGATCGTGCCATTGATTCAGAACATGCGCCCATACCGTCGCTTTTGGCGGTTTCTGCCGTGCATCATCATTTAATCCGCAGCGGCCGCAGGGGCGCAGTAGGTTTAGTGGTTGAAACCGGCGATACCTGGGAAGTGCACCACTTTGCCTGTTTACTCGCCTTTGGGGCTACGGCTATTAACCCGTACCTGGCATTGTCGTCTATCGAAACATTGAAAGCCAATGGCGGGTTGGAAACGGACCTCGATCTGAAAAAACTGCAAAAAAATTACGTAAAATCTATTAACGATGGTTTGTTGAAGATATTCTCTAAAATGGGAATCTCCACACTGCAATCGTACCATGGTGCACAGGTTTTTGAAATATTAGGCATCAACAAAACCGTTGTCGACAAGTATTTCCACGGTGCGGTAACACGCATTGGCGGTTTGGGACTTGACGAAATTGCGCGCGAATCCCTTTGCAAACATAAAATAGGCTTTGGTGCAAAAAGCAGCGACCAATTATTGCCCGAGGGCGGTATTTACCAATGGAAACGCCGCGGCGAACAGCATTTGTTCAACCCTACCACGGTTCATTTATTGCAACATGCTACCCGCAGTAACAATTACGCCGTTTACATAAACTACGCAAAAGAAATAAACTACCAAACCGAAAAGCATTTCACCATCAGAGGTTTGCTTGATTTTGCTCACCACCGCGAACCAATAAGTCTGGAGGAAGTTGAACCGGCAGAAAACATCATGAAGCGTTTTGCAACAGGCGCCATGTCGTTCGGTTCTATATCGCACGAAGCGCACAGCACGATGGCGATTGCCATGAACCGCATTGGTGGCAAAAGCAATACAGGCGAAGGCGGTGAGGACGAAATGCGCTACACCCCAGCTGCCAACGGCGATTCGATGCGTTCGGCCATTAAACAGGTGGCATCGGCACGTTTTGGGGTAACCTCCCACTATTTAACCAATGCCGATGAGTTGCAGATAAAAATGGCACAAGGTGCAAAACCGGGCGAGGGCGGACAGTTGCCCGGCCATAAGGTTGACGACTGGATTGCAAAAACACGTCACTCAACACCAGGTGTAGGTTTAATATCTCCGCCACCGCACCACGATATTTATTCGATTGAGGATTTGGCTCAATTGATTTTCGACCTTAAAAATGCTAACCGTGCCGCACGTATCAATGTTAAATTGGTATCAAAAGCCGGTGTAGGTACCATAGCAGCCGGTGTTGCAAAAGCGCATGCCGATGTGATTTTAATTGCCGGTTATGATGGCGGTACAGGTGCATCCCCCATCAGTTCGGTTAAACATGCCGGCTTGCCATGGGAATTGGGTTTGGCCGAGGCGCATCAAACCCTGGTACGCAACAAACTACGCAGTCGCGTAGTGCTGCAAACTGATGGTCAGTTAAAAACCGGCAGAGACTTGGCTATAGCTTGTTTAATGGGCGCCGAAGAATGGGGCGTTGCAACTGCAGCCCTTGTTGCAGGTGGCTGTATTATGATGCGCAAATGCCATTTAAATACCTGCCCGGTTGGCGTGGCCACCCAGGACCCGGAATTAAGGAAACTATTTAGCGGCAAACCAGAGCATGTGGTAAACCTGTTCCGTTTTATGGCCGAAGAACTGCGTGAAATAATGGCCGAGTTAGGCTTCCGCACCGTTAACGAAATGGTTGGCCGCGTACAATTCCTGAAAGTGAAAGACGGTCTGAAAAGCTGGAAGGCACAAAAAATTGACCTTTCGGGAATGTTACACCCGGTAACTAACCCTAAGGATGTAACGCTTTACAATAGCGAGGCGCAGGATCATGGCATGGCCGATATTATCGACTGGAAACTCCTGGAAACTGCACAGCCTGCACTGGAAGATAAAACGCCGGTATTTGCAACATTCGACATCCGCAACATTGACCGTACTATTGGTACCTTGTTATCCAACGAGATATCGAAAAAATACGGTTCGGCTGGCTTGCCTGATAATACCATCAACTTTAAGTTTAAAGGCTCGGCCGGGCAAAGCTTTGGTGCTTTTGCGGCCAAGGGAATTTCGTTTGAACTGGAAGGCGAGGGTAACGACTATGTAGGTAAAGGCCTGTCGGGCGCGCAATTGGCTATCTATCCATCCGAAAGGGCAACTTTTGTTCCGGAGGATAATATTATCATCGGTAACGTGGCCCTATATGGCGCAACATCGGGCGAGGTATTTATCCGTGGTATGGCCGGCGAGCGTTTTGCTGTACGTAACTCAGGAGCTACCGCTGTTGTAGAAGGTATTGGCGACCACGGTTGCGAATACATGACCGGTGGCCGCACCCTGATATTGGGCGAAACCGGCCGTAACTTTGCTGCAGGAATGAGCGGCGGTATTGCATGGGTTTATAACCCCAACAATACCTTTGCCGAAAACTGCAACATGGAAATGGTTGATCTGGACCCGCTGTCGATAAAAGACGAAGAGCAGATACTGGCCCTGCTGCACAAGCACGTTAATTTAACAGGCAGCGAGGTAGCTAAGAAACTGATTGCTAACTGGCGCAAGGCGGCACTGCAATTTGTGAAAGTGTATCCGAAAGAGTATAAAAAAGTTATTGAGAAATTAGAATACCAAACTACCGCCTAATGGGAAAAGCAACTGGGTTCCAGGAGTTCGACAGGGAACTCCCTACTAAAATATCACCCGAAGAACGTAAAAAGAATTATCACGAGTTTGTTAATTTATATACTGACGAAAAACTGAACCAGCAATCGGCCCGCTGCATGAATTGCGGTATACCGTTTTGCCATTCCGGCTGTCCGCTGGGTAATGTGATACCCGAGTTTAACGATGCGGTTTACCGTCAGAAATGGGAAGAAGCTTACAATATATTGGCATCAACAAACAACTTCCCTGAGTTTACCGGCAGGATATGCCCTGCGCCATGCGAATCGGCCTGTGTGTTGGGTATCAACAAACCTGCGGTAGCCATTGAGGAGATTGAGAAGCATATTATTGAAATAGCTTTCGAAAAAAACTTTGTTAAGCCGGTAGCACCGCTGATCAAATCAGGAAAAAAAGTGGCTGTAATTGGATCAGGTCCGGCAGGTTTAGCTGCGGCTGCGCAATTGAGTAAGGCTGGCCACTTAGTAACCGTGTACGAACGTGATGATAAAGTTGGCGGTTTATTACGCTACGGCATCCCCGACTTTAAGCTGGAAAAATCGGTTATCGACCGCCGTTTAAAAATAATGGAGCAGGATGGCGTAGTATTTAAGACCAATGTTGAAGTGGGTAAGGATATACCGGCTGATGAAGTTGTGCGTAACAACGATGCAGTGGTATTAACCGGAGGTTCAACCATACCCCGCAATTTAGAAATTCCGGGTCGCCACTTTAAAGGCATCCATTTTGCAATGGATTTTTTAAAGCAGCAAAACAAACGTGTTGGTAATTCGCCTATTACACAGGAAGACATTTTAGCGACTGATAAGGACGTTATTGTTATTGGTGGTGGTGATACCGGTTCCGACTGTGTAGGCACGTCTAATCGCCAGGGAGCGCGTTCTATCAAGCAGTTTGAGGTGATGATGCAGCCGCCCGAAAAGCGCACTCAGCACATGCCATGGCCAACCTACCCGATGCTGCTGAAAACAACCAGCAGTCATGAAGAAGGGGCCGACCGCTTTTGGGGCGTTAACACCGAAGAGTTTTTAGGTGATGCCGAAGGCAACCTGCGCGCTATCCGCGTATGCGAAATCACCTGGGAACTGGATGTAATGAACCGCCCGATAAAATTCACCAAAGTTGAAGGCTCGGAGCGCGAAATAGAATGCCAAAGGGTATTCCTGGCTATGGGCTTCCTGCATCCCGAACATAAAGGCATGATCGAAAGCATGGGCGTTAAGCTTGACGGACGTAAAAACGTAGAAGCCAAAGAAGGCGTTTACCGCACCAACGTAAGTAAAGTTTTCGCCGCCGGCGATATGCGCCGCGGACAATCCCTGGTAGTATGGGCCATCTCCGAAGGCCGCGAAGCAGCCAGGAAAGTGGATGAGTTTTTAATGGGACATTCTGTGCTGGAAAGTAAGGATGGGGTGAATCAGTTTGAGCAGGTGTTTTGATTTGGGTGATTAGAGGTTAGAGATTGGAGGTTAGGTGCTTTTTTCTAATCTCTTATCTCTTATCTCCAACCTCTAATCTCTAAACTCAACCCTTTTAAATATAATGAGGCTGGATAGCGAGAGTTACCCGGCTTTTTTGTGGGGTTAGATATGTGGATTAAATCCTATAAAACTCAATCTGACTATAACTAATCCCCCGCCTTCGCCTGCTTCCTAAAATATTTCCGGGTAATCCAATGCAACGGAAACGTCACAAATAAATAATACTGAGCCCATCGCAGTTCATAAAAGGCAAGCGGAATAGCTGTTAAAAAAACAAAAAAAGAGGTTGATTGCCGGAAAAAATAGTACTTCACTATTGCTAATGGCATATCCTTACCAATAAGCCTCCTGTTATAAGCAGCGTATCCCACCATTATCATGGATATAATGCCTACCGATATCATGCTGCTTACGTAAAATATAAAACTGGATATTTCGCGTGGATAAGCGGCAATTAATGCGGACGGAAAAGGAATAAATGAAATCGAGAGTAAATACCAAATGTTCATCCATATAAACGGACTATCGATATGGGTTACCATATTTAGCACCCTGTGATGAAATACCCAATAAACCGCTACCAGCAAAAAAGTTAATATATAAGTTACAAAATGCGGTATCATCGCGCTTATTAATCCGGGTAACAGCCGGTGTGCATCAGCAACTGGTATTGCGGGCACTTTAAGGTTAAATACCAGCAAGGTAACAGCAATGGCAAACACTCCATCACTAAATGATATCAGGCGCGCGGTCGTGATGGTTACATCGGTTAATCTGGTGCTCATATTTCAACGCAAAATAATAAATATAACACACATTGTTCGTTGTTTAATATGGACAGCATTTAATGAATCCGTAAACAGAATTCTATTTTTTTTGGCAATAGAAGCTATGTAAATTGCAAATACAGGGATTTAAGGCTTAAAAGTTAAATGATATTTTCTAAATTTCAGGCTACCCCGATGGTGTTTTTTAAGATTTACCTTTTAAAACTAAATCTACCCGCTTAGAAATAATAACTAATTTTGGCAACAAACTAGTCCCTCAACATTGCGCTACTTCTTCCACATAGCCTATCATGGCACCAACTACAGCGGCTGGCAAAAACACCCGGGTGTGCTGAACGTGCAGGAAGTTTTGGAGAATGCGCTTAGCCAGATATTAAAAATACCAGTTGCTATCAATGGCTGCGGGCGTACTGATGCGCAAGTGCACGCCAGTCAATTCTTTTTCCATGCAGATATTGAAAAGGAATGGGATTTCGACCTATTTTTCCGCCTCAACAAAATATTGCCTGATGATATTGCAGTTTTTGACATTATCCCGATGCAGGGTCTCCCTCATGCCCGGTTTGATGCCGTACAGCGTGCTTATGACTATTATGTGCACACTTACAAAGATCCGTTTTTAAGCAAATTCAGCTCTTTTTATGCTGAACGTGATCTCCACCTGGATAAAATGAATGCCGCCATTGCGCTGCTTCCCCAATACAACGATTATCGCGGCTTCTGCAAAATGCCCGATAGGAATGAGCACACCATTTAACCATGGCCAACTCCAGATCGGTGGTAAAGGT
>JABDBM010000033.1:0-1592 GCA_013288685.1 Bacteroidota bacterium | reverse complement strand
TGAGGGAGACCCTGCATCGGGATAATGTCAAAAACTGCAATATCATCAGGCAATACTGCTTACCGACGCCAATGGCGACAGGCTTAGGTTCCATATATCAGCCAACCGTTTTTTGAGTAAGATGGTGCGTATTATTATGGGCAGGTTACTGGAAATCGGCACCGGAAAAATGAGCGTTGATGAGTTTGAAAGTCATTTAATCAGCAAAGAAACGCCTAAAATAATAATACCTGCCTATCCACAGGGACTCTATTTATCTAAAGTTACTTACCCGTATCTTGATTTGCCGGCCGCATCCGCGTTTTCCTCTATTATGAAAAATGCTTTGGATGCCGAATGGCAAGCAGTTTAAGAATAGAAGCAAGAAGTAAAGAATCAAGAGGCAAGACGAAAACGAATTTTGGTCACTTACTCTTGTATCCTGACTCTTAAAATCTTGCTTCCTCGCTCTTGCGTCTTGATTCTCAACTCTTATCCCAAAAATTCGCTTTAAAAAGCGTAATTTTGCCGTCCCTCAAATTTTAAATACAAACAGGATGGCGTGGTCAGAGAAATTAAAGCTGAATAAACAATTACTACGGGCAGTTACCGAAGCGGGTTTTACGAGCCCTAAGGATATACAGCAAAAAACATTATCGCGCATTAATGGCGGGCAGGATTTAATAGCAGTTGGCCCCGAGGGCTGTGGTAAAACAACTGCTTATGTGTTAGCCGTTTTAAACCGTTTTAAGTATAATAATGAAGGGGTTCCACTGGTATTGGTGTTGGTGCCTGATAAGGACCGCGTATTAGGTGTAATTGAGCAATTTGACCGTTTAAACAAAAACGAATCTATTTCGATAGTCGGTTTATATGCAGCCCCGGGTACCGAGACTCAAATGAATGAGCTTGCCGATGGCGCAGATATTGTGGTGGCCACGCCCGACAGGGCGCGGGCTATCTACCTGAAACTGGGCCTCAACCTCAATAAAATTGAATTGTTAGTTATTGATGATGCCGAACAAATTGTAAAACAAGGCCTGCAGCTACCGGTGGCAGAACTGGCTAACAGCATAACTAAATGCCAGCATCTGGTGTTTACCGAAGTACTGCACGACAAACTCGACAAAATGATCGCTCCTTTTATGAAGCTGCCGGCAATTATCGAGGTGGAGGAAACAGGGGAGGTTCAATTGGAAACTTTGCCGCAGTTGCTATACCACGTACCCAATTTTGGCACCAAATTAAACCTGCTGAACCTGTTTATGCAGGATGATGAGCTGTTTACCAAAACCATCATTTTTGTAAACACCCGCCCCACTGCCGAGAAAATTTATAAAAGTTTGCAAAATCGTCTGAAAGAGGGCGTTACTATATTCAACTCATGGTCGGTTGAGTTTAAAGGAAACACTACCGTTGAAGATTTTAAATCATCAGAAAAAGCGCGTGTTTTGGTTGTTGTAAATGAAAACAGCGGGTTTATTGATTTGGACGATGTTCCTTTTATTATTCATTTTGAACTGCCCGCAGAAAAGGAAATTTTTATTGAACGCGTAACTATTGATCAACCTGCAACAGATGAGGATACATTAGCCATTACCTTTACCACCGAT
>JABDBM010000032.1 GCA_013288685.1 Bacteroidota bacterium | reverse complement strand
AACAGCATGGATGAGGTATTGCTGCCCTCCATGTTACCAACCGTTGCTATATTAAACAAAGTATTATCGGCCGACCAGGTAACCAAATCGCCTATTTGCGCCCCGGTATTAAAAACATCCTGGTTTAACACCTTAACCCTGTTACTGGTTTCCTTGTCCAGATTGTTAAAAATTCCGGTGTACCTTTCGGCAATGCGGTTAAAATCTTCGGTCATCTGTGCTTTTTTCAAAAGGCATGCTTCGCGAAGCTTAACCAGCTCCATAAATTTGGCTTCGGCAAATGGCTTAAGTTCACTTATTTGCTGACTGATATCGTACTTAATATAGCTAAAAAAACCATTTACAATCGATCTGGATACTTGGGCCGATCCTTCGTGAATAGCCGCTACCTCCGCAATCTCGGTAGCGACGACCGTTTCGGTTAGCAGATTAATATGATTTTCGGCCCTGTCAATGCTGCTATCAAACGGATTGGTATCTACTAAAATATCAATATTAATGGGCACATCAATATAAACAGTAACCGATCCGCTGCCTCCGTTTTGCGAAGCCGGATAAGTATACGATTTCGATCCGCTAACTGTAATAGTTTCGCTGTAACTCTGTCTGTAACTCATGGTTATGTTTATTAAAGCATTTGCCAGTTACTGGCCCCATATAATGTGTTCATTTGTTTTTTTATCCTTTCGGGATAGTCTGCCCGTTCAATTAGCCGGTTTAATTCTAAGCCGACTTTATGCTTTTCATCCCGGTTTACTTCGGACCAGTTTAATTCATTTATAGCTGACATTACCGAATTATTAACGTTTCGTTCCAGTGTTGAATTAAGGCCGGCGTCATTAGGCTTTGGTATAATCAACCGCAATTGGTTTTGTGCACTGCTTCGGCCGACAGATTCGGTAATTACAACCGGGATAAAAAAATCGTAATTCTTTTCGGCTTTTTTATTCGATAGGATACTGCTCACCATATATTTTTGCTGCTTTATATCAGCCACAAATTGGTGCATACTCTCTACCACGCTAAACCCTAAGCCCTTGGTTTTTGATGAAGCAATCATCTGGCTTTGGCCAATACTTTCCAGCTGATTGGTTGAGACTGTACCCACAAATTGCCTTAACCGGTTAGTTACCGAGGCAATATCCTGGGTAACAAAGCCGGTAACGTATTTATCCAACTCAAATATCCTGATGCGCAAATTGTTATTGAGCGAATTAAACAATTTGTTATACCTGGCGGCAATCATCATATAATCGCGTTCCATCCGTCCCCTGATGCTCCGTAGGGCGGCGGTTTGTTGCACCATCTCCATTGTTTTGGAGTTAACATCGCTGTTAAGTCGCGCTATTTTTTGCGATACCTGTGAGCGGATTAAAGTATAAAAGCCATTGTCTAAATTTCGGCAAACATTGTCTGCCGCCCGTTGCTCGGCTATTATAACGGCTGTTTGCATGGCTACCACAGCGGTAGTTACGCCATCAACATGGTACGAAACCCTGTTGATGCTTTCGGCCATCGGTTCGGTGTCTACAGTAAACTTAAAATTTGCCATTTACCCTGGTTTTATGTTTTAATTTATTCATTGGGTTTAGTTTATTGATTCTATAACATTTTGTATGGATGGTTCAATTTAACCGCAGAGAAACAGAGAATGCACAAAGATCACAGAGGGAAAAACCAAGGCCTTGACACTCATCTAAAGCTCTGTTTCTCATTAATATTTAAACCTTTGTGTACTCTGTGCATTCTCTGTTTCTCTGTGGTTTAAAAAAATAAATTAATCAATTCAATTCTTAAAGCACCTATTCAAATTGTCAGAAATTCAGTTTGTCAGATACCTTCCGCAATTAAGAGGATTAGGATGGTGTACATTACACCGCCGTCATCATCTTTCAACTCCTGCCAAAGCAGCTGTTTGGTATTCGATTTATCCATGTTAAACAATTCCCAAAACGTTGGCGTACTTTCCAGTTCTGTTTTATTCTCGCAGGCTATCTGTATCCCATCGTAACTCGTAAAAACATTCACGCTAACCGGCGACACAAAAACCACCTGATCTGTAAATTCAGCAGCAAATCTCGCGGTATAAGTTTCCGCAATGGCCTCGCAGTTAATAGCGGCAATTGGCGCCTGGGGCGCGGGTGGTGGCACAGGTGCATCAACCGGCACAATTGGCTCTTCTGTCGGAGTAGTTGTTTCTTCAACAATAGGGGAGGGGGGGTTCTTCCCTTCCGGGGACGATGGTTTCTCCAAAATCTGGGGTAGTCGTTTCTTCCCTTCCGGGGATGATGGTTTCACCAAAATCCGGGGCCATGGTTTCTTCCCTTCCGGGGATAATGGTTTCACCAAAATCGTGGACCCTGGTTTCTTCTTCTGCCGGGACAATCGGTTCTTCAAATGACGACACGATTGTTTCTTCGGTTGCCGGGCTCACCGTTTCCTCTACAATAGATGTAATTGGTTCTTCGTGAACCGGGGTAATTGCCTCTACAACCGGGGCTTCGGTTATCTCTTCAATAACCGGGATAACAGACTCTTCCACCTCCGGAATAATATTTACTACAGGGCTTACTACTTCATCAACTGCCGGTTCAGGCATCACGTTGGCCACTGGTTCGGCTATCGGTTCATCGGCCGCGCTTATCTCTGCTGCAACCTCGGTATTAATGCTGGCTGGTTCCTGCTTTTCTACCTTTTTGAAAACAAAATCCCCACCTATGTCCTGCATTGGCACGTCAATTCCATCATTCAAATCGTTCAATGCCGATTTAGCAACAGCCGATAAATTGATAGACATGTGTTCGTGCGTAATGTCTTCAATGTTAGGTGCTGGCGGCAGTTCTGATGTTTCGGCATAAAAGGGGTTAACGGCAATCAGCTGTTTTCGCCTTGGATCTAAATCCTGCATGCGGCCCGTAGCTACCGCCATGCTTTTAGGACTGCTATCGCGCAACGAGGCATCATAATATTCAATATGTTCAAATTTGGAAGCTTTAAGGTCGATATCGTTTTTTAAGCGCTCCATGTAGTCGGCAAAATCCGTTTGTATCTGTTGAAACTCCTGCGATTTTACGTTGAAGGATGCAAACACTTCGGCGCTGTTATCTTTTGATTCCACAACCGTCGAGTCTAACGACGACGTTTCTTTCATGCTTTTTTCAGTGTTTTCCAATGCCGTCAGCGTGTTAAAAGCCGCAATATATTCGCTCAGGGTCGATCGCATGATGTTAATCAAATCATTACTCTCGGCCCGGTTGCGGCCATAAAAGTCTTCGGTATCCTGATGCCATTTATTTAAATAGTTTATTTTTTGGTCCTTAATGTTGTTGTATATTTTAAAACGTTCAAGACGGGTTTCCTGCATTAAATTCTGTACCATGGGTGCTACAATTTCCTCGTGAATTTGATGCATCCCAAACGGAAAACTGGTGTTGCTGCCATCTTCGGCCATCCAGCGCTCGGATATCAGATCGTACTTTACCCGCGAGCTTTGTTTCAACTGAAAAGGCTCATATTTTTCTACCGATTCGCTAAAGTCAAAGCTTTCCATCCGTATCCGCTCAATCTCTTCAGATTCAAGGGTAGGGGAGTAATGGTTGTAGGATACTTTTAAAATTTTATATAAAAGGCTGTTTGATTGATCGATGAGCCTGTTAGTTGAAGAAACTTTTAACTTGGTAATGGCCTGAACCGAATTGGCCATGTTCACCATCAGGTTTTTTAACACATCTTCAAACTGAACGGAATGCCGTTCAAGGGACTTCTTCATTTCGTTAAGGGCATGAAATCTGTCGATGTCGTCCTCGTATTTTACGGTGTCGAACGGTTTAAACTGTGGCGCTCTCCCGGGGGTTGCTGGTGGCATATTCGTTCAGATATTTTGCATAATCACTCTCGGGCAAAATAACAGGCAACGAAACTGAAGTAACATCCAAGTCGTTCATGCAATAGGCAGCGCCCCGCAAATTGCGGTCTAATGCACCAAAGTAATCGTGGTAAGTAACCTGTTGAATAGAAGTGGAGTATTGATCAGTATCCACCACTTCCGTTTCGTTCGAATTTTCAACCATCGGCACCTCTTTCAGCAGCGCTTCCAGTTCGGATATTTTATCGGTAAAAAGGTCGCTTTGCCTTAACGTTTGCAGCACAAACGATTCGTTGTTTTTTGTGCCTGTGTAATCAATTAAAAAGCTTTTATCCTCAAAAGCAATTTGCCCGGCAACCGGCACATAGCCCACGCCCAGTTTTGATACTTTGTAGTCTCTGAATATTTCCAGGTGCAGTTTCTGAAACTCTTCAATTTTTATTTCTGTTGCTGATAATTCCTTAATGAAATTATTCTGACTTAAAAGTTGTTTGACGCCAAAACCGCCCGCGCTAAGCGCGCCTACAATGGACATGACGCTAAACATAGTAGAGCCCATTCCGGCAATCATGAGTGCAATAAAACCAACCACCAAGACTCCTCCCACTATAAATGCAATATTTTTCAGCAAATTTACTTTGGCAATCTCAGTATTTAGCTGTGTCCGGTATTCAGTTGCTACAGCTATATCTTTTTCAATACGTTCCTCTTCACTCACAATTCTTTCTGCCGCTTCGCGATAATAGTCAAATAAAATTCTGGCCTGGTCCTGGTACAGATTGGCCGATTCGGCAAATATTTTTCCGCTCATAAAAGGAGTTTTTTTAATTGATGTAGAATTGTTTGCGTTGGTTTAGCAGATTATCGCAATTTTTTAGCTTGGTGTTAATTAATTGCTTGTCGGGTGCAGCTGACCTGATAGCGTATAATACATCCTGCGCTTCGTTTATAAAATCCGATTCCAGTTGTTTGGCGCTGGCGTTGTTCGAGGCCGATAAGTATCTTACCTTTTCCTTTACCTTAACAATCAATTGCTGCTCATCGTCCCAGTTTAGGTTTTTGGCATGATAAGCCATTTCAATACTCGTCATAGTTTCGGCAAGCGAACGTATGTCGCGTTTTAAGGCTTGTTCATTCTCGCCGACAGACACAGCAAACCGTGCAGACGACTGCGATAAATATGAGCCAGCCACAAAGAGGAATAAGAGTATGGCCTGATACATCAGTTGTATTTTAAACGGCAGCAGCGCGCTAACGCCGAATATGATGCCCGCAATGGCAAATAAAGTATAAGCGTAAACAAAAAACATGAGCAGCCCCAGGCCGCCAATTTTTGCATCAAAATTCTCCTTGTCGGTCCATAAATTAAAAAATCGGCTAATAATAATGGTATAAATGGCAGTAACCACTCCAATATCTAAATAAAAAACAGGGCCCCGTGCTATTTGCCGGACGATAAGAAAAAAAGAAGCGACGATCAAAAACTCGCCACCTATAACAAGGAGTAGTGAAGTAAGGCTTATGTTATTACTTTTCATACTAATTCTTTTTTAAACCACATTGAGGGCAAAACTGACTGTTGTTTAGTTTGGTGCCGCAACGTTTGCAATTATCCTCGGCATTAACGGTAACGGATGGTTTACCGCAATTAGGGCAAAAAGCCGAGCCGGCAGGCATTGCTGTTTGGCACCCGCTGCAAACTTCGCCGGCGGTAGTTAATTGAGTGCCGCAGCTTACACAACGTTTGGCGTGTTTGTCGTTGTCCGATCCGCAAACGGGGCAGGGAGTATACGGGTCGCCGCAATGCGGGCAAAACTTCATGTTATTGGCAAACTTTTTTGAGCAGTTTGAGCAGTACACATCCTTTGCAGGTACATATCCGGTAGCTGGCTGTTGCTGCTGTGCTGGTGCACCCATCGGGTTGTTACCTTGCATAGGCATGGGCTGTAACAAGCCACCCGCCATATTACCCATCATGCTGGTGGCCATAATGGCCCCCAACAAGCTACCCTGTCCGCCGCCGCCTCCACCCGAAGAATCAATCGCTTTATCGGCCGTATTAAATGCCTGTTGTTGCTGCCAGGTATACCCGCCTATTGCTTGTGCGCTTTGGTCAGACATGGCGCCCATTATTTTTGCGCCCGCAGGCGACGTAGGATCTACATCAACGGAGGTTAGATAAAAGCCTTTAAGTTCCAAGCCGTAATCCTGCCAAAAGGCTTGCATGGCGCCCTGCATATTGGCAGACAAGGTATCCAGGTAAGCCGATATACTTTTTATACCAACCCTACTGCTCTGCATATTTTGCAACAATATCGATTTGGTTTTTGAAATCATCGCCCCCTTAAAATGATCGGTAAGCTGCCGGGCATCAAACTGATAAGCCGTACCAACCAGGTTTATCAAAAACTTTTCGGCATCAACTACCTTCAGGCCATAAGTGCCCCGGGCCAGCAGGGGGATCATGGTGTTGTAATCGGGGTCGTGAAACATCATGGCATCGGTGTGCCACTCAATATTTAAGGGCATTAATTTGTTTACAAACCATATTTCGGCAGTAAATGGGTTTTTACCCCCAAATGGCAAGCCAAACAAGCTACGCAGCAGCGGTAAGTTTTCGGTGCTTAACGTATGTTTCCCGGGTCCGAACTTGCCCAGTATTTGTCCTTTGGTAAACAATACCGCTTCCTGCGATTCGGCTACTATTAATTGGGTAAGAGTGCTAAGGTTATTGTTTGGGCGTTCGTTGTCGCGATATTTCCATGCGTATATCGGGTTCTTGCCGGGTTCCGTTTCCCATCGTACAAAATCTATCAATGCCATTTTTTATCAATGTATTAGGTATATAAAGCAGTAATTATAATAAGTATGTTAGGTAGAATACACGTTTGTTGAATTCGGTTTAAGGCAAATGGAATCCAGATTTTAAATATATAAGTGTTTGTTTATAATTCCAAATCATTTATGATAATCACTTGATTATTAAATATCTCTTCTTATATTAGTTGAGATTTGATACCGAACCGATTATTGCCAACAGGCTATTAAATAATTTACCTTATTCCATCACAAATTATATGCAACCTAATACACCTAATTATCAAAACCAGCAACCACAATACCAGCAAACAATTATTGTTGTAGGGAAGCAGAAAAGTGCAGGCGTTGCTTTTATTCTTGCGTTCCTCTTTGGTCCTCTTGGACTCCTTTACGCCTCTGTTACTGGCGGAGTTGTAATGTTTTTTGCAGGAGGATTAATTACAGTGGTGACTTTGGGCTTTGGATATCTTTTTGTTATGCCTGTATGTGTTATTTGGGCGCTTATAGCTGTAAATAAAGCTAATAGTAAGATTCCTTCGGCAGCTGCTGGTAATATGGGTTATGGAGGACCTCCTTTTCAACAACCACCGGCGCCCCGCCCTGTTGATTTACCGGTTAAAACTGACAGCGGTTTCGCTAATACTGATTTCGCCGGTTCGGCTACCCGTATCCCCGAACAGGTTTTTAACGAAACTAAACCCCGTGAACTTTATCAGCAACCTATAGCCGCTGCGCCAACTGCAAGCGCTGATGAAGGCTTATATATAGTTATTTTTGACGAAAAAGTGAGCAGCTTGGCGCAGCTTGGGCAAGTGCTTTTTGATAATCCGGCCAGGGCACAACAATACTTAGCCGATGACGTGCAATTAAAAACAAATGTTAACACACTAACTAAAAACGATGTCAACAAGGTTTTTAGGTTGCTTAAAATATACAAATCGGAAGCTGACATAGTTAACCGGTATCTCAAAATAGTATATTATCTCAATCCGTCGCTACCTTATCGCGTAGGCGACGATACCTCGACAAATACACAAGAACTGTTGTACAAAAGTTTTGCCGATTACAGCTATTATGATAAGGTATTCGCTGACTTTGAGGCAGGCAAAATTCAGTTATGGTTAAAAGAATCAAATCCTGCCGATGCCGCAAAATTGCCTAATGGCAATGACTATGCCTCGTTTTTGGAGTTTGCTTATGGAGTTTATGCCGGATATCCTTTTTATTTAAATGGTATCCTGTTTGTTAACCCGGCGGAATTGGCCCAGGAGGCTAACAAAGACAGAAATTTACGGGAAGACATCGTTCACGACAGCCAAAATCTGATGATTTGGTTAAACGCCATCGCAAAAGATAGCGCGTTGCGCGCTGGTAGCGATACGGTATTTAATAATGTTGATGCGGCAGCTTTAACCCTGGCCCTCCAAACTTTATCGGCAATCATTAATGGCACGTTCGTTGCAGCCAAGACTGAAGCAACTGCGCCGCCGCCAATAGTACAAAAAGAACCGGTGCCTATCCCCGAAACACAACCATGGACGGAACCAGGAACACAAAAACAAAAGTTTAGCTTCGGTAAAATTACAAAACCAATTGTCGACTTAGTTAAGGGTTCGAGCGGGCCCGCTATTTTAGCAGTGGCTATAGTAGTGCCCGTGATTTTGGTGCTTGCTTATATAATTTACAATACTATTTCAAAAAAGCCCGCAATGGATAAAGCACGCCAGGAAGCATTAAGTCCGGTAGGTGCCGATAAAACCAGGCAGGCATCGGCAGATTTGTATAATAAGGGCAACGATTTTTACCAGCAAAAAGATTATAAAAATGCCTTTGATGCATTTACATCGTCGGATGCTGCGGTTGCGAATGATAAATCTGAATGTATGCTGGGTAACCTGTATTACATGGGGTTAGGTGTTGCACAAAGCGATAGTGTTGCTTTGAGGTGGTATTTAAAATCGGCCGGGCAAAAAAACCCTTCGGCTATGTATGGTGTGGGTTTGATATACGCTAACGGTGGCAAAGAAGTAAAGAAAGATGTTTTTAAAGCCTACAAATACCTTACCTGGGTATCCGAAAATGCGCCTGATGCAAACGCGCGGAACCTTGCGAGAGAAAAATTGCGCTTAATTAATGAACAATAGAATTAACCATATAAACTAACAAATGCTATCATCAACACTAAAAAAACTGCTCTGCGCGGTGGTACTATTCATTATAGTCTATGGTGCGGTAGCGCAGGAACTACCGGCCGACCCTAAGGCTCCCAGGAGCTCAAAAAAAACGTCGAAAAAAGTGAAATGGGCCGACTCGACCACGATTGACGATGAAAAACTTGGACATGTAAAGGTTGACATGAAAATGTTTAAAGAAAAGGCCTTGCAAAAAACCACCGAGCTATCAAACTACATCACCCTCATCACCAATAAAAACACCAGCCGGGCCGATAAAAACAAGGGAGTTGATATGGCTTGCAAATTATTTGTGAATGAAAATGCAAGTGTTGAGGTATCAAATAGCAATACAAAAAAGATAACTAAAACCAATATTCGCACTTATTTAACAAACCTTACTTATTTGTATGGTCATTTTGATAAAGTGGTTATTCAGTATGTGGATATTACATACGTGCCCGAATTTAGGCGGGGTGCCGACGGCAATTTTTATAGCGTAGTTACTTTTGTGCAGAAATTTGAAGGCTTTATTGATGGTAAATTATCGTATGGTGATCTCACCAAAAAAGACATAACCGTAGTTTTAAAAAACTACACCAAAGTTGAAGCCGACGGGGTTTTGAAAAACAAATGGGATGTTTATTTATCAGATATCGGGGTGAAGGAAACGGTTAAAATGGTTAACACTTTTAATTGACGTTTTAACACCGGCCGGTATGTGTAAATATGCTATTTTATTGTTGCTGGTATGCAAATGCAGCATTTCCTTTTCGCAAGCTAATGCTAACGAGTATGAAACTGATTTTGCCTGGCACGTAAAACAGGTTGACGAGTTTATTGAAAGGTTTAACAATAAAGACGAAACACTGATTAAGCTTTATGCTAAAAAGTACAACTCATCGGCAGTTTTAACCCGCGAAGTATTACTTAAAAGCCTGTTTAATGCCGAAAGTAAAAGCTGGAATATCGGCGATATTAAGAGCTTTATTAACCAGGTTAACAATAAGAAAAGGCCGGTTTATATTAATTTTTTTGATAATAGCTGGTGCGCCAAATTGGTATGTTCGGTTAACTGGAAAGGAAAACCGCAAACTGTTTTGCTTACGCTAAAAATTAAAAAATTGCCCGACGAAAGTTCAAAATGGGTAATAACCGGCGCCGAAGCTGGTTTTTTAAAACAACAACGGTTAACGGATAGTATTGCCAACCGCCCGTTAACCCCCGTACCGGTTGCCAGAGATCCAAAAACCTCTCTCCATCCGTTTAGTCACGCTACCCGGTTTATGAATATCGACCTGGTATCGAAGGACAAAATAAACATCGAAAACTATTATGTAAAAACGGTAAGCGAGGGCACTAACGATTTACCAACCTTTATAAATGAGGTAGTTAACAATCGGTTAGTTGTAAAAAGAGCGGTATCTTTAAATTACAAATTTTACCAGATTAGCGGTTGGGTTTTTGAAGTAAATGAGTTCGACAGGCAGTCCAGAAATTCAGGCTGGCTGATTAGTAAGCTTACCAAAGTACCATTATGAAAATTGGAAAAGAAAAATGAAAAGAAGGACGTTTGTGATTATACTGGCGGCAATAAGCATTTTAGCGAATGTTAAGGCTCAGGAGAAAATTTTTGTAAAAGATGCCCGGGAAATAAATGTAAAAGCATCAGATGCGGTACACACTTTGGCGGGTTTGCTCAACTTTGTATCAACACCAGGCATCACCAAAAGCGAACTGACCGCAGCCATTGACAGCAGCTACCTGCCATCAACCGATAAATTATTTTATGATGACAAGGCTATTTTTGAAAGTGATGTTGACCCTGCTGCTGACCTCGGAAAAACTATTGACATGCCTGTTGATAAATATTTAAACGACCTCGATATTAAATATGTAAAGGCCATGGGGAGTATTAAACTTACTATCGACTATGTTTCGGGCATTAAGTTTAAAGACTTTCTATTCGTGAGGGTTAGGTTTAGTTCGCGGTTTGATAGTAAATATAAAATAAATAATTCAACGTATTCCATTAGGCAGCGCGAGGCAGTGATTAGATTGGAGCGTGGAAGCGGGAAAAACTGGAATGCTTTTATTGTAGGTGTAAATTTTTACAACCCTGCAAATCCCATAGAATCGTCGGAAAATAATGTGCCGGTAACTATGGAAACGCAAACTATTCCGCAGGATTCGCTGGCTGTCATTCTTAAACGCGATAGTATTGTACGAGCCGATTCAGTAAAGCGGATTGAAACGAAATCATTAAATTATGTCAAATCGGCTGATTCACTCATTAAAAACAATCAGTTTGCCCCTGCGCTCGAAATATTGGAAAAAGCCAAAGATCTAGTGCGGTTTTCGCCACAATTAACTATAAAAATCAATTATGTAAAAGGCGAGATCGCAAAAAACACCTATAAAAATTATAAAAATAAGGGCGATGATGCCAAAAGTAAGCATAAATACACTGAGGCGATACAATCTTACCGGCGGGCCAATAACCTAAGAGGTGAAGCCGATGCATCGCTACAGCCCGACATTGACTATTTAACCAAAATGCTGACTACCATTGATTATCCTAAAAATATATTGCAAACCGGTGTCCCTGATGATGCTATAAAAGAATGTGAACGCGTATTGGGGCTAAAGGAAAACAAGTTCTCGAAAAACGATTTTCCAGAGTTGTATTATATCGAGGCGATGGCGTATGAAAAGCTGCTGGAAAATAAACAAAACGATGTTCGTTTAGCTGACAAAGCCGCCGAAAATTTTAACGCGGCAATTGCCGCCTTCCCAAACTATACCGATGCACATATTGCCCGGGCCGATTTTTTGGTTAAATATAAGCATGATTTTATTGCCGCTATTACCGATTATGATGCCCTTATTAACAGTGTATTAGATGATGCTCCCGAAACACCGGGTTACTATGCCAAAAGAGCGAAGTACAAAGATATGGCTGTAAATTATACCGGTGCAATTGATGATTATACCCGGTCCATTGCCTTAAGTCCCAAAGCCGATTCGTTTTATTTTGCCCGGGGCGAATTATTATATCAGCTTAATAAAACTGACGGTGCGCAGCGAGACCTCGACTCGGCCATTATACTAAACGATAAAAATAAACAGGCCTTTTACTATCGCGGACTAAATTACGTAAAGACAAAAAATAACTACAAAGCCGGTTTAGACTTCGCCGCAGCCGAGAAATTGGGGATTGAACCCGCGCAATCTGTTGTTATAGATTCAATTAGCTACAAGTATTTTTTTGCAGGGCAGGATTTGGCCTCGAAACATGATTTTACCGCTGCCGACAGTGCCTTTAACGACGCACTTAAAATAAGGAACTGTAACGCTTTGGCCCTGCACGGAAAAGCCGGGATAAGATTGACTACAGCCGGCGAATTAAAGGAAAAAAATAATTTAACCGATGCTGCTGCCAGTTACCGGGAATCAATAACGCTAAACACACAGGCCATTGCCTGCAAACCCGATTTCTCGGATGCTTATTTTAAAAACGGATTGGCACACGCCAGTATTAACGAAAACGATTTAGCCATCAGCAGTTTTTCGGAAGCAATCCGCGTGGATAATAGCAATGTGCAGGCCTTTATCGAAAGAGGGAATACGCTCCAGCTGCAGCAAAAATATACAAAGGCAGGCGAGGATTATACGGGTGCTTTAACGTTGTTAAAAATAGGTTACGACGATGCCAAAAAGGGGAATAATGCTATTGCACTAAAGGAAATTATAGCCGACCAGGCCAAAGTACATGTGCTATATGGGCAAACGCTTTATTATACATTTGATTACCCCAACTCGCTGATTACCTTAAACCAGGCGCTTGATTTGGATGAAAAGAATTCTGACGCGCTTTACTATCGCGGCCGTATTTATTTTGATAAAAATGAAATTTCAAGATCTATAGATGATTTTAACGCTGCCTTAAAAATAAAACCCGATTACCGTTATTATTATAGTAACGGTATTGCTAATCACAAACTGAAAAACTATGCGCCGGCTATTGCCGCTTTTACAGGTGTAATTCAGTTAGACACGCTGAACATCATTAAAAACAAGTATTATTTACGAGGGTTAAGCTACTTTAAAAGTAAATCGTACACGGTTGCTTTAACCGATTTTAACGAATATAATAAATCAGAAAGTGCTAAAACCGATACTGCATTCTATGCAGATTACGGCAGGGCGCAGCTTTTTGCCAATCAGGATTCGTTAGCGGTTAACAGTTTTAACCAGGCTATTTCTTTATCGGCCAATAACGGCAAAGCTTTATATGGTTTGGGTTGTTATAATGCAAAAATTGGCCGCTTTAACGGTGCGCTTGAGCTTTTTGAAAAAGCTTTTGCCACACACCTGTTAACCAAAGAGGATATTAAACCCGAGGAAGAAGCATTTTTTGTTGAATTTAACAAGGATAGAGCCAACCGCAGTGCTTATTCAAAACTGAAGAAAACGTATTTAAACAACTGACAAAATATAAAACAAAATCATGCTGGCCGGTCAATTATTGACCGGCTTTTTTTGTGTTTTTAAAAAAAATAAAAAAAATTAAATTTTTTGAGTGACATTTTTAAAACCCGCCTATATATAGATGTAAAAGCACTAAATATTAACACTTTAACTTTAATCATCATGAAAAAGACATTGTTTATCATCGGTTTATTCATCAGCCTGGCAACCATTACTAATGCAAAGCCATTGCCAGGAGTTACTTACAATTCCGTGAGGCTGCTGCTCCAGAGCTACGGCTACGGTATAGGCCAGGAGTGGAGCTGCCCGCTTGAGCAGGGCGAGTATTTTACCAAAACCTTTACATTTGACGCCGGGGTGCAGTACGATATCGTAGCGCTTTCGGAAGATATGGATGTAACAGATGTAGATATTGAAATACTAACCCCCGATGGTTATGAGTACGATAAAGATACCAGCACCGACAGGTTTGCCGAAGTAAATTTTACACCTTCGTACACCCGTACCCTAACTATAAAGGTTAAAAATTACAGCTCGAACACGCCTAACTACGGCTCTAAGGTTTATTTTATGATAGGCTATAAATAAAATAGCCGCCGAATAAAAGAGGAGACTCTCAACTCCTTTAGCAAAGCCCTTCTCCGGATTACGGAGGGGGGCTTTGATCGTTTTAGCAGTTAATTGATATAATTAAAAGACTAACGCTTGCCATAGCCGCTGATAATTTTCATTGTTTTTACCTGCGACCAAGTTGACAATTGGTTTAAAAAAGCTTTTGACACCCCAATAACATTGTTTTAAAAACGACAGCTCGTTAAGGCTCCAAATTATCAGCGTTGGTCAATTTAAATTGGCGTTGGGGGAGGTGGATACAAACAAAGGCAAGAAAATTCAGCCGGTAAAACTATGTTGCTGCGTGTGCAATTCAAATTGTCGCAACTTCACAATGTTCACGACCGCCTTTTTTTCTTTTGTCGTCCTTGAGCGAAGCGAAGGATAGCAAATCGTTTTTTAATTCATGAGACAATGTGAATTACGCCCACGGCTGCCTTACAGATTACAGGCCGGAAAGCATTTTGTTTCAATGTTTTATAAAGCCGATTTTTAATTGTTTTGTTGTGTTACTGGTGGAACCGAAGAGGGGTCTGGTTTGGGTTTGTCATTTTTAGATTCAGCGTTTGTTCCTGGCTCTTTATGTTTTCCTGGTGTTGTCAAAATTGGGTGGCTTTTAAATTTATCGCCAATTTTTTTAAGACCACGTTTAACACTATCCATTTGCTGATCGGCCTTTTCAGGTTTTAATGTGGTAACCGTATCCGTTTGGTCATTGTCGCTGGTATCGATAGGCTGGTGTGCCGAAGGCGAACCTTTAGTAGCGTTTGTTTTATCGTGAGGTAAAGAGTCGGGTTTTACCGGGGTGCCCAAACTATCAGGCATTTTTTTACCCGAAAGTACCTTCTGAATTGTCCCTTTAAATAAAAATAGTCCGGCTGCCAACGCAAGCACCATCAACGCTATTAAAATGGGAATAATGAAAGTGTTTCTTTTTTTATCCGGGGGAGGCGGTAGCTGCCGGTCGGCCTCCAACTGGAGCAGGTAAAGTGAAAAATTGTCCTTGGTTTTTCCTTCGCAGTAATACAAAAAGGCCGCGGCTTTATCTTTAACATCAGTCTTTAAAATATCTTTTAAACGGTCCTCGTCAATTTGTTCCAGTACGCCATCCGTACATAGCATCAAATAATCGCCGTTGTAAATATGTTTGATGTGGTGAATATCAATTTCCGAAACGTGGCCCGATGCGCTCAGGCTGCGCGTAATTACATTTCGTTGGGGGTGGGTTCGGGCTTCTTCTTCGGTGATTTCGCCATGTTTTACTAAATTGGCTACCAGGGAATGATCGGTTGATCGCCAGATTACCTGCCGATCGCGGATATGGTATATCCTGCTATCGCCGCACCAGGCTACCGAAATTTCGTTTTGACTAATATGGGCGAGCGTTAGTGTGGTACTCATCTTTTGCGCTTCGGGATGTTGCTGAGCAAACTCGCGCATTTTGCCCAACACCTGTTTTTGGGCTTCCTGTATATATTCTTTTTTTAACTGCCCTCCCGTTATTGGGACCCTTCGAAAATAAGCCGGAAACTCTTCACAGGCTATCCGGCTGGCCTCTTCGCCCGTACTTTCGCCGCCCACGCCGTCGCATACCATAAACAGATCATCCAGCGCAGAAGCGTTGCCGGGCTGTGGGTAAATAGAATCTTCTAACTGTGGTCTTTGCCCTATGTTATTTATATAACTTATTTGTTTTATGCTGATCATGTTGTTTACGTTTTTAGTATAAAACTGCCATTCAACATTGGTATTGCAGAACTTCGTTTACACTATATAGGTTGGGTTTAAAAAACGTCATCATTTTTCATCTATTTTTTTTAATTATTTTTTTGCTTGAAAACCAATCCCGTCAATCATTTTTTATCTTGCCGTTTTCGTACTGATTCGTCCCGGTCAGGTTGCCATTTTTATCATATTCTTTAAAATAGCCGTTTCTTTTGTCGTTTAACCAGGTGCCTTTATAGCTGGTGCCGTCCGAGTGTATAGCGGTACCTTCTCCTTCACGGTTGTCGGCTTTCCAGTATCCCTCGTACCTTTCTCCGTTGGGCCAGTAATAAGTGCCGTACCCGTCCTTCTTCCCGGCTTTATACTGGCCCACATACTTATTGCCATCAGCATAAGTGAACGTTCCCTGCCCTTCTATTTTATCATCTTTATACTCGCCTACGTATTTGTCCCCATTGGTAAAAGTGGTCGTTCCGTTACCATTTTTTTGGTCATCTTTCCAATCGCCTTCGTAGGTACTGGTGCTGGTAACGTAGGTGCCATATCCAGATGAATAACCGTCTACAAAATTACCCTTGTATTTATCGCCATGGGCGGTATAGGTTTGCGTACCCTGGCCGTTTGGAACCCCGTTTCTTACATACCCGGTATATCTATACTCGCTCGAACCGCCTTTGTTAAAAAGCTTACCCACCACGTAGCTTGCCGTGCCCGAGCCAGATGCCGCCGTATCTGTAGCCGAACTGGATAGCCTTGTGGTATCCGCTGTCATTTTAGCAGCGGTATCAACTTTTATTGAAGTATCTTTTGCCACAGCAGTGCTATCCATTTTTGCCGAGTCGGTATTCTGAGTTCCGCCATGGCCCGAGCGCGGCCAGCTTAACACAATAATTAATATGGTAATTGCTACCCCTATCCCAATAAAAGTAAAAGTAATGTAGTTGTTGCCGCCCGATTTTGTTACCGGTGGTGGCACCCCGCGCCATTGCGGCGGCGTGTTAACCTTGTTAACAGGCGGAACGTACGATCCCGCCGGTTTTTTTACAGGTTCGGCCGCACTGTGGTCTACGGTTGCATTCGGGTCAAAAGCCTTCTTTTCCTCCACAGGTGCACTGCGATCAACGGTGGCTCCGGCATCAAAAGGTTTTGCTAATGGTTGCTGGTTGTTAAACAATGCAATTACATCAGCCTCGCCTGCAGGGCGTTTTTCGGCATATTTTTGCAGGCAGCCTTTAAGCACAGCCTGGTATTTGGGTGCTATAGTGCTGTAATCAGGTTCGGCATACAGGATAGATTGTTGCACCCCTTCATAGTCCTTTGCGTCATTGCCAAAGGGCAATTTATCGGTTAGCAGGCGATACAACATCACACCAAAGGCCCAGATATCCGTGCGGTTGCTAATACCACCATCCAGGCCATAAGTTTTTTTCAAAAACTGCTCTGGGGCCATATACAAGCTGGTGCCAATGCCGGTAGTTGTCGACATAAAGTCAGCGCCTTTTTTGTTTAACACGTCCCTGCTGATACCAAAGTCCGACAATTTTGCAATCTCGCGACCGGTACGGTCTGTTTTAAATAAAATATTGGCAGGCTTCAGGTCGCGGTGAATAATGCCCTGGTCATTTAAATAAGTAAGGCCGCGCAGTATCTGCATGGCAATTTTCTCTACTTTGGCTTCATTTAAAGCAACAAGCTCGCCGGCCTTAAATTTATCCTCAAGCGTACCTGCGTCGGCGTACTCCATAATTATCACAGGATAGCTGGCCTGGCGGTTTACATGGTCGGTATGCACAATATAATCAAGCCCGATATATTTAATCACGTTAGTATGAGCCAGGTCGTAACCTTTTTCAAACTCTTCTTCCAGCGAGTATTTCCCTTTAAGCGAGCCGTTGCTGCCGGTGGAAGCTACTGCTTCTGAATATATTTTGAGCGCTACAAAGTGCCCCCCGGGTGCCGACGCCTTAAATACTTCGGCAAATGCACCCTTGCCTATTAAATCATTTTCGGGGTTCCATTCATATTGATTAAGCTTCATACCTGTGTTTTTGTGAGATGATTATAGTGTTGATTTGTGCTGTTTGTATGTATATAGGGTTAAATTGAAAATGTCATCTGGTTTCTTCATGATTCCACAAAGCAGCGAGTTAAAATGACTTGCGTCTGTTTTTAATGCGTTTATTATGCTACTTTTTTTGGGTTGTATCTTTTCGCATTGTATCCACTTTCGCACTATCCGCCTTCGGCGCTGAAGCTTTTGCGGCACTATCCGCTTTGATAATTGAATCTGCGGTCATGGCACTATCTACTGCACTTGAATTAACATGTCCGTTACAGCCGAATCTTCCCCCTAATGAAATTACGGCAACAATAACAATAGCTGTGACCATGAGGATTATAGTTTCCCTCAATTGCAACGAAGATGAAGGCGGCGAAGGAGGTGGTGCACTATTCAGCATTCTTAAAACCGCGACTGCATCAGGTACCCGGTTAGCAGCGTGCTTTTGGAAGCACCCCTTAATAACAGCCTGAAATTGAAACGGCACTTTGCTGTAATCAGGCTCCGTATTTAAAACGGCTTTTTCCACTTCATCATAGTCGCCCCCAACAAACGGCAATTTGCCGGTGAGCATGCGGTAAAGTATGACCCCAACCGCCCAAACATCCGTGCGATTGCTGATAGTGCCGTTTAAGCCATAAGCCTTTTTTGCAAATTGCTCGGGCGCCATGTAACTGGCGGTGCCAACACCAGCCGTCGCCGATTCGGAAACGCTTGCGAGGTTATCCCTGCTAATGCCAAAATCGGTTATTTTAACTACCGGATGTCCCTTCCGGTCTTTTTTAAAAAGGATATTAGCAGGTTTAAGGTCACGATGTATGATATCCTGGCTATGCATATATGCCAGGCCGTCCAGAACTTCTTTAATAATAGTTAGCGTCTCATCAATACCAATCGCTATAATTGTGGTTTCATCGGTGGCGGTAGGGTACGCCCTTCTTATCCGCTCCTCAAGGCTTCCGCCATCAGCATACTCCATAATTAATACAGGGTAATTTGTTTCACGTTGCATGTGGTTGGTATGCACAATATAATCAAGCCCGATATACTTAATCACATTCGTATGTGCCAGGTCCCTGCCCTTTTTAAACTCAGCTTCTAACGAATACTTACTCTTAAACGCGGCCTGATTGTCTCCTTTGGCCAATGAAACAGTGTAGCTTTTTAATGCAACATAATTATCCAAGTTATCCCTGGCTCGGAATACTTCGGCAAATGCGCCTTCGCCTATCCAATCTTTTTCGGGGTCCCATTCATATTGGTTAAGTTTCATATTGTGATTTCTTGTGGTTATATCAGGTTGATTGGTTTTGTTGTCAATACATTTTAAGGTGATAAAACAGTTACCTGAACAGGGGGGCGTTTAATAAACATGCGTGCTTCGGCGCTTTCAACGCCCGATAATTCGGTTAGTGGCGCTGGTTTATCCGTAAACTTCCCAACTATAAAAACATGCGATCCGGCTACTACATACCAGTTGGTTAAACCATCCTTGGTAAGGTTTACTAATATACAATTTTCAGCATTGAAATTCCCTTGCAATACCAGCATATTTTTATCATTTTGTTTGGTAAAATAATACTTGTTACCGGCCCTGTCTGGCGCTATAAGCACCCCGAAAGGCGCAGTAGTATAAACTGTACATTGCTGAGGCGCTATTTGAACAGTTACCTTTAGGTCGATTGCATGCCCGGTATTATTTATCCGGATATTTTGCTTTATCAGCGGGCTTATGATGCTGGTATTATTTAATTGGTAAACCGCATCATCGTAAACAAGGTAATACTGCGTATCCTTCTTAATTACACTCAATTTCATCATACCAAGCAGCGGATCTCCATATAGTGTAAGTGTTTCATCGTTAAAAGTATAGCTCAGCGGCTGCGGGTAATTTGCCTGCCGTATAGCATTTGCCGATAGCCGCATTTCGCTTGTAAACGCCGTAGTGCTGTTTATATATGGATTTATCTGATTTTTGCCACCGCTGTCGGTCGGCAATTGAACATGTATTTTATGCCCTCCATTAACACGCGCAATTTGCGGGCTATCTTTCGCCGGTCTTTTACTTCCGGCATACTGACTCCCCTTTATATTGCTTTGCTGATAGTACCAATATACAACGGCAAACAAACATACCGATGCTGCAATGCCGCTTAACATATAAATCGTTTTTCGCCAATTTATGGGGCGTACATTATCGTGATTATTTCCGGTCAATACGTCTTCCTGCTCATATTCATCAAGCAAGGCCGATAGTTTGTCTTTTAAATCAGCTTCCGATGCCTGTTCAAGGCCTTCGTATATTTTGCGGTATATCTCAACCTCATTTTTAAAGTCATTATCGGTTAAGCAGCGGTTTTTAAATTGCTGTTGCTCAGCTTCGTTAAGTTCGCCGCTCAGGTACTTATCAATAATGTCAATATCGTTCAAATCCTCTTCCATAATCTCTCTAAATTAAACCCATCAATAACTGCGGGTCAATCAATTCCCTTAGTTTTTTAAGGCATCGTAACTTTTGCTGCCTTGCCGAATGTGCATCGGCATAGCCAAAGTCCAGCGCTGCCCGTTCCATTCTTTTCTTTAAAACAACTGTTGCGATAATTAAGGATTTGCAGGGATCGCCCAGTTTTTGCAAAGCCTGTTTCAGGTACTTACCCAACGTTAGCCCCGGAAACTCAAATGGCTTATCCTCGCCAACGGGCTCGTTAATTAGCGGTGTATCATCTGCCTCGCCTCTGTCAATCCTGTCCAGCCATTTGTTTCTTACAATTCGTAAAAAATAGCCCTTCAAATTATTTTGATGTGCATACTTCCCACTGCGTAAGTTGCCTAATAAAGCAATAACCGCCTCCTGAAACATATCTTTGGCATTGTCCTCATCGCCGCTATTTTTTAATATATACCTTTTTACATCGGGTATATAATACTTGTACAAATATTTAAAACACGCTTCATCGCCGTTTTTTAGTCCCTCAATTAATTGTGCTTCGGTCATGTTTTAAAAATTTAGTCCGGTTAAGTTACTCAGGCTTATTTTAGTGGTCTCTTCAACAGGTACAGTGAATGTATGGCCACCAATACCAATTACCGCTTCGCCTTTCAGTAAAATTTCCATATTGGGATGCAAAATATCCGACAGCCTCACTTCGCTCAAAACGTTTAAATTATCAACTTCAATACTAATCGGGATATTGACAACCGCGCCTGCCTTTTGAGCTATTGTATTGGTCAGTTTCCAGTGGGCAATGGGGTTTGTTCCGTTCTTGCGGTAAATAGCCAAATCCATATTCAACAGGCTATAATCAAACGGGAAGCTGTTTTTTACCTGTACCACCACATGAAACGCTGTTTTATTAAGCCCCGGTAATTGGGTTAGCTTTACTTCTTTGATCTTGAAATTAGCGTTGCTTTTAAAAGTTTCATCAACCTGGGCAATCACTTCCTGTTTTATGTTCAGTTTTATATTATCTTTTACTGGGATGTTCCAGTTTATCCCCAGGGCCTTAACTTTATTATCGCCCTCAATACGGAAGGTGGCCGAGTCGCTCGCTAAAATTTCGGGAAATACGCCGGCCAGGTTCCATAGGTTTATAGATGATACGAGGGGGATGATCACCGTATCTTTAGCAGGCAAAACCACTTCGTTGCTGATAACACTGCTGCCAACCAATTTGTCCTTATAATAGGTTTTAATGTTGGAGGCCGTTAAATAAGATTTTACACTATTGGGATTATAAACTTTAAAGTTAACAAAGGTTTGTAGCACCGAATCTTTCAGTGACCCAATCTTTACCGATTCAACTTTAATAAACACCGGCCGTTTCATGCATGAACTGATAGCGAAGCACAACATCGTCATCGCACAAAAAAAAGTAAGTCTTTTTATGTCGAATTTTGCCGGTCTATAGGTTTGCGTCATCATATCGTATCTTTCTTTTTTAAGGAATAATAAGTTAATATGTACATGATGATGCTGATGAACAGGATGACGAATATGTTTGAATGAATACCCTCAAACAGTCTCGTTATTTGCTCGTTGCTTTGTATAAGCGAGCTATTATAAAAATATTCTGTAAGTACAGAAACCTTCTCCGGGGGTTTACCCATGTCTTTTATTACAAGCATGGTTATTTCTTGATGTTGTATTCTTAGAAACCCTTCCGTTCCCCAGCGTCCAAGCGTAAAATAGCTTAAAATGTCAACTTTTAATGTTCCTATATGTTCAACCACCCCGGCTAACATTATCTGAGGCATCAGTGCAATTGGAACAACTGTTAAAACTTTTTCGGTGCTGCTAAAATATGATGACAGAAAAAGACCAAGCAAAGTAGCAGATGATGCAACGCAAAACATGAGTAATGCGTTATCTGCGAAACTTCCCAAAACGTCGCTTTTATAAAACCTTAAGTGAATGATAGCGATATAGATGATTACCTGTACAATAGAAATCAGGGATAATACAACCCATTTTGATAAGATATAAGTATGGATATTTAAGTTAAACATCCGCTCTCTCTTATATATTGCAGATTCGCTGACAATTTCTTTTGAAGAATTGCTTACACCAAACCATATAGCCGATATTGCTATAAGCATCATTACCTGAACATTTACCGAATGGAATATAAATCCGACCAAACCAGCAATAATAAACGGCTGCGCTAATAAAAGATAAAGGTTTTGCTTATCACTTATTTTAATTTTGAAATAACGTTTAGAAAGCCAATAAAACTGCAATAACAACGATTTTTTCTTGTCTATACTAATCCCTTTACTTGGCGGCCTTGTTATAATGCGCTCATTTGGTTTTATATAGTATTTTTCCACAAAAGCTGCTTGAAGCGCTTTGTTTTTTACTTTATCCTTATCCTTTTCTTTATCTCCACATATCGTATAAACCTTAATAATGTTATCCACTCCGAATTTTTTAGTCAATCCATCGAACTTTTTTGTTTCTTTATCTTTACTGCCATAATACACAAAATAGCCCTTTGCAGCCATAAAAATAACCTTATCTGCATAGTTCAGGTCTTCCGGTTTGTGGGTAACCATTACAATCGTAGTACCATTTTCAGCTAATTTTTGCAACGAGAGTAAAAACTCTTCAATCGTTTCAGGGTCAAGAGGCGACGTCGGCTCATCCAAAAATAAAATAGTAGGTTTGCTTAACAATTCTACAGCTATACAAACCCGTTTACGCTGCCCTCCTGAAAGCTTCCAAACCGGCACAGTTCGGATATCATCATCGAAATTCAAGCTGTTTAATGCATCAGTAATCCGCTGGTTTATATCGCTGACAGGGGTATCGTCAGGCAGCCTAAGTTTCGCCGCCAAATAAAGGGTTTCTTCAACCAATAGCTCTTTATGAATTATGTCGTCCTGTGGTACATAGCCAATCTTTTGTTTCAAAAGACTATAGTTTTCACGTAACGACAATCCATGTATGTACACATTACCCGAGCTCGACGGGCTATCGCCGTTAAGGGCCTTTAGCAGTGTTGATTTACCGCAACCGGAAGGACCCATCAACGCCACAATTTGCTTATAAGGAATTTCCACTGTCATTGGGTTTAGCCCAACAAAGCCGTTAGCGTAAGTTTTTCCTATTCCTTCAGCCCTAATAGCAACCTCCTGCCGCAAATCTTTATACCCTTCGGCCAGGTTAAAATAATGAAGGTGTATAAGTATGGTATCCTTTTTATCAATGGGCCGTGGCTGCCGCGAAGGTATCCGCTCATCGTTTACATAGGTGCCGTTTTTTGAATCGAGATCCTCAATCCAATACTTTCCATCGTTAAACGTGATTTCGGCGTGGTAGCGGCCAACAATTTTATCATCCGGAACTAAATCAGGTAGTATAATGTCATTAGTACTGTTTTCGGTATAACGGCCTATTTTTATAGGTAGTTTAAGCCGCACCAGCTCGGTAAACCTGGCATTTAAATCGGTATTGGGCGCTCCGCCGGGAGGCTTTGGGGGAGGGCTTGATTGGTGATTTGGTTCGGGCCTCGGCCTGGCCTGCGGATCAACAAAACTAAAATTAAAGCCACGAATACTCAAGTTATCACCTGTGCCAAGCTGGTGCCATGCTTCGGATTTTACACGCTGACCGTTAACCAGCGTACCATTGGTGCTTTTTTTATCCAATACCCATATTTTCCCACCCTCCAACTTTACAGCGGCATGTTCCCTTGACACTTCGCCACTATCCAGTTCGATGTTCTGACCATGACCTGTGCGCCCTATCGAAACCACCTCACCTTCGGTAATTTGGCGGCTAATGTTTAATTCATCAATTTTTAGTATCATAATAAAAACGGGCTATTAATTACTTTGCAATTAATTTATTTAAACATTTACGGCGGTTGGCCGATGATGGGTGGGTTGACATAAAACGGCTCAGCAGGTCTTTCCTGTCATAACGCTCCAGCTTCATAAAGAAAGCGTTAAATGCGGTTTCGTCGTAACCGGCTTTATTTACCAGTTGCAGGCTCGATTTATCAGCATCATATTCGTCAATCTGATCAAAAGGCGCTGATAATTGCATACTTAAATCAAGGGCAATGGTGGAGAATTGCTGGTAACTCAATTTCTGACCTAAATTGCTTAAAAATGCAATTTTCTTTATTTTACGTACCACGTGGCCGTTAAGAATGTGCGACATTTCGTGCCCCAGCACAAAAGCCAGTTCATCTTTGGTATCAACAAAATTCAGCAAAGCCGATGTTACGTAAATATACCCGCCAATTGTAGAAAAAGCATTAATCTGGTCGGATTTGATAATGTATACATGATAGGTGCGCCCCGGGTTTGACGAAACAGTGGCTAACTTTGCCACCATATCGCGCAGCATAGCTACATCCTTAGGGTTGTTAACCACATTGGCTTCCTGTGTTTCATGAAACATTTTCAGGCCCAAATCAGCCTCCTGCTGCGGACTTATGGTTATCAACCTGTCTAACGAATAGTTCTCGGTTTGTTTTAATATGTAAACAGGTCCGTCGTACGGATCGCCGCATACTTCAAGGTTCATAAAGGTGCGGGCGTTTCTTTTATACGCTTCTATTATCCTGTTTGCCTGCTCTTTGGCTATTTTTTGCTCCTGCGCAAAGGCATTGGTTAAACAGCATACCACAATAATTAAAACTAAAAGAGATTTTACTTTCATTACTTTGTTTTTAGATATATAGGTTAATTGCAGAAAACGTCATCCTGTTATTTAAAAAAATAACGCCGGACCAGAAAATCAGGTAAATTTTCGTGTCGTTGTGATAACATGTTAAGTTTCAATAAATATAATTATTAAAACATAATAATTAAATACCACGTAGTTTTTAACCGATTATTTTTATTCGTGAAAGAAACGGACTGGTTATTAATTTCTGCTATAGCAGCAGTGGGGCCAGAACTCATCTCCGGATGCGGCACACCAGTACAATAAGAAACAATCCTGCAAAACAGTTTGGGATTAATATTGCATTTATTAACCCTTATCAGCTTAAACGCGCTACCTGTTTTGTGCCATCGTATTTTATATTTTAAAGGCAACTTGCTACTCGGCCTTTTCCAGCTCAACCAATTGATCCATAATGCCCAATGATTTTGGCCCCATGGTAATATGCCGGGTGTCTTTATGGTAATTCACAATTAACGTTACGCCGCCTGCATCGCCGGTAAGACAATCATCGGCATGGTTGTAAAAAAGGGAGGCAATTACTTTATGCGGATTGTCGTTTGACAGGCTATATCCATCGCCTTCGCGTTCAATAACTACAAGGCCCGCACCGTTCAAAATACTGTTTTTAAGAGGTTTCCATTTGCCCACAAACTTGCCACCGCCACCGCTGTTGCACGATGCCAGGCAGGTTACTAAAATAATTGAAGCAACAAGGTTGATTAGTTTTTTCATTTGGAACTGTATTAATAGCCCGTTTTACGTGTGTTATTGGCAATGGTAGCCAATGCTTTAATTTGCTCGGCAATAAACCGGGTAAATACCAATATCAAATAGCCTAATACCGGAAACGCAAATACACCTAAAAAACCAATTGACGGGTTAAAAGGCAAAACAGAATTTAACTCGTAACCATCGCCGCTTAAAAAAACACCGCTTATTAATGATATACCTGTGCCTACAACAGCCATATAAATAGCAAATACTTCGCCTGCGGTTTGAATATAGTGTGCAAATACCGGGCTTGCCACAAATTCCTGTTCGCCGGTGGTTAGGTTGCTAACTTTGTCCTTACGATCCCACCAAATAAGGCAACCTACGGCGCCTGCTACCAGCATAAACATCCAGATGAGCAAAAAGGCCAATACAATTTTAAAAGGCCCTTCGAACAAACCGTGTTTAAATGCCAAAAAAATAATAATGATGGGAAATAGCGCCGAGGAAAATGAGGCCAGCATATACAGCCATTTAAACGGTTCGCGAAAAATCCGGCCGCTATCGATGTAGGCTAAGAAGGCGTTGATAATTTGCTGAAATTGGAGAATCATAGTGATAAGGTTTAGGTGATTATTTTCTTAAAAATGCAGCATTGGCAGGTATTTGGCAAATTAACCTTACGAACACACATTTTTTCGCCATGAACTGCCGGTTTTGGTTTGTAAAGGTTCCAATGTGCCCAAAGAGTGTTGTTGAGTTGACGGAGTGTTCGTTCGTACAGACAGACGGGTGGCTGTGTAACAGGGAGCGCGGAGTGCACAAGTCCTAAACGGGGAGCCCTGAGTCAAAGCCGTAAATTTTCCGGCTCAGGACTTCCGATTCAGAATTTCAGACTTCATATACGGCACATAATAAGCACACAAACTAAGTGTAATTAACAAGCCCGAGAAGAAGAATAACCCCATAAAAAGCGCAATAAACAGGTGCAGGCCAATAATCCCGGTCAGCCAGCACTTGCGCGCAGCCCGCATGTTCATAAATACAAAATACCCCAGCTCGAGCAGCATGGTTAGCCAGCATGAGATAAAGAAAAATGGCGTACCGGCCATAAAATCTAAACTAAAAATGCTATAATAATTGTGGCTGTGCAGGGCTTTCCATATCGCTTCGCCATTGCGCCAGGTTGGACCTATTATTTTATCGAACCCCGAAAAAAAGTACGCTATGCACAAATGCGCCTGCAACAAAAAAAGGTATATGGCGCCATCCTGCTTTGGGGTATTAAACCAGCGGCTATCCAAACTGTAAACACTACCCACCGGAAACACACAGCAATAAAAAAGGGCGAAAGTGGTAAAGCCATCCACACCGTATTGATACAGGTGTATCGACTGTATGAGCAGCAACTGAAAAAACAAAGCCGCTATAGCGCTTAAACGTGTAAACAGGCCTGCAATAAGCAATAGCAACGATAAGGGATAGGCAATACGGCAAAACAGTAAGAGGGTATCGTAACCTATGTGCAGGCTAATTTTGCTTAACGCAGCTTGTAAACTTACTAACGTAAAGCTAATACCATCGGCAGCTGTATTCATGATATCCGGGTAAACGTAGCCCTTGTAAGAATACAGATCGGCAAAATCGGGCTGGATAGCCATAAAGTGAAGCAGGGCGAAGCCTGCAATGTTTATGCGGTAAAAAAACAGCCAGTTGGCGTTTACGGGTTGTTGTATGCGGTTTAAAATGGTTGTTATGCTTACGCTGATGTTCATACTATTTTAAACGGTAGGTAACAGAAATAAGCTTTGTTAACTGGTAACGTTTGGGTGTGCCCTTATTTACAGCTGCCAGGGTAGGATAACTGAGCAGGTTGTAACTGAGGGAAATAACCGAATCGGGACAGCTGTTTACCTGGTACATTTTTACAGCAATGTTTTTAAGTACCAAATTGCTGAAAGCGCGCATATAATCGGTACCCTGCGCCAGCTTCAGCGAATCGGTTTTTTGGGATGTTTTCATAAAATCATCTGTAAGGGCGTTGGCCATCGAGAAAAAGCGAAGCGATGTTTCGTACGAATTGAAATCGGCCGTTAAGCCATTACCGCCGCATTCAGCAATCAGGATGCCGTTTGAGCGTACGTTAATGCCAAAAAAGCCATAGCCGGTTTCGGCGCCGGTATAGCGGCCGTAGTAGCGGCAGGGCATGGTATTGAACAGTTTGGTTGCCGCCACAAACGGGGCAAAAGTGTTAGGTTTTTGGTTAAACTGGTTATACGCGCTGTACGAGCCGTTCGCATTTATTAAAATAATAAAAGCCAGGTGAAAAAATATCCAGCCTAAAAGCAAAGGTTTTTTTAGGGCGTAAAAAGGGCGCTTGCGCTGTCGCGTACGCAAACGCCCGGTATTAAAGCTCATCAATCGGCGTATTTGGCCAATATTTCGTTAGCTTTAATAGCTTCATCTGGTAAGGTGCTAATTACTTTCCAAAAAATAAAGCGGGTGCTTACCCAATCTTTATAAACGCTGCTATCAAATATACCGCCCGATGCTTTGTTTAGCGGGTTGCTGGCGCCAATAGTAATCTCGCCCCGGCCGAATTCTTTTATACCATAGTGTTTAGCTATAATATCCTTAAGTCTTTCCTTGTCGGCAGCCGATACCCTTTTGTTAGCAGTAGGGCTAACCGTGTACAGGTGCTTACTAACGCGTTTAATGCCGCGGTTTTGATTGAGTACAAACGAAAATAGCAGTAACACAGGAATGCAAAGCGATAACAATGTTAACTTTCTCATAACATTTATAAATTTAGGTTAAATCCTACTCTATTTTTAGGCCTTTTCGGAATGGTGCCTGGGGAAAGGGAAGGTGTATATAGATTTAAATTGTAAATAAAGATACACTTATTATAATTGCTTGTATATAAGTATCTTAAAAAGTAATTGACAAGTGTTGATAAGTTGCGGACGAGTGTGTCGCCCATTTGTGATTGGGCGTTCGTTCGGTATCGAGATGGGTTTCTTGCGTAACACGAACACCTTGTTCTCAAATCTTCAAAACAAATAATACCCTAATCACCCACGCAAAATACGAAAAGGGGTAAGGAGCTCACTATTCGATGGTTATGCTACAAAAAAAATAATAATAGCTATTGCTTTTAAAAAAAAATTAATAAATTTATGGCTCAACCTTACTTATCAAGTCATGAAAAAGACCATTTTAATTGGCATTATAACACTACTAAGTAGTTATGCTAAAAGTCAGAATTTGTTTTTTGTCGCAAACGATGAAACGCTGATTAAAGACACCTTATATATCAACTTACCCAAGGTCGCTATTACGGGTCAAAACATAAACAGGCTTTTTTTTAAAGCCAAATCGCTTCAGCCCGGGCAACAGATGACCCTAAAGTTTAACGTAGACGAGGCCAATAGTACAGCGACGCAAAGCCTTGATTATAAATATTTAACAGACATGTCTGCCAGCCCCAAATTAACCAAAAAGGATAGTATTTGTTATGTTGATATTAAAACTATTACTAATAAAAGTACGATGACTATACTTAATATCACTAGTGATGTTCCAAAATCGAAAACTTATACCATTATAATTAATTTCAATACGCCATTGTTAATTGTAGGTCCAAAAAAGCCTGCTCAAATGCCTGATACATCTAAATGGACCGTGAAGATTGTAACCGGAGGAAACTTCGATTTCTTTTCGGGCCCTGTATTTAAGAACTTTGCGGGAGAGATTAATGCGTTCCGCCCTAACATTTATAAAAAATGGGGCATCCAATTTAGCCTGTTCAACTTCCATTATTTTCAAACTGATTCCGGAAGCAGTTATAGGAGCCAGGATTACTACTTTTTAAAATCACAGGACTATTATAATACAACCGATAGTTCAAAAGTTGTAAGAAGAAATTATGCTGTTAATAGAAAGGTTGACTACAATATTTGGGGAGCGTATATTGATCCTATGTTTCAAGTTTATGCCGATCAACTTTCTCAAGTATATTTAAGCCTCCACATCGAGGGCTTGTTAACAACTGAAATATATACTCCAAAAATAAATTATTTAAGCCGGGACACCATTCTTCATAAATATTTACCAAAAAACATAAGCCCTGCCGACGACCCCCCTGTCCCTTATTCCTATCGTTCCGAATCCTTCCATGATTTCTATCTTGGCGCGGGCGTTCCGTTAAAATTTAGCTTTAGCAGATTGATGCTTTCAGCATATCCAATCTTTGGTGTAGCTTTTATTCAAACTAACAATAACCCCGACAATGCTGCGCTGGATTACTACCTCCGTTATAACCTTACTACTACCACGGCATATAAACCTTATTTTGTAACTAAATTTCAAATACTAACAACTGTTGCTCCGGTTGATATTGCACTGGGCGGAGAGTACAGGGTTGTTATAGGAAATTTGCGCTATTTAACCACTTATCTTGGCGCCGCAATATCATTAGACAAATTGAAAAAATAAATGGACAATAACTCACATCCCCTTCCCTTTAAAATAGTTAAACGCCTGGCGCAGGCTGTCTAAGCGTTCGGGTTCAAGGTTTTTTATGGGGATGTTTAAAACAGTGGTCATGGAGTCTACATCGCCGTGGCGGTCGTTGCGGGTTTGTACAATAATGTCGTCGGCCATGGTTTTTATTTGCAGGGTGCCGCTGGTTGCGCTGCCCAGGTAGTCCAAATCGTTAAACTGGTGCAAATTCATCGAGAAATATTCCTCACGTCCTTTGGCGTAAACTTTACGGAGGCGTAAAAAGTCGTCGGCATTAACCGTAAATTCCCATTTTTTTAATTTGGAATCGGCAACCGGGTTATAAATTTCTGCCAGGCAACGGTTGGTCCATGCAAGCCAATCTGGCTCGGTATAAGCAGGTTTAAAACAAAAGCCGCTTCCGGCAGCTGTAATCAGCAAAAGAATAATAAGAACGTTTTTAATGCTAGCCCGTTTAAACATGACAACAAAATTAAACCCCGAAAATAATAAAATGTATAGCTTTGTGCATGCAATTTTCAGAAAATTCGAGAGTTTGGGTTTATCAATCAGATAGAAAGCTGACTGACAGTGAAGTACAGCAAATGCAAAGTCAGCTAAGCGACTTCGCCACCGGGTGGACCGCACATAACAACCAGCTAAAAGCCACGGCTGCTATAAAATATAACCGTTTTTTAATACTGATAGTAGACGAGAACCAGGCCGGGGCCAGCGGATGTTCCATTGATAAATCGGTTAGGTTTATGACACAGATTGGCGAGCAATACAACATCAACCTGCTGGATAGGTTTAATTTAGCTTACCGCGATGGGGAAGAGGTGCTATCAGCCCCAAGAGCCGCATTTGAGGATTTAATAAAGCAGGGCCGCATTAATAACGATACCATCGTGTTTAACAACCTGGTACAAAACCTGGCCGAACTGCAAAACAAATGGGAAGTGCCCTTTAAGGATAGCTGGCATGTGCAGCTTTTTGGGTCATTGAGTCATTAGGTCTAAAAAAGAGATTTGTCATCCTGAGCGCGAGCGAAGGATCTTCTCCACCCTGCAATAGTCCGCATGCATTGTTGATTATGTATGTTGCAGAAGATCCTTCGCTGCGCTCAAGGAAGGAAAAAGAAAAAATGCTCGTTCATGAGCGGCAAATTGAATTCATCCCCTTTGGTTAGAATGATATTGATTATTTTAATAAATAACGCCAACTTTAGGGCACCAATGACTTAATGATTCAATAACCCAATGACAAACACCCACGATCCCCGCGTTGACGCCTATATCGCCAAGTCTGCCGACTTTGCCAAACCCATATTAGAATACATCAGGCAATTGGCGCATGATACTTCGCCATTACTTACCGAAACCATTAAATGGGGATTTCCTTTTTTTGAATATAATGGTCCGGTTTGCCAGATGGCGGCCTTTAAAAACCACATGGCACTTGGCTTTTGGAAAGCACGATTACTAAACGACCCGCATAGCGCATTAAAATTTGGCGATGAAAAGGCCGGCAGCCTGGGTGTAATTAAAAGCATTGGCGATTTACCATCCAAAGAAATATTGACCGATTTTATTTTACAGGCTGTTGAACTCAATAAAAACGATATAAAGCTTGCCCCAAAGAAAGCTGCCCCTGCCGAAAAAAAGGAATTAACAGCCCCCGATTATTTTATTGCCGCCCTGGCCCAATCAGCCACTGCGATGTATAAATGGGAGAACTTTAGCCCATCGCACAAAAAGGAATACATTGAGTGGCTGCTGGATGCTAAAACTGAAGCTACCCGCCAAAAACGGATGGACACCGCACTGGAGTGGATTAGCGAAGGAAAATCTCGTCATTGGAAGTATCAGCGCTAACTACCGGCCCATTATTTACGTATAAGCTACCTTAACTGAATTAATTTTTCGGCAGCCCCTATAGCCGGACAACCCTTTATATACTCAATTTTAAACTATTACACCAAATTAACTCCATGAAAAAAGCTACGTTAGCTGTTCTTTTATTATTATTTGTCGGCATAGCAAATGCGCAATTTAAGCCTGTTGCCGAAGGGCCGGTTTTTAAAGAGCCCGAGGAGGGCCGTGCCAAAATTTTGCAAATGAAAAACGGCAGTACAATGTTTATTGTTATTACTGCAAAAAAAGGTATAGATGTGCAGGTTTATAATGAAGCCCACCAGCAAATTGCGGTAACCAATATTGAACCGGCATCGATAAAATTAAAAGTTGCCGAACTAAACGGGATATTTGAAATAAAAGGCGATGTAGTTTTAATGCTGACGGCTTTCGAATCGCGTACACCAACCTTGCACCGGCTGATTATTGATGGTAAAACCGGTAATTTAAAAGATGAGCAAACCATAGCCCAACTTAATAAACTCGGTTTGTTCGCCGGTTATGCCATGGTTTGGGGCGATGTGCCACAACCCGATTTTTTTGTACGGAAGGACCCTGCGAGCGATAATTATGCGGTGGCAATGTTCAACAGCTTTGAATCGGACAGGAGTAAGCGCATTGAAATTGTAACCTATGGCAGCGATAACAAGGAAGTAAGCAGGGCATTTTATGCCTCGCCCCAGGAACATTATAAATACCTGCGTTATGTGGATATGACCGTTTTGGGTAGCGATAAAGTTTGTGTGCTGGCTTATGGCTACAACACGGCCCATAGCGGCGGCAAGGAAAGCGAACTGATTTTAGCTAATTTAGACAAGGGGGCAACCTCCGTAAGCTTTACAGAACTGGGTTTCAGCAAAGACATGGTTGTGTACTGGGGTTTGGTAAAATATAGCCCGGCGGTAAAATCGTTGGTGCTGCTTGCTATAGTTAAAGGTAAGGAAAACGATAAAGGCTACACGCCAATTTTAGCTTTTGTTGATCCTTTTGAAAAGAAATTTAACAGTGCGGATGTTATTGCGCCATCAGAAAGGTTGAACCAATATTCGAAGAAAGGTTTTACCGGCCTGCCACAAAACCTTTATGTAAATAATGATGGTACCTTTACCGTAATATCCGAAGAAATACAGTCTTTTACAAACACCAGTTCAATGGGCACCAGTTCAACCAGTACCACCCTTGGCGATATGGCCGTGGTAAACTACAGTAAAACCGGTAAATTTGTAAACGATTACCTGATCCGCAAAAGCCATGATCTAAGTACTTACCTGAGTCCGTTTTACATGGCGCGAAGGGAGGGTACCGCACAAGGGCTGTATAAAGGCAACCAGTTTAAATCGTTCGCTTATTTAGATGGTATTACCAAAAGCTACGTGCTGTTTAACGATACAGAACGCAATAACGAAAAACAGGAAAAAGGCAGTCTGGTTACCGTAAGCGGCGTAAGCCAATCTGATGGGTTTTATTATACCCTTAGCGGTCCCGATGCTATTTTAAAACGCGACTACGTTTTTGGCAACCCTGCCGGAAAACGCGACCATATCCTCGGCTTGTTTTCTATATCCGACTATGACAGGATTAATAACCTTTATGTTACCCTGAGGCTAAATAACGAAAGCGGCAAAAAAGGTGTGCAGGTGGTTTGGTTGCAGCCATAAGCAGCAAGGCATATTTTGTACCAGGCATCGCTTCATTAATTTGTTGCGATGCTTTTTTGTTTTGTATGATGAAACTAATTGAAACAAAGCTTGTTTTGAACTGTTGCTATTTTAATTAATGGTTTAATTTAATAAATTAAAGTATATATTAAAATTTAGCAATCATGAAGAACGGGATGAAATTGGCGGCTTTATTGCTGCTGGCGAGTACCAGTATTTTTGCTGCTGTACCTAAAAAAAAGATTGGCCATAACGATATGTCGATGGCAAAAATGGTTACTTTTTCAACAATGCCTTCGGGAAGAGGTATTGACATTAAGGTTGACCCAAACGTATCCGAGAAAGCTTTAGTGGTAATTTATAACTACGAGAACGACGTGGTATGGAAAGACATGCTGAAAAAAAAGCAAGGGATGGAAAAAGCTTTTAACCTGAGTCAACTTGGCAACGGTAACTATACCGTGCAGGTTATTTTAAACAAACAAAAAGTGCAAAAAACTGCACATGTTTATTACAGAGGCGATACTAAATTTGTGACGCTGAGGGGTTAAATCTATTGTTATTCACGCGTCATTGCGAGGAGGAACGACGAAGTAACCGCTGAACTTTGCATGTTTGATGTGCATAGTTGGGCGATTGCTTCGTTCCTCGCAAGGACGTTTTTGGTGATGGCAGGCACCTACCTCCATCCACCACCCAATGCCCTATACAAATTAACCACCGCCTGTAAAGCCTGCAATTGATCGTTAACACCGTTTAACCGGGCCGATAATAAACTTTGCTCGGAGGTTAACACATCCGTATAATTAGTGGCCGAGCTATAACGTAGTAATTCTTCTGTATAATCAACTGATTTTACTAATGCAGCAATTTGTTTGGTTCGTGCGCCATCCTTTTCAATAGCGGTTTGGTAGGCGTACAGCGCGTTTGATACTTCCTGACCTGCTACCAGCATGGTTTGCTGAAAGTTGTACATGGCCTCCTTTTGCTGCGCTATAGCCGTTGTTAGCCGGGCCTTATTGATGCCCTGGTTAAATATTGGCTGTGTTAACCCTGCTGCCAGGGTATAAAATACCGAATTCACAAAAAAGTCTTTCAACTGCAGGTTCGAGAACCCGCCCGATGCGGTTAACGTTAGTGATGGGTAAAAATAAGTATGCGCCAGGTTTGTGTTTTCAAAAGCAGCCTGGAAGTTGTACTCGGCCTGCTGCACATCCGGACGGTTTTTTAGCAATTGCGCCGGTATACCTGTTTGCAGGGTGGTGATAGGCTGCTGTCCGTCCAACTTTTGGCGGTTCAAAGCGCCGGACGGGCGGCCAACCAGTATATCAATCGCATTTTCGGTTTCCCGGATGCTGCGTTTGATATCGGGGATGGCTACTTCGGCAGCGTAACGGTTGGCTTCGCTTTGTACTACGGCGGCACCGTTTACTACGGCGCCTTCCTTCAGCGCTTTCATGGTTTCAACCTCTTTTATGCGGAATTGGAGCGCCTGTGTAGTTATTTCCAGCTCTTTATCTAATGCCAGCAGGGTATAATAGTTATTGGCAATATCAGCAATCAGCTGGGTTTGTATGGCACGTTTGGCAGCGTCTGTTTGCAATAAATTGGCAAACGCAGCTTTTTTGGCGCTGCTTAGCTTACCCCAAATATCGGCCTCCCAACTGGCGCTTATGCCTAATTGATAGGTATTGGTTATGGTATTAACAACCGTTCCGGGCGGATAATCTAAACTGGCTAATGATTGTTTGGAATGTGTTACACCAGCATTGGCGCTTAAATTGGGCAACATTGCCGCTTTATTTTGGCCAAGGGCTGCCTGTGCTTCCACTATTTTTTGTACCGCAACTTTTAAATTAAGGTTTTGGTACAGTCCTTCGGTTATTAAGGCACGCAGCGTGGTATCGGCAAACAGGTTTTGCCATGGCATAGTTGCCATGGTTGTAGTGTCGGTACCGGTTTGGCTACGGTAAAGGTCAGTAGTATTTAAATCGGGCCGTTGATAGGGTTTGGTTATCTTGCAGGATAAGGCCGTGCCTATCAATACTAAAACTAAAAAGGTATATTTTATAAATGGTTTATTCATGATTTACTTGGCAGATATACTTTTTAGCTGGGTGAAATAATAGGTTCTTCTTCCTCATCCTCTTCAGGACGTTTCATGCTCACTTTTTCGTGAAGGGTTTGGAAAATAATAAACAGTACAGGTATAGCAAAAATGCCAAACACGGTACCAATAAGCATCCCGCCAACGGCTCCTGTCCCAATAGAGCGGTTACCATTGGCCCCTGCACCGGTAGAGAACATTAATGGCATAATACCGAAGATAAACGCAAACGAGGTCATTAATATGGGTCTTAAACGGGCTACAGCACCGCCAATGGCCGCTTGTATAATATCCATCCCGGCACGCCGGCGCTCTACTGCGAATTCCACTATCAAAATGGCATTTTTGGCTAATAGCCCGATGAGCATTACCAGCGATATCTGTAAATAAATATTACTGTTGATTCCGGCTATCTGCGCAAAAATATATGTTCCTGATAGGCCGATGGGCAACGATAGCAGCACCGCAAACGGCAAAATATAGCTTTCGTATTGCGCACTCAGCAAAAAGTACACAAACACCAAACAAAGCAAAAATATGTAAACCGACTGTGTACCGCTCGACAATTCCTCTCGCGATAAGCCCGAGAAATCATAACCATATCCGGCAGGCAGTTTATCAAGCGCCACAGCCTTTATAGCGTTAATGGCATCGCCCGAGCTGTAGCCGTTGTTTGGCGAGCCCTGCACGTCAATAGCGGTAAACAGGTTAAAACGCGAAATAGACTCGGGACCGAACACTTTGGTAAGCGTTAAAAACTCGGTGATCGGGGCCATAGTACCGGCTGTATTGCGTACAAATATTTTATCAAGCCCCATTGCGTTAGCGCGGTAGGCGTAATCGGCTTGTACCATTACGCGGTATTGCTTGCCAAACTGGTTAAAGTTGGAGGCATAAATACCGCCATAATATCCCTGTAAAGTACTGATGATGGTGCTAACCGATACACCCGCTTCCTTGCATTTTGCCACATTAATATCAACCTGGTATTGCGGAAAGTTGGGGTTAAAGGAAGTATTGGCGCTTTGAATTTCGGGGCGCTTTTTTAGGGCCGCAATAAAATCATTGCTCACCTTAAAAAACTCGGCAATGCTGTGGCCGCCTTTATCCTGTAGCTGAAACTCGTAACCACCGTTACTGCCAAAACCTTGAATGGTAGGCGGCGAAAAGAAAAACAGGTCGGCGCCATGGATATTGGCGGTTTTTTTAATGAGCAGATTAGTTACTTCGTCTAACCCAATGTTTTTACGCAGGTCCCAGGTTTTTAGCTTCAGGATCACCATGGCGTAGGCGCTTCCCGAGCCGGCAGTAAAGTTAAAACCTACCAGTTTTAGCGTGTTTTTTACAGCGGGGATGGTGTGGCCGATGCTGTCAATCTCCGAAGCAATTTTATCGGTGCGCTCCATGGATGATGCTGGCGGCAGGCTAACGGATGCGAAAATGGTGCCCTGGTCCTCGTTGGGAACAAAGCTTGATGGGGTGGTTTTTATAAGGATGGTTAGTGCTATGGAAAATACGACCACTGCTGCCACTACTATCCATTTTTTATGGGCCAAAAAGTTAATCGATTTTTTATACTTGCCGGTAGTTACTTCAAAAGCAGTATTAAAGCTGATAAACAGTTTTTGTACAATGTTTTTCTTTTCGTGTTCCTCATCGGCCTTATGGGGCTTTAAAAATAAAGCACATAGTGCGGGGCTAAGCGTTAACGCGTTTACCGCCGACAGCAAAATAGCTATGGCCAGCGTAATACCAAACTGCTTGTAAAACACCCCTGTTGACCCGGTGATAAACGTAACCGGCAAAAACACCGCCGACATTACCAGCGTAATGGAAATAATAGCACCCGAAATCTCGCTCATGGCATCAACCGATGCTTTACGGGCCGATTTGTAGCCTTTATCCAGCTTTGCGTGTACCGCCTCAACAACCACAATGGCATCATCAACCACAATACCTATGGCCAGCACAATGGCAAACAGGGTAAGCAGGTTAATGGTAAAGCCAAACAGATCTAAAAAGAAAAACGTACCAATAATGGCCACCGGTACGGCAATAGCCGGGATAAGCGTGGAGCGAAAATCCTGCAAAAAGATAAACACCACTATAAAAACAAGGATAAAAGCCTCTACCAGGGTGCTGATTACCTTTTCGATAGAGGCATTCAGATACTCGTTGGCATCAACCAAATAAGTAAGCTTTATACCGCTGGGGAACCGCAGCACGGCTTCGTCCAGTATCTTTTTCGAATCGTTAATTACATCGCGCGCATTGGAGCCTGATGTTTGGCTGATGGCCACACCTACAGATGGGTATCCGTTGGTTTGGGAATGGAAAGTATAATCCAACGAGCCCAGTTCAATACGGGCAACATCCTTTAAATATAATAGCTGACCATTGCCTGCCGATTTGATGACAATGTTGCCAAACTCCTGGGCCGTTTTTAAACCGCCGCGGTACCTGATTACGTATTCGAAACTTTGGTCGCTGTTTTCGCCAAATTTGCCGGGGGCAGCTTCAACGTTTTGTTCGTTGATAGCGTTTGTTACATCGTCTGGAATTAAGCCGTATCTCGACATGGCATCCGGCTTAAGCCAAATACGCATCGAATAATCGTTTGAACTGAAAATATTGGCATTACCCACCCCGGTAACCCGCTGAATTTGCGGTACCAGGTTTATTTTGGCATAGTTTTGCAAAAAGGTTTGGTCGTACGCCTTACTTTCGCTGTAAAGCGAGAAGATTAGTAAGCGGCTGCTTTGGCTTTTGCGTACCGAAACCCCCGCTTCAGTTACTACCTGCGGTAACAGGCTGGCTGCCCGCGATACCCGGTTCTGTACGTTTACAGCAGCCAGATCGGGGTTGGTGCCTACCTTAAAGTTAACGGTAATGTTTGCCGAACCATCGTTACCTGCGGAGGAGGTCATGTAGGTCATGTTCTCCACCCCGTTGATCTGTTCTTCCAGCGGAACAATTACGCTTTTAAGTACCACATCGGCATTAGCGCCGCTATAGTTTGCCGAAACCTGAACCGTTGGCGGGGCAATTTCCGGGTATTGCGAAATGGGCAGATTGATTAACCCCAACACCCCTAATATTACCAGCAATACCGATATAACAGTGGATAGTACCGGGCGCTCTATAAATTTTTTTAACATGATATATTTTTATGTAGAGACGCGATGCATCGCGTCTCCGAACTTTGCGTCTCTGAACGTGTGTTTTTAACTACCTGTTTTGGGCATATTCATCAGGAGACGCGATGCCTCGCGTCTCTACATCGTTTACTCCAGTCCCTTATAAATTGGGCAGCCTGGTAACCGGCACTACTACCGAGCCATTAACCACGGTGTACAACACGGCAACGGTGTACGCCTACTTCGCCATGAACGAAAAGCAATTGCTTGATTTTAGTCGCGATAGCAGCAATACTTCCATTCGCGCCAAGCTGAACAATATCCCCAAAGTTACCCTGATCCTATCAGACGGTACCGAGTATGAAAATAAAGGTAAAGTGGAAACCGTTAACGGACTGATTAATACCAATACCGGTTCGGCTAATTTCAGGGCTGCATTTCAAAATCCTAAAGGTTTATTGCGCAGCGGCGGCAGCGCTACGGTACGCATACCAACAGTTGTAAAATCGGCATTGATAGTGCCGCAAAACGTTACTTATCAGTTGCAGGATAAGCGCTTTGCTTATGTGGTTGATCAGCAAAATAAAATAAAAAACATAGCCA
>JABDBM010000031.1:28792-40288 GCA_013288685.1 Bacteroidota bacterium | reverse complement strand
TTGCCTGCCCCAGTGGCCGGCCATCCATACATATCCGCCACCTGATGGGCTTCTTCTCCAATGGCCGGGATACCATGCTGCGTGTTCGCTTGTGCGTTCGGCCCAATAGCCATCATGGTGCACATAGGTACCGCCACTTGGAGTCCATTCTTCAGACACCCAAATATGGTGCCTTGACGGGCGCGGCGGCCTTACAAAGTGCCTATCGCCATGAAGACGAGCACTAACTACGATGTCTTGCGCCTGTACGCCGGCTGCGGCAAAGAAAGACGCGATTGCTACTACTGTTAAAAATTTACTAACCTTTTTCATGGTACAATTTATTTTGATTTATGATTAAGACAATAAAAAGATAAAAGAGTTTAAAGAAATTGAATTTCTATCTTCTTTTTTAGGAGCCGGGGCAAATATTATTGCCTGCCCCAGTGGCCGGCCATCCAAACATAACCACCACCAGAAGGTGCTCTTCTCCAGTGCCCCTTGTAGTAGGCTTGTCTCGGTTGTTGTGGTTGAGCCCAATAGCCATCGTGATGATCGTAGCCCCTGTTTGAGTTTGGTGTCCATTCATCCGAAACCCAAACATGAGCGCGTGACGGACGTGGCGGCCTGTGATAGTTACTGTGATTACTATAAAGACGTGCTCTTACTACTACATCCTGCGCTTTAACGCCTGATATGGCGAAGAAACATGCGATTGCTAACAATCCTAAAAATTTACTAATGTTTTTCATGGTACATTTATTTTAATGTGTATGTACGACAAACATTTCGTTAAAATGTTTAGTTTATTTTTTTATAGTCGGTAAAGCCGTTAAGAAGAGATAATAGGTTGGAGGTCACAGATTGGAAGAAAGTGCCTTTAAGTAATTTCAAGGGACAAATTACAGTTTTTTACTATCAGTTTTTTTAACTAATCTCTAAACTCAAATCACTAATCACTATCTTAGCCCCATGTCACCTCAAGAAGCAAAAAACCGGATAGAGTCCCTTTCAGCCGAATTAAAACAGCATAATTACAACTATTATGTGCTGGCCATGCCTACCATTGCCGATTTTGATTTCGACAAAAAGCTGGAAGAGTTAAGTAGCCTGGAAAAGCAATTCCCCGAATTTGCCGATCCTGATTCGCCTACCCAAAAGGTGGGCGGCGATTTAACGAAGGAATTTGTTACCGTACAGCACCGATGGCCCATGTTATCATTAGGTAACACGTATAATGAGCAGGAACTGCTTGATTTTGATCAGCGGGTACGAAAGGCTATAGGCGATAATTTTGAATATGTATGCGAGCTTAAATTCGATGGTTTATCAATGAGTTTGACTTACGAAGGCGGCAAACTGGTACGCGCCGTAACCCGTGGCGATGGCGTACAGGGCGACGATGTAACCACCAACGTACGTACCATTAACACCATACCCAAACGCCTGCGCGAAGGCGATTACCCCGATGAATTTGAGATACGCGGCGAAGTATTTATGCACCTGAAAGCGTTTGAGCGCCTGAATGCCGAGCGTTTGGAGAACGACGAACCCACTTATGCCAACCCGCGCAATTTTGCATCCGGCACCATAAAGATGCAGGATTCGGCCGAGGTGGCTAAACGCCCGCTGGATTGTTTTCTATATTTCTTATACACCGAAAAAGTGTTATATAAAACCCATTGGGACAGTTTACTGGCAGTAAAAAGTTGGGGATTTCATACCAATGAACATAGCCGCCTCTGCAGCAATATTGAGCAGGTTTTTGATTTTATAAACTATTGGGATAAAGAGCGGTTTAACCTGAGTTATGATATTGATGGCATCGTAATAAAAGTAAACAGCATTGCCCAGCAACAGGAACTGGGTTTTACAGCTAAATCGCCGCGCTGGGCCATAGCCTATAAGTTTAAGGCCGAGCAGGTACAAACCGAACTGCTAAGCGTTAGCTACCAGGTAGGCCGCACCGGTGCGGTTACCCCGGTTGCAAACTTAAAGCCGGTATTACTGGCAGGCACCACCGTAAAACGCGCCACCCTTCATAATGCGGATGAAATACAGGTTCGTCTTAAACTGCATGAGCACGACTGGGTATTTGTTGAAAAAGGCGGCGAAATTATCCCGAAAATCATCAGTGTAAATTTAGAAAAGCGTCAACCTGATGCATCAGCTATACAATATATTACCCATTGCCCGGAATGCGGCACATTGCTGGAACGAAAAGAAGGCGAAGCCGCCTTTTATTGCCCTAACGAAACCGGGTGCCGCCCGCAGATAGTAGGCAAAATGCAACACTTTATCGACCGAAAAGCCATGAATATTGATGGCCTTGGCGATGAAACTATTGAAACGCTTTATCAGAAAGGTTTTATCAGCAAAATAAGCGATATCTACGATTTGTATTTGCATAATGATGAGTTGAAGAAAATGGATCGCTTTGGCGAAAAATCCATAACAAATATGCTGGCAGGCATCGAGGCTTCCAAACAAATGCCATTTGAAAAAGTGCTGTTTGGTTTGGGCATCCGTTATGTTGGCGCAACGGTGGCAAAAAAGCTGGCTATGCATTTTAAGAATATAGACAACCTTGCCGCTGCTACCACAGAGGAATTAACTGCTGCCGAAGAAATAGGCGAACGCATAGCTTTAAGCATTATCGAATACTTTGCCAACCCGCTGCACCAGCAGGAAATTGAACGATTAAGAGCACAGGGGCTGCAATTTGTGGCCGAGGAAAAAGTGGTGACCTTAGCCAGTGAAAGTTTAAGCGGCAGAACGTTTATCATCTCCGGCACATTTGAAACCTATTCGAGGGATGAGTTGAAAGATTTGATTGAGCAAAATGGGGGTAAAATAGTAAGCAGTATATCGGCTAAACTTAATTATTTGGTGGCTGGTGAAAATATGGGGCCTGCTAAATTGGAGAAAGCGCAGAAATTGAATATTCCCATTATTAGTGATGTGGATTTGCTGGGGATGATTGAGTAGAATAAATACAATATTTATACAGTAATGGGTTGCATATTGCCAACGCGTTACAATTTATTTTACTTATAAATCATGAAAAAAGCTATTTTACTTTCCCTGTTGGTTGCCGGTTTACTATCACGTTCTTCGGCACAAACATTTGTTTTGGATAAAACTATTGCCGTGCCCGGCGATGGCGGTTACGATTATGTTTTTATCGATCAGCCTAACCATCACCTGTACGCATCGCATGGTACAGCGGTAAATGTTATCGACCTGCAAACCGAAAAGGTTATCGGCACCATCAGCGGCATGAAGGGTACCCACGGTATTGCTATTGTAAGTGAATTAAACCGCGGTTTTATTACTGATGGCCGTGCAAATGCGGTTGTTGCCTTTGATGTCAACACACTACAAATTATCAAAACCATCCCGTTATCAGAAAAAGGTCCGGATGGCATTATTTACGACCCTGCTTCCAAAAAAATATTCTCGTTTGAAGGCGATAGCAATGCAGCATCGGTTATCGATCCGCAATCGTTAACACAAGTAGGTACTGTTAAATTAAGCGGCGCACCCGAATTTGCAGTTTCGGATGGCAGTGGCTTAATTTATAATAACCTCGAGGATAAAAGCAGCCTGGATGTAATTGACGCCAATACCATGAAGGTTGTAAAAAACTACCCTTTAAACCCCTGTGGCGGCCCAACTGGTTTGGCTATTGATAAAGCCAACAATCGCCTGTTTACCGTATGCCGTTTAAATAAAGGAATGAGTGTTGTAGATATTGCAACCGGCAAGGTGGTGCAAACCCTGCCCATTGGTGCCGGTGTTGACGCTGTAGTTTATGATGCCGACAACAAATTAGTAATTGCATCAAACGGCGACGGAACCACCAGCGTGTTTAAACAAAACACTGCCGACAGCTACACCGCCATACAAACCTTAGCTACGCAGGTTAGGGCAAAAACTATGGCGATGGATATGAGCACGCATAAATTGTATTTTTCGGTTGCGGATTATCAGTCGGGTACCAGGACGGTGATACCGGGGACCTTTAAGATATTGGTTTATAAATTGGTGAAATAAGGTTAAATATTACAAGTTGGAAATTTGCCATCCCCCGGAAATTGACCCTTTTAGTAAGATGTTCCACTTTTACACACGCGGAATATTGTTTATTTGTGTTAAATAGTTGATAATCAGATGTTTGAATATTAATTAAAGGTTAATATTTGTGAATACTCTGTAAATCAACTATTTAAAATTACATATTTTTATCAAAAAAATGCTATAAGGCATTTATTGATGCGTTTAACACTAAAAATATTCCCATCCTGAAGAGAATTGCATTTTTTTCGGAACGACGAACTCGGAATATTTATGAAATGCTGTTAAATAATTGATTGTCAAATAATTATTTAATTAATCATTGGTTAATTATTAATTATTTGATAATTAATAGTATAAATTCATTCATTGGCCTGGATTTCCAATCCCCGACCTGATTTTGGTGGATTTGTAATCCGCGAAAATTAAACGCATTTGTGTATGGGAACTGCAAATCCTTTCCTGGTTTAAGTTTAGCACGAGTGATGGACGAACCATCAAAAGGTTTCGTTTAACAATTTCGTGCTTAAACAGCCTCAATATCCATCACACAATGCTCAAACTCTTCATTGGCAATAAACGACTTGTTCTTGATGCGGTTTTTGTACGAATAAATGGTATTTACCGAGTAACTCAGCAACCGTGCAATACGGTCGTTATCGTGGATGCCCATCCTGATCAATGCAAATATCCGGTGTTCGGTGCTTAGCAGCTGTCCTTCGGGAACACAAACTCTGTTCTCCTTATCAAACAGGGCGTTAAATTTATCGATGAAACCGGGGAAAAGGCGCAGAAATACCTTATCGAAAGTATGAAAAAGCAATTGCCGCTCGTTTTCGAGATTAAGGTTTTTAACTGCTGCCTGGGCGTCTTCATAACGCCGGCTGCTTAGCTTTTTGTCAATCGATTTTTGAAAACTCTCCAGCTTTTCAATGTAAATGGAATTGATGTTGAAATAATACCCAATGTATTCGTTTTTTATCTTGTTAGCCGTGCTCAAATTTCTGTTTAATTCCTCAAGCGATTTATTATTATCCTGCAGGGTAACATTGGCGGCCTTTATCACCTCATCGGCAATGCGCAACTTTTTTAATTGTTTAAATATAATCCAGGCAAACACCAGCACAAATATTACCAGCAGCGTGATAATAAAAGAATAGGTGTAGAGCAGCTTTTTTTGATGCTCTATTTGGTTCATTCGTTGCGTTTCGATGATGGGAAGAATACTTCCTATTTTTACCTGGCGTTGCAAGGCGCCATAAAATGTGGCATCGTCCATGGCCTGCTGCATATAGGCATACCCATCCTCAATATCCCCTTTTTTGTACAGCACATCGGCCAGTTTATAAATGGCCACGGTTTCTTTGGTGGCCGATTGAATATCGGCAATAGCCGCCCTGATGAGCAACTGTAATGATTTTTCGTGCAGGCCCTCTATCTCATCAATATAACTAAGGCAACAGGCATTAACAGCAAAATCGTGAGGCGTAATGTTTGGGGATTTTAACAGCGCGGCATACTTTTTCATTCCCGCATCATAATTATGGGCATGCAGATCTTTTAATCCCTCCAACTTAAGGCAACTAAACGAACCGGGGTTGCATAATGTGAGTGCCGAATCAATGCAATTAATTCCCATCGGATTATAAATGGCCGAGTAATCCAGGCTCCGGTCATAATCAGCCAGGTCGAAATAGGTTCTTGCTTTTAAAAAGTAGTAGTCAATTTTATCCGTATCGGTAAATAATTGTATAGGAATATGATTAAGCTGCTGCAGCGTCTCCATAAACAAGCCCGATGAAAGCAATGTAAAAGCAAGTTTCATTTTAGCTGAAGCCATCAACCGGGAGTCGTTTAGTGCAGCGGCAATTTCCTGTAGTTTTTTTGCGTACGTGTAGGCCGAATCGTAGCTGAATGATTTGTACTCCTCGTAAAGCGCTTGGTAAATGAGGTATTTGTCTTTGGGTGTTTCAGCGTTCGATAAAGTCCGGTTTTGCCGGGCAATTTCGTTAGTCTTTTTATTTACATAAAATTGCTTATTAGCCAAAACTGCGTTCAGTTGGCTTAATAAGCTGTCGGTAGTTGATTGCGCTTTGGCTGCAATTTCAAAGCATAAACAACAATTAATTAAAACAAATAGCTTTAATGGTTTCATTATGGTTTTGCCAAATGTAAAATAATAAAGAAAGGGGCAACGCCAAAAGACGTTAACCCTTTCTTATGTATACTTCTTTAGAAGACGGCCTTTGTTAGTGGCGATGTTTTGCCGGACAGGGGTTTAAAAGCTTGTGTCTTAGAAACCTGCTTTTTTAAAAGCGTGGACTTTTCCCCTCTCTACAACGTAGAGAGGGATGGTCGAACGCAGTGAAGACCGGGGTGAGTCAACCGGGTCGCGTGCTCAGGCGCTAACCTCGCTCGCATAGTTAACTCACCCCCGATCTTCGCTTCGCTCAACCACCCCCTCTCTGCTGCGCAAAGAGGGGGAAAATCCCTAATTTAATCAGAACAGCATCTCCTTACACCCTTGCCCAACTAATTGCCCCCATTCGCCATGTGCTTCACCATCATTGCCTTTTGATAATCATACGGCAGTGTATTCACTTTTTCGGGTGCTTTCAGCGTTGGCTGTGGTAGCGGGGCAGCTGGCTTTACTTTATTTTCCTTTTTACAGGATGCCAGGCCTATTACAGTTGTAATCACCAACAGCGCAGATAACTTTTTCATATTTATAGGTTTTATTTATAATAATTGATTTTTAACTGACGATCATATTTTAGCCGCTTATGGGCCGGTTACCGGGTTTACAAACTGCCACTGCGCACTGTAAAAACTGGTTTGCGCACCTGCATATTGGGCATATCCAACAAGGCCTTCAATGTTGATCAGGTCGGCTGTTTGCCACCTGTTTTGCAGATTGACCCAGGCGCCGGATGCTACAGGGGCCGACCACATAGCGCTATACCAGGTGGTGTTGCCTACGGTAGCTTCAACAGCGCCGTTTTGATCCTCCACATGCATTAGGTTACCTGTGGCGCGATTTTTCAACAGAAAATAGCCGCTTCCGGCATCAACTTTTGTCCACTGGTAATTGGTAGTTGTTGGCGTGGTGCCGTAGGATACTTTACCATTGCCCGAATCATATAAATAACTGGTAGCCTGCCAGCGGTTAATAATTTGATAATAAGTAGTGGTTCCGCCGCTGCCTGCACCCTGGTTGGTTGATACCATGTATTGGTAGGCAGCTAAAGAAATTGTTGCGCCCGAGGTTAAGGTAACAGCAGCGCCTGTATAAGCATCTTTATAACTACCCGCCAAAGCCGCCGGGACGACGAAGGTGGAGGTGCTATTTCGCAGATTAACCAGCACCACCACTTTTTCGGTGCCCGATGTTTTTGTAAAGGCACAAACATTGGTATTGGAGTAATTGGTCATGGTACCCCGCCTGATGGCTGTACTGGTGTTTCTGTAACCCAGTACTTTGGTAAATTCGGCGGTAACGGCGGTATTGCCGGCCCAGTTTATCTTCACTGTATTCCATGGCCAGGGTATAGGGGTGTTAAAAGCTACCTCCTGCCCGTCGTATAAAAAGGGAACTCCCCTCATGTAAGCGCAAACTATAAAGTTGGCCATTACCCCAGCGGTACCGCCAAAAACGGTTAAGCCTGTGCTGGTGCCATTAACATCCTGGTTGTCGGTATAGTGTGCCAATTGCTGGCTGCCTGTGGCATCGGCATATTCATAATTAAGCGAGGTTTGTATGGTAGCTACTGAGCTGCCGCTATGAATGGGCACCAAAGCATTATAATAAATGTTGAATCCAAAATTGTAATCGAATCCGGATTGCAAATTTGCCTGCCTGTCGCCCTCGGCCAGCATCAACAGCTTATGGGTAGTGATGCCTCTTAAGTTACTGATGGCTTGCGTCCAAAAATCGAGCGGAGGATTGTTGGCAAAATCGCACCTGAAACCGTCTACGTTGGCGGCAAACACCCAATAGCGCATAGAGTTAATGATCGCGGTCCTCATGGCCGTGTTCGAAAAATTCAGCGCCGCAACATCGGTGTACGACGATAATTGCTGAATTACCCCGCCCGATTGTACGTACCAACTCGGGTTCGCTGTAATCCAGGGGTGATCCCACGAGGTGCCGTTAACCACAAAGTCCATCAGCACGGCCATGCCGCGGCTGTGGGCACCATCAACCAGCGCACGCAAATCAGTCAGCGTGCCATATTCTGTTGCTACCGATTCAAAATCTTTAATACAATAAGGGGAAATAGAACTCCTGGAATCGGTGCCATGGGGATATACCGGCAGGATATAAACCACGTTGATACCAAGTGCTTTGATCTGATCTAAACGGGCGGTAACCCCGGCCAAATTACCGGCGGCGCTAAAGGGGCGGATGTTCACCTGGTAAATGTTAGCATCCATAGGGTTGGGAACGCCGGCAAAAGGAGTTCCGTACTGTGCCGGGTCTTGTGCCTGAGCGCTTTGCATACACAGCACTGCAAAAAGCAGCATCATGATTTTTAGCCCGTTTAGCCAAAAACGGGCAAAAGGATTTAGGGATTTTGTTTCCATAATCTGAGGTTAATTTTAAAGTAATTGTTTGTGTCGGTTTATAAAGGCGCAATTGGTTCTTAACGCTGTTCAAAGCTAATTAAACACTTACGTGGAAATTACAGGGCGAATGCCGAATATAGATATTAGGTTGTGATTTATATTTTAATATATTGATTAATAAATAGTTACACTATTAAATTGAAAATGATATATAAATTTTTATTGTTGAGGGAGGCCGGAATAGGAGTTTGAAAACCTGTTGCAGGTATTTATTAACACTTAATTTAAACGATATTTGATTAAAGTACTTGCTTCGGCCGATTCAAGCGTCTCGCTTGAATCACATCTCCGGTTAGCGTCCCGCTGATGGCAACCAAATAAAGTTCGTCCGTTGCGGCATGATGCAGTATGGTAATAAATAAGCAGAATATTTTCTGAGATTGCAAAACGGGCATTGTAAGCGGGGTGCTTACATTTATTGGGGTTGAAGTGAGACACGTGAACCGGCGGGGGGATTTGCAGTCCCCAACCTGATTTTCGTTGGGTTGTAATCCAGGAAAACTAGGGGCATTTGCGTGTGGGGATTGCAAATCCCCGGTAATGCAGTCGAGGGTTATAGATACGGACTATTGGGAAAATAATTTTGAAAACCAGTTTTTCTCTGCATCCACTATAGGTTGTGTATTGGCAAGCAATTCATCGACCCAGTAATAGCCGATGTTTGCTTCAAGTAGTTTTCGGAAATCTCGCTCGTGTAACAATTCAGGCCAATTGTTGCTTAATGCCCACAATGCATCGCGTATTTCGGGAGCCATTAATGTTAGTTTTCTTTTCGCTGCTTTTGAGGTTACCTTCAAAATTCCAATAGCACGACAAGCTCCAGCCCGTACTGCTTGGTCGCTATCATCCAGTGCCCTAATCAATACTCTTTCGACATGCTTATCTGGTATCGAGATACAAACTGACAAAGCTTCAAACGCATACATCCTAACCAGCCAATCAGCGTCGTTAGCCAATTTTAATAAGGCCATTCTTACGTTTTGATCGCTTAAACCAATTTCTTTGAGCGCGTAGGCAAGCCTGAATCGTACCTCTCTGCTATTATGATTCTGAAGCGTTAATATCTTAGGCACTAATGTTTGAGCATTAGATTTTAAACTCGCAGCTGCCCAAACAGAATTAATCAATACCGATTCAGATTCATTGGACAATAAGCAGTCAAGGATATTTTTCACTTCCACTGTCCAGACTTGAAGGTTTCCCAACAAACTTGCTATGCATTCATGGACGATTGGCTCCGGCGATGAAAGTAATGTTGATATCCTAATTACGATTGATTTTCGCACTTCAGGTGTAACTTTATGATCATCAAAATAATATTCCGAAATTTTCATCAACTTGGAGGCAGCTATCTTGCGGAGATCAGCTGGCCCAGCTATGAATTCATCGAGCCATTTGGCTATATTTCTTCCTGTCATCCTTAAAAATGATTAGCTAAGAAATTTAAACGTGAGCTTTAACAAATATAAAGTTATATTCATTATGAACTTCTGATGTCCATGGTTCCCTGATGTCCGTAGTTTACGGAACGCTGTCCGAATGTCTGTGACTTCGGACGTTAACTACCTCCGAGATGCCATTTTTGAACGAACAATCTGCATTAGCGATAGTAACGTATGCAGGCCTCGCGCTTAATGCCTGCAGGCGTCTGAGTGTGCAGCGGGCCCACAGGCAATGCCCTTATTCCACCCAAATTTTCTTCCCTCCCCATCTTCCACCTTTCCAAAAAATTTCTACCTTTAACCCAACCCTCATTATATGAAAAAAATATTTTACTTCTTTTTAACCCGCCCGGCCAAGCGTCTGCGCTTGGCTGAATGGCGTTTCGAGCGTCTTCGCTCACGATCTAAACAAACCGATAACGGTTAAATTTAAAAAACTTTTTAATTTAACATGCGACCTTTGTGCGTGAGCGTGGACGCTCACAACGTCATTTGATCAAGTGTGTACACTTGCCCGGGCAGGTTGTAGATCGGTTATAAAGGTAGTATTCTTATTCGCTGTTTTTCCTCATCTATAACTAATATTGCCCCTTTATCTAACAAATCAGTGTATTTATTGATTACAGGAATTAATATTGGACTCAAATATGTTACTGTTACATTTTGCGTTCGTACTTGCACTACACTCGGTTTGTCGACTTTAGTTAAAGCGAGAGCAGTTCCAAAATCAAGGTCGTGGGTAAAAACTGAATATTGATTTTTACGCGCCCAATCCATTATTTCATTATCCGGCGCGTCGTGCAAGCCAACGGATGACCAATGCGTAGCCTCTATTCTATGAAGTTTAAACTCCCTCACCCAATCAGGAGATAAATTCATGTCTATTAAGATTTCATGCGGTAGCAAGCGGTACTTCTATTTCTTCAGAACGCCAGGCTGCGTAAGTCAAAGCGGCCATGATATCCGCTAATTGTAAATAAGGATACATTTTTAAAATTTCATCGGTATTAAGGCCCGAAGCCATTAAGCCGATTACGGTACCTACCGTCATTCTTAAGCCTTTAATACAGGGTTTACCACCCATTATTTCAGGATTTAGTGTAATACGCTCTAAATTTTTCATTGTATTAAATTGGGTAACCAAACAAAAATAAACAATGTTTCACAATTTGTTTAATAATCATCACATCGCAAATCAAATATCTCTATATCGAATACCGGACTTCGCGTCAAAAGCCTCGCGCAGCATAAGCGTGGGCCCGCAGGCAATGCCCTTATTCCACCCAAATTTTCTTCCCTCCCCATCTTCCACCTTTCCAAAAAATTTCTACCTTTAACCCAACCCTCATTATATGAAAAAAATATTTTACTT
>JABDBM010000031.1:0-28692 GCA_013288685.1 Bacteroidota bacterium | reverse complement strand
TTCCACCCAAATTTTCTTCCCTCCCCATCTTCCACCTTTCCAAAAAATTTCTACCTTTAACCCAACCCTCATTATATGAAAAAAATATTTTACTTGTTTTTAACCACAGCATTCCTCGGCATTGGAAACCATTCGGATGCGCAAAGGAAAAGTTTTGTTGACGTAGCCGGATTGGACGACCAAATAAAACCCGGTGATAATTTCTTCCGCTTTGTTAACGCCCGCTGGTACGATACCGCAAGGATTGCGAGCGACCAGGCGGGGGTGGGTTCTTACTCGTTCCTCAACATTCCGCAAAAACTATTGCTGCAAAGCATCCTCGATAGCGTTTCAAAAACCAAAAACCCGATGGGCAGCATTGAGCAAAAGGTGGGCGACTTTTATGCATCGGGTATGGATGTGGCCACCATTAATCAACGCGGTTACCAGCCTGTTAAACCAATACTGGCGCGTATTGATGCCATTAACAGTGTTCCCTTGCTGCTTCAATTTGTGGCGAGTGAAATAAAATCGGGAGACCGCTCCATCATTGGCTTTGGCATTGGTGCCGATAACAAAAATAGTAGTATCAACATTGCCCATGCGTACCAGGGCGGCATCGGTTTACCCGACAGGGATTATTATTTTAAAACCGATTCGCCTACACTAAAAGTTCAACAAGCCTATAAAGAATATATGCGCACCCTGTTTCTATTAACAGGCAGCAGTCCTGAAGCAGCAACTAAGGACGCAGCTATAGCTTATGCCATTGAAAAGCAAATTGCCGAATCGCATAAAACAAATATCCAACTAAGGGATGTTAATGCCAATTACCATAAAATGGCGGTTGCGTCCATCGATAAATCACAACCTCATATAGGTTGGGTGACCCTGCTGGCAAACCTGGGCGCATCAACCGATTCGATTGATATGGCCCAGCCAGCCTATTATAACAAGCTGGACACCCTGTTAACATCAGTCAGCCTGCACGACTGGAAAATATATTTAAAGGCTGGTACACTCGAAAACTATGCTGAAACCTTGAGTAAACCTTTTTTTGATGCCTCATTTGAATTTACTAAAGTATTAACCGGACAAGCCACGCAAAAATCGCGCAGGCAAATTATGACGGAAAGCGTGGACAGTTACCTGGGGCAGGCTTTAGGCCAGCTGTATGTAAAGAGATATTTTGATGAAAATTCAAAAAAACGGGTGCTTGCATTGGTAAACAACCTGCAGAAAGCTTTCGAAAACCGGATCAATCAGCTCGATTGGATGAGCGACAGCACCAAGCAAAAAGCAAAGGAAAAATTATATGCCATCACCAAAAAAATAGGTTATCCGGATAAGTGGCGCGATTACGATAAGGTACAAATCAGCCGGACAAAATATTTTGAAAATGTGCTTTCGCTGAACCAAAACGACTACCAAACGCAACTGGCCAAATTGAACAAACCGGTTGACAGAACTGAATGGGGGGCAACACCGGCTACGGTTACGGCGTATTATAACCCATCCCAAAATGAGATTGTTTTCCCGGCGGGTATTTTGCAGTTCCCTTATTTTGATTTTTCGGCAGATGATGCCATTAATTATGGCGGCATCGGCATGGTGATTGGCCATGAGATGACCCACGCCTTTGATGACCAGGGCGCACAGTTTGATAAGGACGGTAACGTTAAAAATTGGTGGACAAAAGAAGATTATGAAAAATTCAGGGCAAAAACCAAACAATTGGCTGCGTTGTACAGCTCGTTTACGGTGTTGGATACTGTTCATATAAAAGGGCTGTTAACATTAGGCGAAAACACCGCCGATAACGGCGGCATTGCCATAGCTTACGATGCATTCAAGATGACGCCGGAAGGACAGAGTACCGATAAAATTGACGGCTTTACACCCGACCAGCGTTTCTTTTTGTCGATAGCCAGGATATGGAGGGTAAAAACGAGGGATGCCTTCCTGCGTACCTATGTGAACACCAATCCGCATTCGCCGGCCATGTGGCGGGTAAACGGTCCTTTAATGAATTTCGAACCTTTTTATAAGGCATTTAACGTGCAGCCTGGCGATAAAAATTACAAATCCGTTGATCAACGGGTAAGGATTTGGTAGGGCGACGGTACCGGCTGGTATAACACGGATGTCATACCGTCCGCCAGGTAGGCGGACGGTATGACGTCTCTTATTTTAACTCGGGTCAAATTCTACAATCCATTCAATACCATATTTGTCTCTGAACATTGCGCCGTAGGTACCCCATGGACTGTCACCAATTGGCCCGTCAATAGCTCCGCCCGCCGATAGTCCGTTAAATATTTGGTCCGCTTCTTCACGACTGTCGACACTAACTGATATTTTAGACCTGTTTTCGTTTTCGTTTACCCGTCCCAGAAATTCAGGAACGTCGTTAGCTATTAACACATTGTGTTTCCCAATAGGCAAAGCAATGGTCATTATCTTGTTGGCATCATTTTCGGATATCTGAAAATCATCGCTCGCCAGGTCCTTGAAACGGACGATTTTTGTGAACTCGCCGCCAAAAACTGATTTGTAAAAAGTGAATGCTTCCTCGGCATTGCCATTGAAGTTAATCCAGGGATTAATTGTTCTCATGATTTTTATTTTAAATTGTTAATTTTCTTCTTAGTTCTATGACGCTTTGTGTGGGAGGAATTAACCACAGAGTTCACAGAGGAGCCACAGAGCACACAGAGAACAGAAAAAATTGAGAGGGGAACATTTAATAAGTCAGCGTGTTACCATTAAAAACTCCGTGTACTCTGTGCATTCTCTGTTTCTCTGCGGTAAAATAAAATATACTGCGTTATAAATGCTTGTTATTTAGTACCGATATAATCCGTAATAGAATCATTTTCTTTTTATAATTCTTGCGCTAAAGTTGCAAATAACTCTTCCAGGTTTTCTAACATCAAAATATAACCTTTCCTGAACCCATCTGATAACTTCTCCATTCGTTCGAGCGATTCATTAAAAATGGAAATATTCACTGTTGTTACGCCATTTTGCTCGCTGAAATTATGATCCCATTCAGAACCCGGCAATTCGGGGTTTTCGTCCTGGTCTGCAAAAGCATTATGCAGCTTAAAATTTGTTTTCGGGGTAATAGAAGTATATTCCTGTATTACCCAGCGCTCCTGTCCTTCGGGGCTGATCATCGCATAAAATCTACGTCCGCCAACTTCAAAATTCATATATTTTGTTTTGCAGCGCATAGGCGCAGGCGCTGCCCAACGGTCCAGCAGTTCTTGTTTGGTAAAGGCATCCCATACCAACGAAAGTCCGGCATTAAATTCCCGGGTTATAAATATCGTTTTGGCCGCTTTGTCAACGTTAAAATCAAATAGCAAATGGTTGTTCATATTTTTTGTTCCTTAATTGTTGATAGTAGTTCGTCGAGTTGATTAAATTGAGTTTCCCAGTTTTGCTTCAGTTGGGCTAACCAAATATCAAATTCCTGCATTTTTTTTACATTAAAGTAATAATGAATTTCCCTTCCTGACGGTACAGGTTTAATCAGTTCACATTCCTGTAATACTTTAATATGTTTGGATACGGCTTGCCGGCTCATATCAAATTTTTCGGCCATTACATTTGGCGTTAAAGCCTGTATAGTAAGCAGCGTTAAAATAGCCCGGCGTGTTGGGTCGGCTATGGCCTGGAATATATCTTGTTTCATTTTTTATTTAATTCGCAACCTCTGGGTTGCAAATATATATGCAACCTGCGAGTTGCGCAAATTTAATTAAAATTATTTTTTGAGTGGTAAAATGAGGGGAAGTACTGGCCGCTGGCTTATTCAAAAGCGCCTGAATAGGGGGGATGATAGGAAAAGGAAACAGGAAGTCACCGGGAATTTACCTTACTTTTAGATCAGGTTTAATTCCATTACTGTGACATCATCCCACATGGGCAGATAATTGTCGGAGACTTTCCGAAATTTATTAACTCCCTATTACCCCTGCTTCTCTAATAATATTTTTGCAGCATCGAAGTCTGAAGCATTTTCTATCAAGTCTTTCAGCAGTGGCCAATCTGCTGCCTTTTCAAAATTTTTGCTGTAAACGCGGGTTACGGTGATCACTACGGTATTGCCTTTTGTTGAAGCAGCAACCGAAAAGGACCCTGTTTTGTTGGTTTTGTTCTTTGCCAGCTCTTCAATGCCTTTAGCAGTATACCCGGCGGGGATGGCAATTGTTATCGTGTAGGTAAAACTGCGCGCCGATGGCATATAAACATCAATATCGCGCAGTTTGTCTTTTTCGTCAAGCTTTAAAAAGCCGCCTGTAAGTTTTCCTACATCAACAATATAGTTATTTCCTGCTTTTTTTACCAGGTTATCCATCTCGTACGACTCGGTGTATTCAAAAACCGGCCTCGCATCGGTAACTCCGCTGTTTATTACTTTACAATTGGTTACTTTTTGAGGCTCCTGGTCAAATTTTGCCTTAATCTCGCTGGTGTAATATTTTACCTGATCGTCATGCTCCTTTTTGAAGGCGTCGTACACCTGCTGCGTGAGCCCTTGAAAGCCCACATAATTTTTATATCGTAGCCACGTTGACTCGCCATGTGCCGCTTCCATCAGGCCGGCATCAATTTCATCGGCCAGCAAAAGGTCTTTTTGGTCGGCGTGCCGTAACGCACCTGCTTCGCTCACAGTTCGGTCTATCGTTAATTTTTTAAGATCGGCGCCAGCCAGGCTAACGTTTAACTGTTCGTTAATATAGTTTTGGGCCGCAGTTGTTACAGGTAATACATCTTCGCTTTCTGTAAAATCATATTCGTGGTCGTTGCGTCGTCTGGGGTGCAGCACTATTACCTTCTCTCCCTGGAAACGGGCTGGGATTTCGTTATAATGCGTAACCATATCATCAAAACACAGATAAGTTGGTACATTTTGGTTTATGCGGATAATGGCATCAAAGTCATCTTCATTAAAAACATTATCCAAACTGCTGCCATTGCGCGATGCAACAAGCAATATATCGTGGTCAACTTTTAGCTCGGTTAATACAAAACAGGCCTTTATTGCGTTAAACCTACTGGCGGCCGCCCTATATTTCATCGCTGGCAAGTCCTTTAAGTCAGCCGGCAAATAATGACCGAATGTATCAAACTGCCATTGCGCGTATAACACTTTTGCAATGCTATCGGGCGATGCGGCGCGAAATGCTTTTTTGTCTTTAAAAGCATCTTTAACTTTTTGAATAACCATGTAGAAAGAAAGTTCCCTTTCGACGAAGTTTTTTTCAAAATTGTATTTCCTGGCTTGCAGCATTGCTGTTTTGCCGTCGAAATTATTTTTCTCAATTATTTTATCCGTGGGGTCGTCATAAGCGCTGCCGATTTCAATATACGGGTATTGGCGATAGCCCGAGGTCCATAGCTGTCCGTGGTACTTGGGCACATTGGTCAATTTAAGGCTTAGCAGCAAATCGCCTTCGTCATTGTGACTTTCATCAAACTGTTTGGCACCGTTGGCGTATATGGTGCGTACTTTTATTTTTTTATTGAATTGAAAATCAATGCTGTAATATAAAACAGGGTAATCATCAATCAGTGAAAAAATGTTGTCGTTATCCTTATAGGCATTCCCCTCCTCTTTATCGGCGATATCTTGCTTGCAAATGTAGTAGTCAAGCACATCACCAACCTGCAAATCGGGTATGGCCAGCTTACCCTTTTGGTCTTTCGACTCGTTTTTTGTTAAAACTTCTTCGCTGGTATTAACCATAATCTCTTTGCCGGCGGGTTTTATCACTTTGGCGCCTATAAACGTATTATTTACGTCGACAAACTTTGCGAATAGCTGCGAGGTAGTTTTATCCAGCTTTTTCTGATACTGAAGTGTCGAAAACTCATCGAGCGCTGTTTTATCATTGATTTTAACCCGTTCATGAAAAACAGTGAATTTGGTGGTACGGGTGGTTACACGAATACTCCTCCCAAACTTAAGTTTACCGCTTGATGCCCTCGAAAGACTAAAAGACCGTGCTAATATAACTGCGCTTTCCTTACTCAAACTGGCAGGCACGGTTGTGGCTTTAAATTCGGCTATGGGGCTTCCCCAAATATCGCTTTGTATTTTAGCGGCCTGGTCGGCATAAGTCTGCTTGTCACTTTCGCTTTGGGCAAATGCGGCGGTACAAGTTAGCGCGCAAACTATAATAAGTAAAGTTTTTTTCATTCGGTTACCGGTTTTAGGGTGACGTTCTCGTTATACGTTTTGGCAAGCAGTTCGATATCCTTATTCCATTGATTGAATTTGGCTGCTGCCATGTGGGTATTTTTTATCAGGATGCTTTTTTTATAAATCAGCACACCCGGTTTGCTTTCATAATTGATGTGAAACTCATAATCGGCATTGGTGATATTTAAAGGGGCCGGGATAGCGGCCACTTTATAACCGGCAGGTATAGTAAGCTCAGTTGCTTTAGTTATATTGGTTTTATAGTCAAACCAGTAGTCGTGTTTTCGTTCGTCAATTTTTATTGCTGAGTTAATAAACTCTTTTCTGAAGTCCAAATCAATATAATAAGCTTTGCTGAATACCGATACCGCGTTTTTAAAATTTACTTTATAATTAGCGCTAAGGTCGGTATCGGTATTATAAATGCTTGTGATATTCAAATCCTTAATTTCGTTGTCATTGTTGCCATTCGACAGATACTTTACCAACACCTCGTCACTCCGTTCTTTTTTAATACTATTTAAACCGCTCAACACCTCTTCCTTGTCCTCGCCCTTCCATATATGGGTAACGCTGCCGGTAAGCGCTGTACCGGCAACCTCCAGTTTACTGGTTTCGGCATCAAAATTTTGCGCAGCAGCGGCCATCGGTATGCGCGCTAAAATATATTTGTCGTTATTTTCAATCAGTACCTGTCTGCCTTGTATGCGCTCGGCATATTCATTAATACCAATGTAGGTTTCTGTAGCATCCAAAAAAATGGTTTTACCTTTGTAGTTTAAGGCGCATATCATGTGGTTATCAACTGCCATTGAGGGTGTGGTATAATCATAAGCTATATGATTGGTACCCAACCAGCACAGGTGCGCATCGTAACCGAGCGATGTTAACAGCGATTTTGTTAAGTTGGCCATCCCTTTACAGTCCCCATATTTTTTACGCAAAACCTCATCTGCACTTTCGGGCTTGAAGCCGGCCATCCCATTTTCAAAAGCAATATAGCGAATGTTATCCTGCACAAAATAAAACACGGCCTTTATTTTATCCATGTCATTAGTGAGGCCCACCGTTAACTCTTTTGCCCTGGTGGCTATAACAGCATCGTTGTTTTTTATCTCCTTAACCAGCGTTTTGTACCATCCATACAGATCATCAATTGTGGCGAAATAGGTGAAACTTTGCCCGCCCGTGGTGGCCGATTTGCAAAGCACCATGATATGCGGGTACAGGTAGGTTGGTCCCGGACTATTTTCTTCGCTTTTGTTTGCAGGGATATTTTGAGCGGTGTAAGTATAAATATCAGCGTCAGCCTTGCTGTTGTAGGTAACCGCCTTTTGTATATTGTACCCGGCAAAATTCATTTCCCTCAGTTCCACCTTCATCCAGCGCGGAACGGTAAATGTTATCTCTCGCGTGGTAACTGGTAACGACTCGGAAAAGTACACCGAAGTAAAATACCGGGGATCGAGGATGGTTTCGTTAAAGGTGACATTCGCTTTGCTGCCGGTCTTAGGCAAATACACCGGAAAATAACAAATCCGTTCGTCCGAATAAAATACATCGCCTATTGAATAATAGGAATATTCGGGTTTAAACTTAGGGGGTATGCGATAGTCAACCATGCATTTTACTTCATCAATGGTAACCTCGTCGTTATAACCTTCAACCACCGGCAAGGTGACATTAAAGGTGTTGCTGGTGTAAACATCGTTCAGGCTCTCTTTAACCTCCACACGGTTGGTTTTGTTATTGTAAACAAACTCAAAGTTATGTTTGGATGAAATTGAAGCAGACGAGTCGGCAGGTGCCGCTTTAACACAGTTAACCATGGCAAGGTAAAGGCAAAGAGCCACAAAACACTTAATCATATATTATATCAGAGTGCAACTAAGGTAACAATTATATGTAAACCCGACCATATTATTTCTTGCAAACATTTTTTTAATTATTTGTTAATTTCAATACAGCATGTTGAAGTTACAATTACATCGACCACCTTTAACAATTATTAACACCGATGCATTGTAACTTTAGGCAAATAAATTTCATCTTAGCATAAACATCTTATAAATGAAATTTACCTGTACCTGTATCCTCTTTTTCTTTATCAGCCTTACTGCCTTTTCGCAGCAGGTTACCATCAGCGGCAAAATTACCGATCAGCAAAACAAGGCCATCCCCTTTGCCAGTGTATATATAAAAAATACTACTAAAGGCACATCAGCCAATAGCGAAGGCGAATATATTTTACAACTGAAGCCCGGTGCCTACGAGGTGCAATTTAAGGCCGTGGGTTATAAACAGGAAAGCCGGAAAGTTAATCTTGCCGCCAGTCAGTCGGTTAATGTGATCTTAAACGATGAAACTTATCAATTGAACAACGTGGTAGTGAAAGCCGGAGGCGAAGATCCTGCTTATGCTATCATCCGCAAAGCCATTAAAAAACGCAAGGCGCATTTGAATGAAGTGAGCGCTTATACCGCCGAAGTTTATATTAAAGGGCTGCAGAAGCTGTTGGCCGCCCCTAAAAAGTTTATGGGTTTTGATATACAAAAAGCGGCCCGCGAAAACGGGCTGGACTCGAACAGGAGAGGCATTGTTTATTTATCGGAATCTGAATCGAAATATAGTTTTGAACGGCCGGATAAGGTGCACGAGGAGATGATCTCGTCCAAAGTATCGGGCAGCAATCGTGCATTCAGCTTTAATCGTGCATCAGATTTAAGAGTGAATTTTTACGATAACATTCAAGACTGGGGCGGGCTGAGTAATCGCCCGCTGATTTCGCCCATTGCAGATAATGCGCTATTTTATTACAACTATAAATACATTGGTTTTTCGGTAGAAAACGGCGAAACCATCGATAAAATAAAGGTGATCCCTAAGCGGGGTTATGATGCCTGTTTCCAGGGATATATTTATATTTTGGAAGATAGCTGGCGCATTTATAGCCTCGATTTTTTTATCACCAAAAAACAGAACCTCAATTTTGTAGATACCCTGCGGATAAACGAACAGTTTTTCCCGGCAAGCAAAGATGCCTGGATGCCATCGTCGCTTAAGTTTGAATTTACCGCAGGATTTCTGGCGTTTAAAATCGGCGGATATTTTATTTCGATTTACAAGGATTATGATTTGGCGCCAACCTTTAACAAAAAGGAATTTAACGAGGTGCTTAAAATAACCAGGGGCATCAACAAAAAGGATTCCGCGTTTTGGGAGCAGGAACGGCCGATCCCGCTAACGGATGAGGAAAAAACGGATTATAAAAAGAAGGAAATATTAGCCAAAAAAAGGGAGTCGAAACCTTATTTGGACTCGTTAGATAAGGTTAATAATCATTTTAAACCCAGCGACTTACTGCTTAACGGCTATCATCACCGCAACCGGTATAATCACGAATTTTATAACCTGGATCCTGTTTTAACAGCTATCCATTTTAATACCGTTGAGGGCTTTGCTATCAACTATGGTGCATTGTATAGTAAGCAAATTGATAGTTTAAACAATCGGTATTTGGTTATTGGTGCAAAAGCTGGCTATGGTTTTTCGGACCATAAGTTTAATGGCAGCATCAATGCGGTTGTGCCGGCAGGGCAGTATACGCTCGGTTTCGGTGGCGGATCGGAAATTATTGATTTGAATAACCATACGCCTATTTCGCCATTAGTAAATTCACTTTACAGTTTGTTCGAAAGGGAGAATTACGAAAAGCTGTATCAGAAACAGTTTGTCGCTGCATCTATATCTACCCGCATAACCGGCGGATGGAAGGCCAGCGCCGCTGCCGAATGGGCTAACCGGACGTGGCTGCCTAATTCATCATCGTACAGTTTCTTTAATCCGGGGAATAAGGATTACACATCCAATAATCCGCTGACGCCCAACCAGGATGCACCCTTGTTTGCCGAAAATCAGTCGTTCAAACTAACGTTCCGCACTACTTATGATTTTAGCAATAAATATGAAACTTATCCCAACGGGCGGAGGTATTTACCATCTGAATATCCTACCATTGGCTTTACTTATACAAAAGGGGTAAAAGGTGTTTTGGGTTCGGATGTGGATTATGATGTAGTATCGGCCGACGTATCCAAATCGGATATCAACATGGGCATTTTCGGGAAAACATCATTCTACATCGGCGCAGGCAAATTTCTCAATAACAACAGTATTTTTTACCCTGACTACAAGCAGTTTTCGGGCAATCAAATTCTATTTTACAAGAGTGGCATCAATAGCTTTTTACTGCTTAACTATTATAACTTCAGCACCTATACCGAATACATTGAAGGCCACCTGGAACATAACTTTTCAGGATTTATCCTGAATAAAATACCGCTGATCAGGAAGCTGAAGTTGCAGGAAATAGTTGATGTGAATTACCTGACCACCCCGACGCTAAAAAATTATGCGGAGTTGGGTTTTGGCATACAGTACCTCAACTTCAGGCTGATGTATGGCAAATCGTTCAACAGCGGCAGCAATACCAATTCGGCGGTGAGATTGGGAATAAGCTTTTGATGTGGCAGTTCATAGTTCATAGCCGGAGGGTGGGGGGCATAGTTGATGACTTGTGGCCGGAGGGATGCGACGACACTTTTCTACTATGAACCATGAACCATCAACTATGAACTTCTCAAAAAACCATGAACTATTTGCTATCTTAGCACCCTTTAACAATTAACATGAACAAATTTTACGGAACGGGAGTTGCGATGGTAACTCCTTTTCATGCAGACGGACTCGTAGATTACGATGGGTTGGAGAAACTCATTGACTATTTGATTGATGGCGGGATAAATTACCTGGTATCATTAGGTACAACCGGCGAAAGCGCCACATTGACCGCAGAAGAACGAAAGCAGGTTTGGGCGTTTACCGCAAAGGTTAATAAGGGTAGGGTTCCCCTGGTGGCCGGTATTGGTGGTAACAATACAGCCGAAGTTGTTGAGCAAATAAAACAGTTTGATACTACCGGGTATGATGCCATATTATCGGCAAGTCCGCATTATAACAAGCCTATACAGGAAGGAATTTACCAGCATTACAAAGCGATAGCAGAAAATGCGCCGTTGCCGGTAATTTTATATAACGTACCCAGCCGCACCGGCAGTAATGTGACAGCTGAAACGGTTGTTCGTTTGGCTAATGATTTTAAAAACATCATCGGCATAAAGGAAGCAGGCGGCAATTTTGATCAGATAAGTGTGATTTTGCGCGATAAGCCGGAAGATTTCCTGGTGATATCGGGCGATGATGCGATTAACGTACCAATGATAGCTTTGGGTGCTGTAGGCGCCATATCGGTAATTGGGAACCCATTGCCGCGCCAAACCTCGGACGTGGTCCGCCTGGCCCTTGCCGGCGATTTTAAAGCAGCGCAAAAAGGTCATGCATCATTAATAGAATTCACCCGGCTGATGTTTGCAGAAGGTAGCCCTGGCGGCGCCAAAACAGCATTGAAGCATTTGGGCATTTGTGGGGATACCCTGCGTTTGCCATTGGTGCAGGTGAGCGCCAACACGGCAGCGCTTATTGTGCAAGAAACCAATAGCTTAGGCAAATAAAAAATAGGCCAATAAAAAAACCGTCCCAAAGCGGGACGGTTTTTTTTGTGAAACAAAGTTCAGATTGCGTGTACTTTATTTACTTACGCCTCTTTGTTTTTAGCGTCCTGCACCTCGAGGCGAATGGCCTGTGCTAAATTTTTAAGGTCTTGCATACCTTTGCGAACGCGGGTTCCAGCAGCGCTGTTACCCTTGTTGTAAAATTTGTCGGCATCTGCTTCCAACGATGCCACCAGTTCTTTTACTTCTGTGAATTTTTTCATTTCAGTTACTCCTTTTTAAATATTGAGGTTTATTGTTTTATGAAGCTAATCTAAAAGGTTTTTTCTAAAATAAAAACTTTTAATTAATAAAAATAACGCGTTTAAAGGGGTTTATCCAACATTTTGAGTATAATTTGAGTATTTAAATAGTATGTATGATTATTATAATATATATATGTATATTATATATTAATTAGTTGCTTAACATTATTATAATATTAAATTATAATTTAGCTAATAATTAAATCGAAAATCTCTGTGGTTCAAAAATAAATATAAAGCTAACTGGATATAGATGCAGTAAATATTTAAATAATAGGTTTATAAACATGATTTGCTATAATATGCTGCGATAATACTTATGCACTTTTGTTATTAACCGGCGGGAACGGTACCGGAGTTGATGCGCTTTTGGGATAGCGGGCTTACTCCTTTGCCAATTCGCTTACTTGTTCAATGGTATTTTTAGGGTTTTATTGCGCCGTTAGGTGCAAAATATCGGTAGAAAAACGTCAATCCTTCATTTAGTGTGCCGTCAGGTACGCAACACTCGCGAGGTGCCGCACCTAACGGCGCGGATATTTGTGGCATTTTTTGTTCTACCAATATTTGACCCTTACAGGGTCGGCACATTAAGTAAACAACCAATTGGCCCTCAGGCCGCCACAACAAACAAAGCCTCCTGTTATCCGCAGAAGGCTTGTCGTATTTAATAAGATCAGTATAGTTTACTAAGCAATAACCAGTTTGTTCTCTTTATAATAACCGGCTTTCAGTTTTTCGCCCATTTCGGTGTAAGCATCTAAGGTGCGTTGCACATCTTCCAGGCTATGTGCCGCAGTTGGTATTAACCGCAGCAGAATTAAACCTTTAGGGATAACCGGGTAAATTACTATAGAGCAAAATATACCGTAATTTTCACGCAGGTCGCGGGTTAGGGCGGTGGCTTCGTACAGGTCGCCTTCCAAAAATACGGGGGTAACCATCGTGTTGGTAACACCCAGGTTAAAACCGCGTTCTTTCAAGCCGGCCTGCAGGGTGTTGGATATTTCCCAAAGCTTTTCGCGCAGTTCGGGTTTTGATTTTAGCAGTTCGAAACGTTTTTTTAGCCCGATAACCATTGGCATTGGCAATGCCTTTGCAAATATTTGCGAACGCATGTTGTAACGCAGGTAATCAACAACTTGTTTACTGGATGCTACAAAACCGCCTATACCGGCCATTGATTTGGCAAAGGTGCCAAAGTAAACATCAATACCGTCACCGCAGTCCTGAGCTTCGTGGGTGCCGGCACCGGTTTTGCCCATGGTACCAAAACCATGTGCATCATCAACCAAAATGCGGAAGTTGAATTTATCTTTAAGCGCTACAATCTCTTTCAGTTTACCCTGTGCGCCCGACATGCCAAATACGCCTTCTGTAATCAGCAATATACCGCCACCAGTTTGTTGAACCAGTTTTGTGGCGCGTTCCAGTTGCTTTTCGCAGCTTTCCATGTCGTTATGCTGGTAAACAAAGCGCTTGCCCATGTGCAACCGCAAACCATCAATAATACAGGCATGCGACTCAGCGTCATAAACAATAACATCATTACGGTCGGCCAGCGAGTCGATGATCGACAGCATGCCCTGGTAGCCATAATTAAGCAAAAAGGCATCTTCTTTACCTACAAATTCGGCAAGTGAAGTTTCAAGTTCTTCGTGGTGAATTGAGTTACCCGACATCATACGGGCACCCATTGGATAAGCCATGCCATAATCAGCGGCAGCATTGGCATCAGCTTCACGCACCTCTGGATGGTTAGCCAGGCCCAAATAATTGTTAAGGCTCCAAACCAAATGTTCTTTGCCATTAAACATCATGTGCGCACCAATTTCGCCCTCCAGCTTAGGGAACGAAAAATAACCATGCGACCATTTTTGGTGCTGTCCGAGAGGACCACCCATGCTTTTTGCTATTTTATCAAATATATCCAAGATGATGTACTGTTATTGTTTAAAGTTACAAATATAACCCTTAAAGTGTAGTACAGCAATGGTTATTACTTTTTTTTATAGGCTATAAGGGGAGGCGTTCATAGTTGATGGTTGATAGTTCATTGCCGCTATAGCGTGGGGAGTTCATAGTTGATGGTTCATAGTTCATGGCCGCTACAGGATGGTGGCAAATAAAAAGAGACACGATATTTTCGTGCCTCCTGCAATATCTATGAAACCCCTTACAAATCAAATGGGGTTATGAACCATGAACTATCAACTATGAACTAAAGTCACTACTGCCCGCTGCTACTGCTGCTGCTACTACCTGCAACGCCGCCTTTAGCAAGCATGGCCTCTTTAATGTATTTAACCGGTGCGCTGCCGTAGCTTAAAAATTTTTCATTAAAATCTTTTAGCCGGTACTTGTCGGCCATTTTCTTTTTGTAGGCATCGCGCAGGTCGGTGATTTCTTTGTAGCCGGTATAATAGCTATCTAACTGTACACTCGTTACACTTACCCGTTTCCATTTACCCTCGGCTTCTGCCTGTTGCTGAAAGGCCTCGTGAGTGAGTAATTTAAGGGCATCCTGTTTAGCCATGTTTTCGGCGTGCACACTATAATCCAAAATGGTATTACAAACTGAGCGCAGGTTCCATTTGTACCACATCAGCCGCATTTCGGGTTCATCGTTCCCGTAGCCGTTATCCAGCATCATTTCTTCGCTGTAAACCGCCCAGCCTTCAATCATGGCGCCATTGCCTAATATCGATTTGATAAGGCTTGGCGCTTTATTGGCGTAAACCAATTGCACATAATGCCCCGGTATAGCTTCGTGAATGCATAATATTTGCAACGTATACTGGTTGTATTCGCGCAAATAGCTTTCGGCTTTCTCGGCCGACCAGCCAGCTAAACTGCCCACATTAAAATATGAATTGCCATCCTTATCATAAGGCCCCGGCGAACTCATGGAAGCACCTGCAACACCGGCCATATAACCAGGTTCTTTACGCACCACCAATGGTTTTGAAGGATCCATCGTTACCAAACTTTTGCTGTTTACAAAGCTTGTGAGCTTAGGGATCAGGTTGGCAATAGCCGATTGAAATTCATCAGGCTTTACATGTTTTGATGATATGGTATCTATCAGTTGTGCAATTAAGTCCAGCGAATCGGCGGGCATAGGCTTAGCTCCAAAATATTTAGGCCACAGCTTCTTACTGATCTTAGCCATTTCGCGGTGAATATATTTTTTTCGCTCGGAGGCTGCATTGAAAATTTGCTGCGCTGTTAATTCTGATTGAATATCATATTTGAATTTGGCATTATATAGCTCCTTACCCAGCCTGAAGCTACGGGGATGATCGTTTTTCAAAGCTTTTAACCATTCGGTATAGCCTCTTATCACATCGGCCGATTGTTTGGCTCTGTCGAGCATTTGTTTTTGATCGGCTGCCGGGAGATTTGCTTTTTTAATTGAATCGGCAAAATCCTTTTCAAAAATGCTCAGTCCGCCCAAATGCTGCTCAACTGCCAGGTCGGTAAGTTCGGTTACCGGATTTTTGAGTTGCTTTTCAGCTTCTTTATAATAGGCCGGTATGTTGGACATCTTTTCATAAAAATTACGCAACCTTTTGGCAAGCGGTGCATAATGCTCATTGAGGATATAGGCGAAGGTTCCGGTAACGTTATATGATGATGGGTCCCATTGATACTGTTTTAGTTGCTGTAAACTAAACTGAATTTGATCCATTTGATTTTGCATCAAATGATAATCAATTTTATTAGCATCGTTAAGCGTTCCAACCTCAAACCTGCTTAGCGAATCGAGTTGCACGCGGGCAAAGCTAACCTGGTTGTCGCGGCTCTTATCGTTCGGGATCATCAGCAGGCTATCATATTTATGATAACCCTCGGTAGTGGCCCAATCGGGGTTTTGCTTCCATAATGCCTCAAGGAATGAATTTTCATAAGCGGAAAACGCGGCATCGTCTTTAGCAAACTGCGGGCCTGGGCTGCCATCTTTTTTACATCCAATAAATAGGGTGGTAATTACAATGGCGGTATACAATAATTTTTTTATCACGGGATTTACCTGTTTAGCTTTTGATGGATAAACTTAAAACTTTTAGTCGAAATAAATTTATGGAATGCAATACTACCTTAAAAAACTTCAAAAAAATAAATTGATTATGGTGTAGCGATAAAATTACTTCAATAAAATGGGCGCTATGACGCTTGGTGTTGGTGAATTGGTGGATTTTTAACACAGAGAAACAGAGAAGGCGCGGAGTGCGCGGAGTTTTATATTATCAAGCGTGAGTTAATTATTTAACGTGAGTTCGATATAAGCAAACGTACGCCTCACCCCAACCCCTCTCCAGGGGAGAGGGGCTTAAAAAACCATCCTTAGGCCGCCAAATTGCTCTCCGAAGGAGAGTAAGGCTTAAAGTCCTCTCCTTGGGAGAGGACGAGTGAGGGCTCCGCCGTTTAGGTGAGGCGTGACGGAAGTTGTTAGTACCCATCGTTATATTGAACTCACGTTATTTAACGATCTGATAAGCAATATTTTTTAATTTTTTCTTAGTGTTCTTTGTGCCTTCTCCGTTTCTCTGTGTTTAAATTTAAGCCATATCATACGTCATAGAATCATAAAATTGAACTAATTTAGCTTCAGCTTGTTAATTAACAATATTTCTTACTATGAACGACCAAAATAAACTACTCATCGACGAACTAACTAAATTACTGCTTGGCGGTTCGGCGCACGCCACATTTGACCATGCCATTGAAGGCCTTAACCCTAAATTGCGCGGCGTTAAACCCGAAGGTATGCCCTATAGTATATGGCAATTGGTTGAACATATCCGTATTGCGCAGTGGGATATGCTTCAGTTTTGTAAGGACGCCAACCATCAATCGCCCAAATGGCCGGATGATTACTGGCCAAAAGAAAGTGCCCCCGAAGATGAAGCGGCCTGGACAGGAGCCATAAAACAAATAGGCGACGATTTGGACGAGTTTATCGAGCTAATGGAGCATAGCGATATTTACCAGAAACTACAACACGGCGACGGCCAAAGCATTTTACGCGAAGCACTTCAAATTGCAGATCACGCATCGTACCATACAGGCGAGATAATTGCGATACGCCGTTTTTTAGGCGATTGGAAATAAAAAAAGGCCGGGAGGGAATTTAATCCGCCCCGGCCTTTCTATCTTGATTCTTGTATCTAAAAATCCTGACGCTTTCTTATTGACGTCCGCCGCCACCTGCTGGTGCGCCGCCACCTCCGCCAACACCCTGATCACCTTGTTTCAAGTCATCATTGTTAACACCTTTTTTAGGCGCATTAGGGTTGCTGAAGCTTAATTTACCAAAGCTGTAGCTAAACGTTAACCCAACCGAACGGAATGGTAACTGGAAGCTGCTGGTTTGTACGAAACCCGGGCTTTTTAAGCTGGTGTTAAAATCTTTGTACTTGCTAAACGGTTGGATGGCATTAAGACCCAGGGATGCTTTCTTGTTCATAAATTGCTTCCTGACGCCTACACCAAAAATACTGAACGTTGGCGTAGTCCCCTGTATAGTGTGGGTAGCCGAGCTGCCGAATGTGAACACCTCCGCAACATAGTTGGCAGGCAAAGTAAGCGTACCCCTTAAAAACCCGCGATATTGAACATAAGTGCCGTTTTGGGTTTGCTGACTGCTGAACCTGCCTGTTGGATCGGGGTTGTAAGTATATGCGTTTAAGTTTCCAATAATGGTTAAGGCCTTAAATGGTGTTATGGTACCAAAAAAGCTACCACCTAATGAATTGTTTACACCAATGTTTTGATAGGTAGTAAGCGTACCACCCTGCGTTACGCCATTAACAACTACGTTTATTGGCACGGCAATGTTTTCAATTAAACCTTGTGTATGCCTGTAATAGGCTGATAGATTTAAGATATTGGTACCGATAAAGGCATTATAATCCAGCTCAACGGTTTGGGTAACTTCAGGGTTTAATTCGGGATTACCTACTGATTGAGCCTTTATGTTTGCCTGGTTAATAAACGGGTTTAAATATTGCAGGCTCGGCCTGGTTATGCGTTTGCTGTAGGCAAGCTTTATGGTTTGTGTTGATGTTAACTGTTTTTGAAGTGTTAAACTTGGGACAAAGGTATTGTAATCATTGCTAAATGGCAGCAAACCTTGTGACGCATTAACCGGATCGCCGTGTATATCGGTATTTTCGTCTCTCACACCGGCCAAAATAGTATATTTTTTAGGCAGCGTAATGGTAAATACCGAGTAACCCGCATATACATTTTGGTTGTAATCATAAACGTTGGATAGCGTTGGGTCAAAAACAAATGATCCATTATAGCTAAAATAATCAGACGTACTGCTTATTCTCCTGATAATTGTTTTACCACCCGCTTCCAGTTTAAATACATTATTAATAGGTAAGGTATAATCAAGCTGGAAAGTATACTCATTATTTACACCAACAATATTGTTTTTTTACGTTAGTTGCATCAATACTGTTATTCAATATATTGGCGGTTGCATCCTCCATATAGGTGTTGGTGTAATCAGTAGTTCCGTTGTTGTGGCTCCATTGCGTCGAAAAGCTAATTTCGTGACCTTCTTTTTTAAACTTGTGCGTATAATCCAAATTCCAGTCAAATCCATCAATTAAATTGTGGCCAAGCGAATTTCCTTTATAGGCCGATGTATCACGGGTGTGGCTGGCATCTTTATTCAGCAGATCCGACAGATCGTAATAATTGCTGTTGCTGTTTGTGTTAAACTGAATTTGGTTAAAACGGAAGGTGCTGGTAATATTATTGAACGCATTAAACTGATAGCCTGCGCTGATAGTTCCTACGAGCGCATGTCTTTTAAGTACGCTGTTACCATGTGAGGTGTTTTTGGAGTTCAGCGAATCGGTATTAATTTGCTGGTTAAAATCAGAAATTGATGTTTGCGGCCATGAGGCGTTTCCACCCAGGTTCATCGACAAGTTAAAGCGGTTTTTATTATAGTTGATATTAGCATTGCCGTTATTTTGCCTGGTACCTATACCGCCGCTAACAGAGCCGCTGATGCCCGAAACATTCTTTTGTTTGGTGATGATGTTAATGATACCTGCCGAACCTTCTGCATCGTATTTAGCCGATGGAGAAGTAATCACCTCGATACTCTTAATCTGGTCGGCGGGGATGGCTTTCAACACATCCGACAAACTTGCCGATGTTGCACCCGATGGTTTGCCATTAATTAATACACGCACGTTCTGGTCACCACGTACCGAAACGTTACCATTCAAATCCACCGATACCAACGGAACTTTCGATAATAAATCGGTAGCCGTTCCACCTGCTGCTGTTAAATCTTTTTCGGCATTATAAACAATTTTATCAATATGGCTTTCTACAACCGCGGTTTGACCGGTAACTTTTACTTCCTTTAATGCCTGGGCAGTTGGCGCAACCAATACTGTCCCTAAACCTTTATCCGGCTTGGAACCTGTTGTAACCACAGGGTCAATAGTTTTGTTGGAATAACCCATAAAAGAGATAATTAGTTTATAACTACCTGGTTTAATGTTATTAAGTTTAAAGTTTCCTTTTTCGTCGGATAAAACACCGTCAATTAGCGCCTTACCGCCACTCCTGTACAAACTGATCGAGGCGTAGTCTACCGGCTTTTTGGTAACGGAGTCAATCAGCGTGCCCGATATCTTCCCGACAATTGACGACCCGCCGCCAAATTGCGCCTTAGCAGCAGTAAAAGAGCATATTATTGCAATAAATATATAAAAACGTTTCATTCTCTATGGTTTTTGTAATTGGAGGCGAAAATACTTGAAATGTTACAGCCTGATGAGCATTTTATTGTCATAAGGGTGTAAAGTCACTGATTAGTTACAAGGGGTGAAGGGCCATGGGCCTATTGATGTTATAGATTTCGATCCGAGGATGTTTGGGTAGTTCTTTTTTTCTTTTGTCAATCCTGAGCGCAGCGAGGGATCTTCTGCGACATACACAGTGAACTATGCATGTGGGCGATTGCAGGGCGGAGAAGGTCCTGCACTGCGCTCGGGATGACAAAGGGTTATAAAACAATATTCACTATCCGGCCCTTCACAACAATTACCTTTTTAGGGGCTTTGTTGTCTAAGTATTTCTGCACATCGGGATTAGCCAAAACTAAGGCCTCCACGGCAGCAGCGTCCAAACTTAACGGCATGTTGAGGTTCATTTTAGTTTTACCGTTGATGGATATAGGATAAGCAAATTCATCTTCGACCAAATAAGCGGCAATAAATTTAGGGAATGGAGTATAAGAGAGTGTGCCCCGCCGGGTTGCCCAGCATGGTCCACAGTTCCTCGCAAATATGCGGCGCATAAGGCGAAAGAATAATCACCATATCCTGTAAAATAGCCCGTTTGTTGCTCTTTAAATCGGTGAGTTCATTAACCGCTATCATAAAGCTGGATACCGAGGTGTTGAACGAAAAACGTTCCACATCTTCTTCTACCTTACGGATAATTTTGTGCAACGATTTTAATTCGGCTTTGCTTGGTTCCGCATCCGATACATTAAATTTCCAGGCATCATCATGGAATAACCTCCAAAATTTACGCAGGAATTTAAATACACCTTCGATGCCGTTGGTGTTCCATGGTTTGCTTTGCTCCAACGGACCTAAAAACATTTCGTACATGCGCAGGGTGTCGGCACCATAACGTTCAACCAATACATCCGGGTTTACAACGTTGTACTTAGATTTCGACATCTTTTCGATCTCGACGCCACAAACGTATTTGCCGTTTTCCAAAATGAATTCAGCATCGGCAAAATCCGACCTGAATTGCTTGAATTTGTTGATATCCAAAACATCGTTCTCCACAATATTCACGTCAACATGTAATGGCGATACCCGGTAATCTTTTATTAATCCATGCGAAACAAAGGTATTCGTTGCACGACCCACTTCGTCAATCATCCGGAACACAAAATTACTGCGTCCCTGTATCATGCCCTGGTTAATCAGTTTTTTAAATGGTTCTTCTTCGGCAGTTTTGCCAATATCTTTCAAAAACTTATTCCAAAAACGGCTATACAGCAAGTGACCGGTAGCATGTTCGCTGCCACCTATATACAGGTCGACATCCCTCCAGTAAGCAATAGCCTCGGGCGATGCAAATGCGGTATCGTTTTGCGCATCCATATACCTGAACCAATACCAGCTTGAGCCGGCCCAACCGGGCATGGTGCTTAGTTCGTATTCCAATCCATTATAATTCCAGCCTTTGGCGCGTGCTAATGGCGGTTCACCATCTTCGGTAGGCAAATATTTATCCACTTCGGGCAATACCAATGGCAAATCGGCTTCGGCAATTAATTGTGGCAATCCGTCCTTAAAATAAACAGGTACCGGTTCGCCCCAATAACGCTGACGGCCAAAAATGGCATCACGCATCCTGAAGTTTACCTTAGCCTTGCCTGCACCAAGTTCTTCCAGTTTGGCAACAACTGCCGCGGTGGCCTCTTTATAAGTTAGGCCATTAATAAAGCCCGAATTAATATAGTGGCCTTCCTTGGTAGGATCGGCTTCTTTTTCAATGTTTTGTATATCAATGATAGGTATAATAGGCAACAGGTATTGTTTGGCAAACAAATAATCGCGCTGATCGCCTGATGGCACGGCCATTACCGCGCCGGTGCCATATCCTGCCAAAACATAATCAGCAATCCAAATCTGAATCTTTTCGCCATTTAACGGATTCACCGCATAACTGCCCGTAAACGCTCCCGAAACGGTTTTGGCATCGGCCATGCGTTCCAGTTCCGATTTCTTTTTTGCTTGCGCGATGTAATTGTCAATCGCCTCTTTTTGCCCCGGTGTTGTTAACGAAGCTACCAACTCATGCTCCGGCGCCAATACTAAAAACGTTGTCCCAAAAATAGTATCAGCACGGGTAGTAAACACTTCTATGAATTCGGATTTATCTTCTACCGCAAATCTGACCAATGCACCTACGCTCTTGCCTATCCAGTTGCGCTGCATTTCTTTAAGCGGTTCGGGCCAGTCTATAGTATCGAGACCTTTTAGCAAACGATCTGCATAAGCGGTGATGCGCATGCTCCATTGCATCATCTTTTTTTGCTCAACAGGGAAGCCGCCGCGTTCACTGAAACCGTCTTTTACTTCGTCGTTAGCCAATACCGTACCCAAAGCAGGGCACCAATTTACGGTACTTTCGCGCAGGTAAGTAAGTCGGTATTTTAGCAATTCGGCTTGTTGGGCTTCATTGCTCAATGCTTTCCACTCATCAGCGGTAAAGCTTAGTATCTCTTCATCACAAACAGCATCAATACCGGCCGATCCGTTTTGTTCAAAATGTTCAACCAGTTTGTCAATTGCTTCGGCTTTATCGGCAGCTTTGTTATACCAGCTGTTAAACAGTTGCATAAATATCCACTGCGTCCACTTATAATAACCGGCCTCGCTGGTACGCACCTCGCGGCTCCAATCAAACGAGAATCCCAACTGATCAAGCTGACGGCGGTAGGTAGCAATATTAGCCTCGGTAGTAATAGCTGGGTGCTGTCCCGTTTGAATGGCATATTGTTCGGCCGGCAAGCCAAATGAATCGTAACCCATGGGGTGCAATACATTAAAGCCCTTCAGCCGTTTATAACGCGAAAAAATATCGGATGCGATATAGCCCAGCGGATGGCCAACATGCAAACCCGCTCCGGAAGGGTAGGGGAACATATCCAGCACATAGTACTTGGGTTTGGTAGTTTTGTCTTCGGCTTTAAAAGTTTGGTTTTCGGCCCAAAACTGCTGCCATTTTTGCTCTATATCTTTAAATTGATAGTCCATTGTTGTTTCTTCCGCGTATGAAACCGCGAAATTACTAAAATCCCTATTAGTTTGGTAGTGAATGGTTGTAGAAAGTTATAAGGGTTGTAATAAGTTGTAAAGGTTGTAGAAAGTTATAAGGGTGTAATAAGTTGTAAAGGTTGTAGAAAGTTATAAGGGTTGTAATAAGTTGTAAAGGTTGAAATAAGTTGAAAGGGTGGGTTAGGTCTATTGAATTTCCTATAACCATTTTAACAACTACAACTTCTCCAACCTTTATAACCTCCTGCAACAATTACAACATTTCAACAACAGCCTCATCAACAAACTGCTGCCATATACCATCGGGCTGCCAAACCTCTTCAATAAAAGTTTGCATTTCATCGGTTGTGAATTCGCCTTTTTTTAGCAGGTATAAGCCGGTAAAACACGATGCCCGGTAGTTGGCGGCGCAATGCACCAATGTTTTTTCGCCTGTATGTTTATCCATTAATGATATAAAGGAGGTTAGCTCGTCCATTTGCGGGGCATCAAATACTACAGGAATGTTATAATAGGTCATTCCCAATGCCCGTACCGACGCGGCTTCGTTGTTCAAAGCATATTTACCATCGGGCAAACCCAAATTGATCACTACTTTATAGCCATCGGCGGCTATCGTAGCCAACTGGCCTTCGCGTGGCTGGCCTGCGCAAGCCAGTTGATCAGATACTTTAGAAAAATTGTAAACACTGCTCATATCACAAATATAAAAACGAATGCGGGCTTTTAACTTTAATTAAAAGCATGATTTTGTAGGCGAGGTGATCAAAAAGTGCCTTTACGTTAAACCAGCCGCGATATTGGTCAAATGGAGGGATTAAATTAATCGGCAATTTTTAATTACTTACGGGTTAAATGTTATAATCTTTAATTATAAAAACACTTTTTTTTCATATAATTTATATTATTTCAAAAAAATGTGTTACTATTATTCCGATAAATTATTAAGGGGAATAAAAAACACTAAAACACTCAATGTTATGAAAACGAATTTCAAATTAACGCTTGTGCTGTTGGTGGGTGTAGTATTTGTTTACACAGGATGTAAAAAATCAAGCTCGCCAACGCCAAAAACAGTCAACAATCCGGCTGTAAGCCAAATTGCTATGAACTTTTATCAATCGCTGGTAGGCTCGTATGGCGGTGTTAGCGTAAGCAACGGTCTTAGCTCGCCATCGTTTGTTAATCCAAGTAAAAGCCTTCAATTAAATGGTACCAGTACCTGCGGCTTTTATATTGATAACGGGATTGATTATCACACCAATATAGGCGATACGATTAAATCGCACTCAACCGGAAGCATCAGCTTTTACTTTTTATGTAACAACAACACGCATGTAGGTTTTAACAATATCGATTCATTGCACACAGAAGGAACCGCTCCGGGATATGCCTTTATTTACGACTTTACCCAAAATTACCTGGTTAAAAGTTTAAACCCGCAAAATACTTCCATTTCGGTAGATGGTACCATCAAATCATTTATCGATTACAATTACACCAAACCAGGCAAAAAGAATCTGTCGATACATAACCGCTATAAATTAGACGGTCTTGAAGTAAATATCAACGACAATTCTAACGTTACTCAAGGTACTGTTACATTCACTTCTTTTGGCACTTCGGATACTGTATCATGGGATTACGAAGGTACAATCACTTTCTATGGCGATCACAAAGCTATTTTAGTAGTTAATGGCTTAACTTATAAAGTTGACCTGAAAACTGGTATAATAACTACCTAATACTTGTTGTACAAGATATTAACAGCCCTCTTCCGCAAAAACGGAGAGGGCTTTTTTATTGGGCAATTAAGGTCCTGTTAAGGATTCGTATGGGTAATAAAACCAATTCTTTAGTTTTACCGCAGAGAAACAGAGAATGCACGGAGAACACAGAGTTTCTTAATGTTAATACGATGCGTTATTAGATGCTAACCACTCATTTTTCTCCATCTCTGTGTGCTTTGCGCCTCCTCTGTGACCTCTGTGGTTAATTTCTTCGACATAAAGCATTATTGAGTCGCAATTAATTGTATAATTGTTTAATCATGAAAAAACTCTTATCCAATTTAAACTTCCAGGTTATCACCGGTATCCTGCTGGGTGTAGTTGTCGGTTATTTCTTTCCATCATTCGGGCCAACGGCACAGCTCATCAGCAAGAAATTTATCAGCCTGATAACCCTGCTGATTGTTCCTATCATTTTTTTAACCATTGTGTTGGGCATTGCAGGCATGCACGACCGGAAAAAAGTAGGCCGGGTTGGTGGCAAAGCTTTGCTCTATTTTGAGATTGTGAGCACCTGTGCGCTTATTATTGGTATAATAGTAGCTAATTTAATAAGGCCGGGCGATGGTTTTGTTAGCAAAATAGCGGCCGATACTTCTAAACTGGCAGTATATCAAAAAGCTGCTGCCGATATGCATTGGGGCGAATTTGTCGGCAATATTATACCTTCCAATATATTCGAAGCCTTTGCCAAAGGCGATATTTTGCAGGTATTGTTCATTGCTATATTATTTGGCTTCGGCTTAAGCCTGATGGGCGAAGCAGGCGAACCGGTCATCACCCTGTTTGATAAAATTTCCAAAGTATTTTTCAATATCATGCGAATGATAATGCGGGTGGCTCCAATTGGGGCTTTTGGCGGAATGGCCTATACCATTAGCACTTATGGGCTAAAAACATTACAGCCACTTGCAATGCTTATGGGTTCGGTTTACCTCACCATGTTCCTGTTTATTTTTGTGGTGCTTAACATCATTTGCCATTTTTATAAATTCAGCCTTTGGCAATACCTTAAATTTATTAAGGACGAAATATTAATTGTACTGGGCACCTCCTCATCCGAATCGGTACTGCCGGCCATGATGGAGAAGATGGAAAAATTTGGCTGCTCCAAATCGGTAGTTGGCTTGGTTATACCAGCCGGGTATTCCTTTAATCTGGATGGCACCACCATTTATTTATCCATGTGTGTGATTTTTTTGGGGCAGGTGTTTCACATTCCGCTTACCTGGGAGCAACAGGCCACCATCATTGGTATATTAATGATCACTTCCAAAGGCGCAGCAGGCGTAACCGGCAGCGGTTTCATTATATTAACATCAACCCTGGCGGCTATTAAAATAATCCCGGTTGAGGGCGTTGCCATATTGCTGGGGGTAGATAGGTTTATGTCCGAATCTCGGGCCATCACCAATATGATAGGGAATGGGATTGCTACTATTGTAATTGCAAAGAGCGAGGGAGAGTTTACCCCCCAGCCCCCTGAAGGGGGAGCTTAACAGTTCGGAGTTTATTTTACGTTTATTGAATGTCCAGGAATTTACGTTATGAAGGTCCTTTTATCTTGTTTTTTACTGTTTTTTATTTTTGAATTCAATGGAACTGCGCAGAATAGAATATATTTTCCGGTAAAGGCCCATGATGATTCAGGTTTGAGCTCATTTGAGGTAAAATGGTACTCAAATGCACTTTCTGCAATGAATGAGCCAATTTTATTTATTGATAAAACCAACAACGAGGTTTACAGATTTACTTGGTTAAGGTCGTTTCATCACCCGATAGCAATAAGAATTGCAAAACAGGGTGATGCTTATTTTATTTGTTGGAAGTCATTAAGCGGCGCTGGCGGATATGCCCCCGGTAAACTAATTGTCAACAAACAAAAAAATATCAGCAAAGTTATTTGGAATAAATTTATCGAACAGATAGCTGGCATAGATTTTTGGAGCATGAAAACCAGCGTTAATGAAACTGGTTTGGATGGAGCACAATGGATTTTGGAGGGAAGATCAGTGGGCAAATATCATGTTGTTGATAAATGGACCCCGCAGGCATCGTCCGATTACTATAAATGCTGTGATTTTTTAATTGGGCTAACAGATTTGCAATTTAAGGGAAATGAGAAATATTAAGGGATAACATCGTCAGATTTACGAAGTTTTAAAAACTTTAAATCTTTATCCCATCCGTCTTTCGGACTATTGTAAAAATATTCCCCCTTTAGAGGATTAGGGGGTAAAATTTTTATAGCTTTGCGCTACAAAATAAAAAATCAATGAGCGTTCTCGTAAATAAAGATTCTAAAATTATAGTTCAGGGTTTTACAGGTAAAGAAGGTACTTACCATGCTTCGCAAATGATTGAGTACGGTACCCAGGTTGTTGGTGGTGTTACGCCGGGTAAAGGCGGTCAGCAGCATTTAGACAGGCCGGTATTTAATACCGTAGCCGATGCCGTTGAAAAAACCGGCGCCGATGTATCTATTATATTTGTTCCCCCTGCATTTGCTGCCGATTCCATTATGGAAGCTGCCGCTGCCGGTATTAAAGTTATTGTGTGTATTACCGAAGGTATCCCTACCAAGGATATGATAATGGTAAAAGAATATTTAGTAGGCAAGAATTCGCGCCTGATAGGCCCTAACTGTCCCGGTATTATTACTGCCGACGAAAGCAAGATTGGCATTATGCCCGGCTTTATCTTTAAAAAAGGTAATGTTGGCGTAGTTTCCAAATCGGGTACTTTAACTTACGAAGCTGTTGACCAGGTGGTTAAAGCCGGTTTAGGCATCACCACCGCCATAGGCATTGGTGGCGACCCAATTATTGGCACACCAACCAAAGAAGCGGTTGAACTGCTGATGAATGATCCTGAAACACATGGCATCATCATGATCGGTGAAATTGGCGGTGGCATGGAAGCTGAAGCTGCCCGCTGGATAAAAGCAAACGGTACCAAACCGGTAGTTGGCTTTATAGCCGGCCAAACAGCGCCTCCGGGTCGCCGTATGGGCCACGCTGGTGCCATAGTAGGCGGCGCAGATGATACAGCAGCTGCCAAAATGAAAATTATGCGCGAGTGCGGTATCCGCGTGGTAGAATCTCCTGCCGAAATTGGTGCTGCAATGGCCGAGGAACTGGCGAAATTAGCGTAAAGCAGAAAGCTGAAAGGTTTTTATTTGATGATATTTAAATCCTGGCTTTGGCCGGGATTTTTTGGTTAGATACTTTTTATGAAGGCTTAATGAATTTATTTATCATTGTAATATCTAACACGTATTACACCTATTGCTGACCTGAATTCCTTATGGCACTAAGATATTAAATTAAACTTCGATAATTGTTACAAAATTACTGAGTCTCAAGATGATTTAAAACTACAAAAGTTTAATACTATTCTAAAAAATGGGGAGCAACTTACTTTAGGTATTTCTATTAGTGAAAAATCTCACTCGTTTTTGCCTGAAGTTTATAATATGGCCTTTGGCCCCATTGATGAAAATAATAAGATTAATGACAAAGTAAAAATAACACACGAAAACGTATCCCAGCTTTTCTCGACCATAGTTCTTTCCGCTCTGTCTTTTTTAAACGAGCACCCGGATACTTACTTAGGGATTGACGGATCAAATAATGCAAGAGCATATTTGTATTACCGATGTATTATCAACAACCACCACTATTTGACCCAATATTTTACGATATTAGGCATTAAGTATTATGTGCGTGTTTTGCGCAAACTAAATGATGACGATTTTGAAAATCCGATAGATGAAGATGACATGACAGTGATCCCCGTCCCAATGATGCCAGATGCCCTCATATCAAGTGATAAGTTATATAACTATATTATTTTCAAACTAATAACACATTGAAAATTATCTATCTTTGTTACTAACTTTTAAGAAATTAGTTTTAATTTTGTTAAACCATGAAAGATCCTGTTTTAGAAAAAGCGAAACAATTGGCTGCTTGGGCTAAAGCTAAT
>JABDBM010000030.1 GCA_013288685.1 Bacteroidota bacterium | reverse complement strand
ACATAATTACTGGCAAACAATTGTGGAAATACGTTACCTCCTACGTGGTATGGTCGTCGCCAATTATTGATGGGAACAGGGTTTATGCCTGCAATAATTGGGGGACACTTTACTGCCTGGACCTTAAAACCGGCCTAAAAATCAATAGCTACCAAACGGATGGCGCTATATTTTCGTCGCCCGTTATTTCGGGTGGCTTGCTTTATTTTGGTTGTGATGACGGGTATCTGTATGCCTTAAAACCCGGCACAAACGTCCAGGCTTCGCCCATTAAAGCTAAAAAGTATGTTTACTGGGATCCAACTACCCATTATTATAAATACGGAACGGATATCAGGATAAAACAATATCTCACGGAGAACGGCTATAAACTATTGGATAAACAAAAGCTGACTACCCTTTTTAACCAACCGGATAGTGCAGCCAACAGCGTAGTAGTATTTGCCGGTAATATCTTCCCGTCCGAAATTACGGATGGCATCCAAAAATCGTTGCTGCGCCAGTATTTAAGCGGCGGTGGCAAAGTAGTGGTGGTTAGTATAAACCCAGTGCTTTTTAAAACTGATCCTAAAGATAAATCGATATCGTTGCGCAGCTATTTATTTGCTGATAGCGTACTGTCCATAAAATACGGCCCCGATGATTTACGCTCCTATAAAGGTAACCAACCGGCATTCCCAACAAAAACAGGTGAAGAATGGGGATTAACCGGCTTTTGGGCATCGCCGCTAAGCTTGCCTGCTAACCAGGTGGATATTGTTTTGGGCAGGGACGAAAATGGCCTGGCCTCGGCCTGGGTAAAAAAGTTCAACCCGGCAAAAGGCTCGGGCTTTGTACAGATTTGGATTACGGAAAATACCACTAATTTGCAGCAATTGACAAGAGTGGCGGAGTATGGACTGAGGTGAGTCCGGAAAGTCGGAAAAGTCAGTAAAGTCGGGAAAGTAAAAAGGTGTGTCACCTCCGTGTGCGTCTTTCTGACTTTTTCGGACTTTACTGACTTTTCGGACTTCCTCCCACCCACATCAGGGCATCCAATATCAGCTTTGCTTCCATCGGGCTGCTAAAGGTGTACGACAGGGTTTTGTCGGTATTGTCGTATTTGTGTTCGTAGTCCATATCGTTGTGGCCCATGTTAAAATAAATCATTTTGTAGTTTTTGTTGGTCCATACCACGGGGTAATAGCCACTGTGCCATATTTCGCTTTGCTTGGGGCCTGTGCCTAATGGAAAACTTGCCGAATCGATGGAGCAAAGTATCCGGATATCCGGATTTTTACGCAGGTCAAATTCCCAGCGGTACCATTCGTTGGGAGATGTCTTAAATGTTTTGGGCATATCCTTAGTTGCCGGGTGGTTTTGGTCGACATCTAAAATAGCTGCTGATGGCCGCCAGATATTGCTTACATACTGACCGGACCCTAAGAATGTATTATGATACCAATCCCAGTTTGCCGGAACGCCCGACGGCGTAAGGGCAAATGCCGCAAAATGAAAGCCCAGCCAGCCGCCTCCATTTTCCATGTATTTTTGGAATGCGGCACGTTGTGCGGGATCTTCGGGGCGGGTATCTAAAAACAGTACCACCTGGTAATTTTTCAGGAATTCAGCATTCATGTTGCCCCAGTTTTTGGTGGAGTCGTAGGCGAAATTATTTTCGGCGGCCATTTTCGCGAACCATTTATGGGCCTCGTGCATAAAGCTGATGTGTGCCTTGTCTTCGCGGCCGGTGTAAAAGGCTATCACTTTGAATTTGGGTTTGCCATTTTGCGCATTGGCGGTTGAAAGGCCAAAGTATAATACGCAAAGCATGACAATTAGCTTGACGGGTTTATGAAGATTTATCCGGGTCATGGTTTTTTAGGTGGGGTATCCGGTAAAAATAGAAATTATTTGGATTTATAATGTTTGGATCGGTTATATTAAAATGGCGAAATCCTATATTGGAATGGTACCTTTCCTTGTTCATTGCCGTTGGTATACACTCTAAGCATTGCAGAAATCAATTATTGATCGGGATAATCGCTAAAAAGGCACGTAAGCAGCTTAAAACCGAATATAAAAAGTATGCAATAAACCATCATGCCTATAACCAATTTCCCAATGGTATAAACTGCAAATGTTTTTTACAATGGCTAAACCAAGGCCTGTCCCTTCTGATTTTTTACCTTTTTGGAAACGTTCGAACAAAGTCTCGCTATTCAATGGTTTTGCATCCCCGGTGTTTTGGAAAATCAATTCTGCATCCGTTAAAGTGATCAATAATTTACCGCCATCTGTATTATGCCTTATAGCGTTGCTTAAAAGGTTATTTAGCAATATATCAATTAAGTACTTACTTACTGAAATATTTTTTGTGCCCAATATTTCGGTAACCTGAAGGCCTTTCGCCTGTATCAACTCCTGAAATTGCCGCAGCTTTTGATACATCAATTCATCCATGTGCAGCAATTCGGCATCGTCAATTAAATTATTCTCAATCTTAACCAGCAACAATAAAGTTTGATTGAGTTTGGCGAGTTTGCCCGAAGCCGTGTAAATATCCTTTATTTGATCAAACTGCTCGGGTTTTAATGCCTCGTCCTGTATAAGGGCGTCTAATTTGGCAGTGATCACCGCAAGTGGGGTCAGCATCTCGTGCGATGCATTTTCGGTAAAGTGTTTCAGATGTTCATAATCGTGTTTAACACGGGCCGCCATCGTTTGCACAGCATTATTCAGGTCGCCAAATTCATCTATGTTGCTTTGCTTTAAATGCAGGTTTTGGCTGTCCGAAACATTAAATGCTTTCAGCGCATTCAGCGTACCATAAAATGGCCGCCACAAACCATTTAAAATATAGCGGTTAGTAATAAATAAAATCAACAATAGCCCCACCATCAACGCCAGTGTTATTAGGGTAATTACCTGCAACAAATACTCGGTACTCTCTCTCGATTCGGTGATAATTACCCGATAATGCTGCCCATTCAAGGCAACAAGACCTTCTACAGCCCGGCCGGGTTCGTTTTTTTTCTCTTTATTATCGGTATAAACAGTGTCAAAAAAACGGGCCGGCAAACTGGTTTCATTTGTTTTTGTAAAAACCGTTTGGTCCTCATCAAACTCAACTTGTTTGGGTAATTTATTATTAACGTTTACATAATCAACTACCTCCTCAAGTTCTTCAGTGAGGTCGCGATCCAGTTGCATCCGCGATATGTGGTTTATGGCAAAAAAGTAAACCACTCCGCCCGCTATCAATACTATGATGCTGATAATAATGCTGGCTTTATTATAATGTGCCGATAGTTTCATCAGGCGCTGAATTTATAACCAATGCCATAAATTGATTTCAAATAATCGTTAGTAGTAACTTCCAATAGCTTTTTCCGGAGGTTTTTGATGTGTGTGTAAATAAAATCGAAGTTATCATGCATGTCAATTTCATCGCCCCATAAATGCACAGCGATGGCATTTTTAGCAATTACCTTGCCTTTGTTGGCAATAAAATACAGCAGCATATCATACTCTTTGCGGGTTAGGATAATTGGTTTGTGGTTTACTTCCACACTACGACCGGGCAGGTTAATTACAATTTCGTTGAAAATCAAGGTGCTGTTACTGTTAAAAACTTTGCGCCGGTAAATGGCCACCACCCGTGCCTTAAGTTCGGCCAGATGAAAGGGCTTGGTTAAATAATCATCGGCACCTATGTTGAGGCCCTTCAGTTTGTCGTCGAGCGAATTTCGGGCCGAAATGATGAGGACTGCCTCCGTCCTTTTATTTACCCGTAAATATTCCAACACGGTAAAGCCATCGCCATCGGGTAACCCAATATCCAATAAAATACAGTCGTACTCGTAGATCGATAATTTGTCGATTGCACTGCGCAACGAATCGCAGCACTCGCAAATATTACCGTCTTCGTTCAAATAATTGGCGATAATTTCGCGCAGCTCTTGCTCGTCTTCAATAATCAGGAATTTCAACTGGCTTTTTCTTCAAATATAATTATTGATATTGAAGTAATTCTGAAGTAATTACGCAACAAAAAAGTTACCTACAGAATTGCTTCAAATTATGTTCCTAAATTTAGCGAAAACAACACCACATGGCAATTATTGAACCTGTTCGCGAGGAGGCAGAACTTCCGCATCCAAAAAAGAAATATTCGGCAACGCTCCGTTTGTGGCATTGGGCCAATGCAATAGTCATTACAGGATCGTTACTTACGGTTCTCTCTAATTCAACCATAACCAACGGACGAAAAGTGTCATCCTTAGTTCAAAACGAATTGCAGCATTCCGGCGTTACCTTAACCAATGATCAGGCCCGCCAGGCCGGACATGCATTAAGCGATAGCGTTTGGGACGTACATGTGTATTTTGGCTATTGCCTTGCCGGGCTGCTCCTGTTCAGGCTTATACTTGAATTTTTCCAACTGGCCGATCAAAAATTTATCCGCCAGCTAAAAAAGGCTTATGCATGCTTCAAATCAACAAAAGCAGATCGCGAACTTGCCATCCACGAGTTAACCGTGAAAATTATTTATTCCATTTTTTATTTACTACTGATTATCATGGTAGTAACCGGATTATCACTGGCCTTTGAAGATGTGGCTTTTTTAAAACCTATGCGGCATACGGTTAAAGATGTTCATGGTTTTTGTATGTATTTAATTTTGGCCTTTATTGTGGTACACCTGGCCGGTGTTTTCCTGGCCGAGCGTAAACGATCGAAAGGTATAGTCTCGGATATGATAAATGGAGGGTAAACACATTTTACAATATGAATAAAGTAATAGTAATATTAACAGGGTTTTTATTTTTTGGCACCTGTGTTAAAGCGCAGGATAATTACGAGATACAGGTATACGGTTCGGAGACGGTTGAACCGGGCCGGACCATGGTCGAGCTTCACAGCAATTACACGGCAAACGGTTTTACCACCGCTACGGATGGCCAGTTGCCCGATAACCACGTAGTACATGAAACCATTGAAATTACTCATGGATGGACCCCCTGGTTCGAAACAGGTTTCTATTTTTTTAACTCCATAGGCAGCGATGGGCGCACGGCCTACGTCGGTTCGCACATCAGGCCGCGGGTTGCTGCTCCACTAAGCTGGAAATGGCCCGTTGGTGTAAGTATTTCAACAGAATTTGGCTTCCAGAAAAAGGCATTTTCGGCAAATACAAGTACGCTGGAGATACGGCCAATAGTGGATAAAAAAATAAATAAATGGTACATCTCGCTAAATCCCACTATTGATAAAAGCTTTGCCGGCCCCGATCAAAATCGCGGCTTTATATTTTCGCCAAATGTTAAGGTAAGCTATGATATTTCAAAAGTGGTGGCCATTGGTCCGGAATACTACGGCAGTACGGGCCCGTTTTTTCATTATGATTCTTTCCAGAACCAAATGCACCAACTGTTTGCCGCTGTTGATTTAAACACCGACCCCGACTGGGAGTTTAACGGCGGCGTTGGCTATGGATTTACCCGCGCAACAGAAAAAGCGATATTTAAAATTATTATTGGCCGGAGGTTTTAAGGGAGTTGTAGAAGTTGAAAAGGTTGTAAGTGTTGTAAAGGTTGAAATAGTATTTAATAACCATTACAACCTTTACAACACTTACAACCTCTCCATAACCTATTTAAACCCTAAACTCAACGAAACTACATTGGATACTAAATCGGTATTTTGAGCGTAGTGGCCGTATCGTATTTCCAGGTCATGCAAGCCTTGCATGCCAAAAACACCAGCTGGAGGTGCAATCCTAAACCCTACACCAAAAAAGTTGCTGTTAAATTTCGAATATTCGTAGTTGCTGGTATAATAGGCATCGTTAATGTTATGTGCCTCATAAGGAGCAAAATATTTTGCTGCCGACTGGCTATAAAACCTGTAAAACGGCGCAATGGAAAAGAATGGACTCACCTTGTACACCACTTCCAGGTTGGCAGTGTTTGATTTAATGCCCCAATTATCCATATAGTAGCGGTAGTATGACCGCAGGATAATATTATCGCCCAGGAAATAATTCGCCCTGAAACCAATTGGCAATTTAAATCGCTGAGCTGGTAGTTTTTCAACAGTATCCTTACCTGTCGAAAAATACACCCTGTGGAAAGGCAGGCTTAAATAACCATGCTGCTCCACCAAATCGGCTAAAAACATAATCTGCAAGCGCGAATTTATAATTTGCGAGTAGGAAAATGATGACGAAAAGGTATTTCGCGGACTGGATGGTATATTTCCCCGGTGACCATGTTCACCATCACTCAGTGTGGTGGTAGTTCCGCTGGCTGTGGTTATTATGGTTGTTCCGCCGGAAGTAGTAGTTGTCGTTCCGGGGATTAACTCTGATGGGTAAATCAACTTAACCTTATCCAGGTAAGCCTGCAGTTTTACACCAAATTCGCCCATTTTATCCTGCGTTTTAAGGGAAAAATGCAAATCCCCTCCTAACGATTGATAATTGTACTCGCTCGATACATAAGCGCCCAGGCCAAAAGTGTTGCCATTTTTTGCATTTTCCTTGGTCCAGTCTATAGAAGGATAAATTCTGTCGCCCCCTGTTTTTGACGCGCCCGTTGCCGAAACAAAAGCCTGTGATGCAGAGGTGTGGTGATCGAAACCCAAACCAATCGAAAGGGTATTTTTATTCAGGGAACTATTCAACCATGCCAGCTTAATATCCAGGCCATTGGCAATATCGGTCACTTTTTCGGAACCGATACCCCCGGTAACTGCCGAGTGATCTCCGGTTTGCCAGTAATAGCTCGAAACAAAATTTATTTCATCAACATGCAAGCTCCGGTCCTTATAATTGCTCTTCATTGTTGAGCTATCCGGGGCATATAAACTAATCTTTGGTTTGGCGCCAGCACTGTCCGTTTTTACCTGCGAATACGCCGACATACGGCAAATAAGGGTGAACCCTATCACCGATAGAAATACTTTCTTCATCTAAAATTTTATTCTTGTTCCCGCTTAATTAATTACACCCGCAGCCACCACCGGTTTTTCCGGCATTTGCCCCTGAAGCTCCTTCCCGGTACGACTGAAAATTCAATTCATTTTTTTCCACTTTGCGATTGCCAAGGGCCATTTCCGAATCGTTGATCCTGTTTTTCTGGTACTCCTTTAAGTGGACGCATGAGCAAGCGAAAATCATGAGCAGGAAACCGGCAGTTATCTTTGCTATTAGCTTTGTCATTTTTCTATAGGGGTTAAAATTTTATGTTATCTGATAAGTACAATCTGTTATCGTCGTCGATAATAACTGCCTCCACATTCTTTATTTGATTGATCATATTTAATCCGAAACGTATACCCATTATCATTACCGGAGTAGCCAGGGCATCGGCAATTTCGGCGTTGGTGGTAATAATGGTTACGCTCTTTATACCTGATACCGGCAACCCTGTATGAGGATCGATGGTATGTGAATACTTTTTTCCGTCAATCATCACAAACTTTTCGTAATTGCCCGATGTTGCTATGGCCATATCGGTTACGTTCATGTACGAAAATACCTGATGCGATAAATCGGGATTGGCAATGCCTACCGTCCATTTCTCACCGTTTGGCTGCAGTCCCCAGGCCGTTAAATCGCCCGAGGCGTTTACCACGCCACTTTCCACACCCCGTTGCTTTAATATCATTTTGGCGCGTTCAGCCGCATATCCTTTTCCTATCCCACCAAAACCTATGCGCATTCCTTTTTCCTTTAAAAACACCGATGTATTTTCCGGATCGAGTATGACATTCCGGAAATTGATTAACCGCACTGCCTTCCGCGCGGTTTCCGCATCAGGCAGCTGCTTCATATTAGGATCAAAGTTCCACAGGCTTTTATCAACGGAACCGTACGTAATATCAAACGCCCCCTGTGTCAGATTCGATATCCGGATTGAACGGGCTATCAAATCGAAAACTTCCCTGTCAACACGAACCGGGCTTATGCCAGCCTGGCTGTTGACAAGGTTGGTTTGGCTATCGTCGCTAAAAGTGGTAAAAAGCTTTTCGATGCGGCTTATTTCACTCACAGCGGCGTCAATATGGGCGTCGGCGGTTGCCGTATCAGCCGCAACTACAGTTATCTCAAAGCGGTTACCCATCAGGCGCATTGCCCGCCGGTATATTACGCCGTTCATAACTTCAGTGTGCTGCATTGGCAAATGGTTCAATTTCCGAAACAAATTTGTCGGGCGCCTCGTTGGGGTAACCATCCCACGACTTTAGCACCTTGCCGTTTTTATCTATCAATAATGTAAAGGGAAATTTTCCCTCAGGATTGTATTTATCTGCCAAAGCTTCATTGCGCTTTACCTGGGCAGCGTCCAACTGATTTTTCTTTTGGCGCGGAAAATCGGCTCGCACCAAAACCAAATGGTCTTTGGCATAATCTTCAAACGTTGCCGATTCCAGTATTTCCTTCCTCAGTCTAATACAGGGTCCGCACCAGTCTGAACCCGAAAAGTTTACTATAATCAGTTTGTTGTCTTTCTCCGCCTCTGTGGTGGCGTTGCTAAAATCGCCCAGCCAGGTTACCGACGATAGAAATGTTGTAAAAAATAAAATTGCCAATAATTTCATACCTTCTAAAATTTGTTATCCCTTGCGCAACTTTGATAAAAGTACACCTAAACAAAGCAAGCCGTTATTAAGTACAGATGAACGCCTGTTTTGTGTCGGCTAATACTTGTTCCTGTTGTGCTATTACTAATATAACGTTACGCTAACGCTACAATAACAACAATAATACCCGGCAATTCTGTTTTAAATATGAAATTGCAGGTTTTTAACACTTTTTAACAGAGGGAATTACTTGGTAGCGCCGATTTATTTGGCAACAAATGCGCGGTATTTATTTACAAATTGTGTATAAACTGTGCCTAAGGCATCCCAATCTTCGGCCTCAATAGCAGCCTTCGGGAACAGCTGGCTACCTACGCCCACGCCCCTGGCGCCAAGTTCCAGATAATTTGTAAAATTATCTAAGTTAATGCCGCCTGTAGGCATCAGGTGCACATCGCTTAACGGCGCCAAAACTTCTTTAATATAAGTCGGTTTTAAATCGCCTGCGGGGAAAAGTTTGATCATTGGCGCTCCTAATGACCAGGCCCTGTAAATTTCGGATGGCGTATAAGCGCCGGGGAAAATGGGAATGTTTTCGCTAACGCAGGTCTTGATCACTTCCTCGTTAATAATAGGAGTAACAATAAACCGGGCGTTTGCCGCCAACGCCTTTTCCAGGTCGTTCATGCTGCAAACGGTGCCCGCGCCAATGTTCAGTTTGCCAGGATATAATTCTGCCAACAATGCGATGCTTTTTTCCGCATCCGGCGAGTTCATAGTAATTTCCAGGCAGGTTAAACCAGCACTGTAATACTTTTCGGCTATGGTATGTATGTATTGTGATGGTATGTTTCGCATAATGCCAACAATGGGCATGCGGTTAAAAAGATCGAAAGAGAATGATTTGTTCATGTTAAAAATTCTAATTGCCTGGCTATTTTAAGCTGCCCCCTAACCGCCGCTTCGTCAACCCATTCCATCGGGAAGGTATTGACTGTTTTTGACAGCCCCAATTCGGCTACTGTTGCAACATAATAATTTTGGAGGTTTGCACCGCAAATTAAATTAATTGTTTCGGCATCTGTTGCTTTTAAGACCGCTAATTCCGCACCAATCAACAATCCGCTCAGATAATTATAGTTCTCTTCTTTGCTGTAAATATCGAACAAATGGTTGGTGCGCACTTTAAATATGGTGTGTAATATACTTTCATCCAATGCATCACGAACACCTTTTTTAAACACAGTCAAATTCTGCGATTTTTCGCTTATTTCAACACTGTTTTTCAGTATGCTTTTTTGAGATAGCAATTCAAAAACCTCACCCGTCATATAGGTTTTTATGGATGCCATTTGATTATTTTTTACAAGGATATGCTTTGAATGCGTGCCGGGGAAAATATATAATTCGTTTTCAATGGTGTCTGCACCGGGAATACAGCCTATTAGTTGTGTTTCTTCACCACGCATTACATCATCCAAAATTCTGACTCCCGAAACGATTAATACATCGTGGTCAAAGGTTGCCGTTGCGGTAATTACTGTGGTATTGATGCCGGAACCGTTCACGGCAATAGCCCCCGTAGCATACGGAATATCAGTTATACCGATAGAGGAGGATGCCATGCCGGACATTACGATTTTAACCCTGGCTAAAGACTGATTGGTTTTCTTTTCTATTGTCTTTATATGCAGCTCTACGATGTTTAAATAAAAAGCAACGCGATCATCAGTGTCCGTTTTACCTGTTTGCTGCCACGAACCGAAAGTAGCGGCGATTCCCTGGTCTGATTTTTCTTCAGCTATAATTTTACCATCAACCTGATTGGCAAGCCTAAGCCTGAATGATGTTGTGCCCCAGTCGCAACTTAAAAAATACTTCATAAAAATAGGTTCGGAATTAGGGCGCATTTGTTAAAATTATTTGCTTTATAGTTTTAATACTGTATTTAAAGATATAAATTAGATGGATATAAAAACAAGATTTTAACCCGGCGCAATGATACATTTTTCCAAATACCTTGTTTATATTTTCGGCATTTCGGAAGTTTTTCTGCTTATCCTAAAAAGATCAAAACACAGCGGTGCAAAAAGCCAAAAGGACGGTAATTCGCTAAAGTTGCTATGGATAGTAATTACGGGCTGCCTGGTTACCGGAAATGTTATTGCCGGGATGTATGTGTTAATCCCAATTGAAGGGTCTGTGTTTATAGTCATTGGAACGGCTTTAACCATAATAGGTTTTATTATCCGTTGGATAGCCATCGCCCAATTGGGAAGCATGTTTACGGTAGATGTGGCCATTTCCAGTCAACACGTTTTAAAAACTAACGGCCTTTATAAACTGGTACGGCACCCTACCTACCTCGGCTTAATGCTGATTATTACGGGGATTGCGTTTTTAACAAACAATGTATTAAGCTGCGCCATCATTATCATTCCAATTTTTTTGGCGCTTAATTATCGCATTTCTGTTGAGGAAAAAGCGCTGACAGATGAATTTGGTGAGCAGTACCTGGAATATAAGCGTAAAGTGAAAAGAATTGTCCCTTTAATTTATTAATGAAATCCGAAAGATCGAAAGTCTTTCGAACGGCTATATCTTCCCGGCAACTACAAACAGATAATCGCCCAATTCATTATCATAACGCTCTTTCACGGCTGTAAACCTTCCGCTCACTATATCTGAATGGAGTTTTAATATACCAGCGTCAACCTCATTTACATTTGCCAATGCGGCAAATGATGAAATCCCTGTCCTGATGGCCTCATCAAGGTACAGTTCGGGCTTATTTTTACCGGCATATAAAAAACGATCCAGCAAATCATCCTGAATTAAATATTTTTCGAGGGTGCTGATCGCAAATCCTTCATTATCGAGGGCTTCACTTATTTTTTCGAAAGATGGCATTTGCACAATCGCAGCACTCATCATTTGCGGAAAATAGCGATTAAGCCAATATCCACTCATTTGTTGAGGGGTGGCAGTAAAGAACACGATTTTCGCACCCTGCTTTGCCACGCGATAAAGCTCTTTTAGCGCTTTCTCTAAATTAACCCAATGATGGATGGTAAGCGTCGCGATAATGCCATCAAAAGTTTCGTCATCTGCCGGGATATTCTCGGCGGTTCCCTGAAGCCAGGTTACTTTTTGGCTCCTCACCCGGGCTTCGGTCAGCATTTTTTCAGAAGGCTCCACACCCGTAAAATCTAAACCCTGGTTTGAAAGGGCTATTGTATAATTACCGGTTCCGCAACCAATATCCAAGTAATGATTACCCGCCTGATGATTTAAAAAGTGTAAAATGCGGCTGGTTATGTATGGATCGGCCTGGCGGGTAGTATTATAGGTGGTGCCGATGGTATTGTAGATGGGTTCCATTGATAAACAGTGGTTAAGATCGTACAATGTAATGAATGGCTTTAATATTCGGGAGGAGAATTACGAAGTTTTTGAAACTTCGTAATTCTTAGCGTTAAGCCTCCAGCACCGATAATATATTCCCCGCAGGGTCTTTAAACCAGGCAATTTTTGGCCCGCCACCGCGGAAAATTCCTTTTTCATCTGTTTTCATTGGCTCGGGGTATTGTTCAAATACAATACCTTTACTAATCAGTTCATCAACCGCCTTTTCAACATCCGTTACCGGGAAATTCAAAATAGTAAAAGTAGCCGGTACATGATTTGGCTTTGGATAGATAATTACTTTACCCCCGCCGCTGATATGGAGGGTAAGGATGCCCATTTCGTTTTGTGATACTTCGATACCCAATGTATCGCCATAAAACGCTTTTGCTTTTTCCAGGTCGTTTGCCGAAAAACCACTGAATGCTTTTGTGTTTTTAAACATAATTTATTGTTTTATTGGTGATGTTCAAATTTACCCCGGCCTGCGTTAATATTACGGGTGTTGGCATGACAAATAAAGGGTTGAATTGCGCCAATTGTTTTAGCTTTCCGGGAAGTTTTTGTCACAAACAACACAAAGTTAAACTGATTGTTTTTAGATTGTGTCGGTATCGCTGAGCATTAACGCCGGATTGGTTTGAGAGAAGGCTGGTTTAGGCAAAAGCGGCTAACAAAAGTATATTAGTTCCAAAAAGCTCAATTATCGGTTTAGGCGAATTGTTTTTTTTCATATTTGGAATTTATAACTTATAAAAAAATGTCATTTCGAACGCAGTGAGAAAACTTTACAAACTTTGCGTAAGCACTATGCACTGTTGTAGTACATAGTCCGTTAGCATGCGGTATAAGATTTCTCGCTTCGTTCAAAATGACATTTGGGGTAGGCAGAGCGGGGGGAAACCTATATCAAACTCACCACCTTACCCACGGTCTTTTTATCCTTCGCCGTTTGTGCATCCGGCTGGCTGCCGCCCACGCTGATCATTATTTTGCCTTTTAACTCTTTAATGCCACCGTCAGCTTGTGTTAACGACAAATCGGTTGGTGTCAGTTCAAAATGAAGAACCTTGCTTTCGCCTGCTTTAATAAAAGTGCGTTCAAAACCCTTTAGTGCCCTGATTGGTGCTTTGATATTTAAACCCAGGTGCGATAAATATAGTTCCGAAACTTCTTCGCCATCTGTTTTGCTGGTATTGGTTACAGTTACGCTTACTGTGGTTGATTTCCCGGCGTGAATAGCTTGTGGTATCACCAAATTATCATACTTAAAACTGGAGTAGCTTAATCCATATCCAAAGCCATACAATGGTTCGCCTTTAAAATAGCGGTAGGTGCGGTTATCCATCGAGTAATTGGTAAACTCAGGCAGGTCGCTGTCGCTTTTGTAGAAAGTTACGGGTAAGCGGCCGGCCGGGTTATAGTCACCAAAAATAACATCAGCAATGGCAGTACCGGCATCCTGACCACCATACCAGGCATTTAAAATAGCCGGGATATGTTCAGCTTCCCATGGCACAGAAATGGCAGAACCTGTCATCATCACAAAAACAACGGGTTTCCCTGTACTATGCAAAGCTTTTAACAATTGAGTTTGCACTTCGGGCAGCAGGATTGAAGTACGGTCGCCACCTGCAAAGCCGGCTTTTTTAATACGCATTTCTTCGCCCTCTAATTGTGGCGAAATACCGCCTACATAAATAATAGCATCAGCATCTTTTACACTATCAACCAGGTGCGAAAAATCAGGGGTTACATCCGGGCTGCCTATAAAATCAGTTGCAGCTTTGTAAATCACTTCGGTTTGCGGACCAAGTTTCGCTTTTATGCCTTGCAGCGCCGTAATCAATTGTGACGGCTTGCCGTTGTAATTACCCAGTATAGTTAATGCATTATCTGCATTGGGGCCTATTACCGCTACTTTCTTTAAGTTTTTACTCAATGGAAGCGTATGATTTTCGTTTTTTCAGCAATACGATGGATTGCCTCGCCATTTTTAATGCCTGTGCCTTATGTTCGGGGCTTTCGAGCACGCTGGTAGTTATTTGTGCATATTTAACCATCTCGGGCGGATCAAACATCCCCAAACGGAAACGAATAGTAAACAACCTTTTAAGCGATACATCCAACTGCTGTTCGGTTACCTTACCGTCTTTTACAGCTGCTACCAGCGTTTTGTAGGTGGTGTTGCCACATTCCACATCGGTGCCGTGCAATACAGCATCGGCCGCAGCTTCTTCGGCATCTTTACTTGTTTTTTGGCGCATGTAAAAATCGTCGATAGCGCCACAGTCGGAGGTTACATAACCTGTAAAGCCCCATTGATTGCGCAAAATATTGGTCATCAGTAAATCGTTTCCGCAACAAGGCTGTCCTTTCAATTCGTTATAGGCACACATTACCCCTGCCACTTTTGCATTTACCACCAGGTTACGGAAAGCCGGCAGATAAGTATCCCACAAATCATAATCGCTGATTTCCACATTAAACGCGTGTCTTTGCGATTCGGGCCCGCTGTGTACTGCGTAATGTTTGGCGCAGGCTGCTGCTTTCAAATATTTAGGGTCATCGCCTTGAAGGCCGGTCACAAAAGCTTTGCCCATTGCACCAGTTAAATACGGGTCCTCGCCATAAGTCTCCTGCCCACGGCCCCAGCGCGGATCGCGGAAGATATTAATATTAGGGGTCCAGTAGGTTAATCCCAGGTAAATTTTGCGGTTCCCGGTTTTTATGCTTTCGTTATTGATGGCCCGGCCTTCTTCGCCGGTATAATCAGCCATCAGGTGCAGCGATGCTTTATCAAAAGTGGCCGCCATGCCGATCGCTTGTGGATAAACGGTTACTTTAAACGAAGTCCGTGCAACGCCATGCAGGCATTCGTTCCACCAGTTATAGGCCGGAATGCCCAAACGATCAACCGCCGGGGCCGAATTAAGCATTTGCCCTACTTTTTCTTCGAGTGTTAATTTAGATACCAAATCATCCACCCGCTTGTCGATGGGCAGCGTTGGATCCTGAAAACTGTATTGATAATGTTTGTGTTTTAATGGCGCTACGGATGCAAAAAGGAGGAATGCAAGTAATAGTGCAATTAACCGGCCGTTGATTAGATGTTTCATTTATAAATAATTGGTAAACGGAAATTGGAATTTAGTTTGCACTAAGGTATAAAAATAGGTTACTTCAACAATCGATTGCAGAAAATATTTTTCAATTGATTTTATCTATTTTAAATCAATTTTATCTATTTTATAATTCATCTATATTTTATCCTACCTTTATCGGCACACATGGAAGAAAGAAAATATTTGACAACCTGGAAAAGATACCTCCCGGTTATCCGCCTGCATTTGAAGAAGAGCCTTGTTGAAGAACAACAATTTAAATTGAATATCACCGATTTTGAATCTGCCGGCGACCGTGGAAAATCGGGTTATACCTTTAGTTTACAGATGGAGAATGGCAAAGTGACGAACAACATCAGTGGTTCGGCGGTCGCCCGCGACCTTTATGAAGCCCTTAAATCGGACGATACTATAAAAGGTATGCTGCAGGATAAAGCTATAAAAATAAGTGTTGGCAAATCATTTGTGCTGAGTATAAAAACGGCGCATATCTCTGCGTATAAATAGTAGCTGGTCATTCACTACGCTGTCATTGGGTCATTAAGTCATTGGTTGGTGGGGACGTGAAAGTGTTAAAGAGGTATTTTACACCTTTCAATCCTTTTCTAATCACCAATCTTTGCCCTTTGATCACTTTTCTTATCTTTCAGACATTACCGACTTTTTCCAATTTCTGACCTCCCAACCACACCTTCATTAGGCCTTTTCCGACTTTCCGGACTTCCTCCCAAACCTTTTTGCGCTTTTTTGGTTTAGCTTTAAAATTAACCAACAATGGATACTAACCGGCTTTCGGACACACTTGCAAAAGCATTAAACGATCAAATGACCAACGAGGCGCATAACGCGCAGATTTATCTTTCGTACGCTGCGTGGGCGAGCGACAAAGGTTATGAGGGCATTGCCAACTTTTTGTTCAGGCATTCGGCCGAGGAGCGTAACCACATGATGAAATTCCTGGAATACATTTTAAAAAGAGGCGCGAAAGTGGTGGTGACGGCTATACCCGAACCGGGACCTGATCCGAAAAATGTTAATGATTGTTTCGAAAAAATATTTACATCGGAGGTGAATAACACTGCCGGCATTTACAATCTTGTAAACATGAGCATGGCCGAAAAAGACTGGGCCACCTGGAATTTTATGCAATGGTTTGTAAAAGAACAAACCGAAGAAGAAACCATGGCGCTTGATTTGCTGGCGAAGATAAAAATTGCCGGCGGTGCTGCTGCTAACGCCGATGCGCTTTATAACCTTAATAATGATATTGCCAAAACACCAGATGATGCAACTTTGGCGCAGGATACGAGTGTAACGAATCCATAAAAACACGAATGGATGGCATCAAATTGAACAAACACGAATTTCACGAATTAACCGAATTGCCACTAATTATTGAAGTTTGCCTTTTCAAACAAATAAAGTCTCCTCGAAATTTAAATCACCTTTTTTAAAATTCGTTTTTTATTTGTTTAATTCGTAAAATTCGTGTTCATTCAATCCGACACCATGCTATTGCATCCTTTTATTCGCTAATTAATGTCGTATAACTCACCGCCTCCAATTTAAACTGCGCCTGTCCGTTTTTTACCTTTACAGAACTGCCTTCTTTCATATCCAACTCCTTACTGGTAGTATACATACGCAACTGTTTTACTGTAGCGGGTAACCCGGTTAAGGTTATTTTGCGTTTGGTACCGTTATTTACTAAATGAATAGCATAAACGCCCTTGTCATTGTCGCCCATAGCGGCGCTGGTTATGCCTGGGCCGGAGGTAATTGGCATGGCAAATAAACCGTTAGGGGTTATAGATAGTTGCTTTAAATTCCAAAACCGTTGTCCGGGATGCAGCGGCTCATTATTGCCAAAAATACCGCCACCGATCAGTGGAGAATAGTCGGCAGTAAGCTGCCATTGTAGTATTGATTTTGGCTGGCAAATGGCTAACATGCGGGTGTACAGGTTTATTTCCTGCAAGGCATAAGTCTGTTCCTGGAAAATATCGGGATAGTTCCATGCTGCGGCATCAATGCTGCCTTCGCCAACCAATAATGGTACACCTAATTTTGTGGCTGCATCGGCCCATTTTTGCAATGTTTCGGTGCCCCAGCCGCGCCAGGAGTGGAAAGAGATGGCCCCTATATAGGGTTTCGCCTCCGGATCATCCATTGCAGGGTAAATGAATTTATAAGTGGTTGCGTCAGAATTATCGCCCAACAGCATTTTGGTATTTACGCCGTGTGCTGCAAAATAAGCGCCACATCCTTTTATGAAGTCATCATGATCCTGCGCGGTTAACCGAATATTGATACCAAGGTCCGATTCGTTGAACGAGAATAATTTAGGCTCGGCGCCACAAGTTTTTTTGAGGTAAAGGATATAATCGGCAATGGATTTATAAATAGCTTCCATGTTATCCTTATTTAACGGGTTGCCCCAGATGCCGTTTACGGGCCTGAAATTCATTTTGCCGGTGATGGCCCAGTTAGGCGGAAACCAGGCAGAAAGGATGAAAGGAATGCCCATGCTATCCAGCCGGTGCGCCATTTGCATGGCTTTTTTTACCGGCACACTCAATTTCCCCGAATCGGCGGCAGCTGTTGGGTCGGTATCCTTATTAGGTTGCCAAAACCGCCAGGGCATTTCAACGCGGCCATAAGCCACGCGCAGGTTCTGCAGGCAGTAATCAATCACTTGCGGATCGGTTTTTGGGTTTTGTAAACGAAAATTACCGCCAAGCCCATCAAAAGCGCGGCCCTGTTGCGCTGTATTTATCTCCATTGTAACCGGTTCCTTATCTATATCACCCGATGCCTTAATGGTGAAAACCCGTTGCACCGTATCGCCTTTACGTACGCCGCCCTGGTTTAGGGCTATATATAAATGGAAGTCGTTTTTACCATTAACGTTGTCTTGTTTTACTATAACAGCAGCAGCGGCATCCAATTTGATATCAAAAGAGCGTGTGGCCGATTTAAATTGCATCCCGTTGGCAGTTGTTTCGTAATTCTCCGCTACAGGTACAAAATCGCTTAGCGGCCCCTTAACTCCGGAAAAGCGTACTTGTCCGCTGGCATAGTCATCCTTTGGTAGCGTTATGCAAAAATAAACTCCTTTTAAATCGGCGTCTGCGTGTGCGGCTAAATGCACGGTTACTCGTATTTTACCGGAGCTTAAATCCTTTACGGCTTCGGTAAAAAACAAGCTGTCGATATTGGTGGTAACCAGTTGTTCATCGCCGTTGCGTTTATAACGTGGCTGTTGTTTTTCGAGGGCGGTGGCGGCAACGTGTTTGCCATCGGCGCTGATCACTTTGATGCTCGATTCAAAACTAAACAGCTGACCATCCTTACGGATGCCGGTTATATTGCCCCAGGGCGCCACTTCGGCCTGGCTGTGAGCCTTATTAACAAATGCTGCCATAGTAAATAAAACAAGCAAAGCCAACTGAACCGGCTTTTTAAAGTTTATACGGTTTATTCTTAACATCGGGGATGGTTATTGATTGCGCTAAATTTTATTTGTGCGTTTAAAAATAGTGTTATTTAACAAACTATGTTTTAAATAGCCAAAATATTACCGCGGGTGTTCTGAGGAACACCTGCATTATAGCTGCTCACCCCCCGATTTTATTTTTGGCATGTTTGTTTTAATGTAACCGTTTGAGATTTAAAAATAAGCGTAACTAATTGATTATCAAATTAAACACCGATTAAAAGTAGCCAAAAAATTAAACACTTGATTATCAGCAAATTATGGAAATTTAACTCATGGTTAAATTTTAAATAATTAATAATCAATTATTTACATGAAATGAAAGCGAGGGGCGTGTGCGCGAAGTAAACACTTTACAAAAGAATTATGGGGGATGCTTCTAATTTTTATGCCGTTTCGCTACTGCATGATGACGGACTTTAGGCTTGCCCAAACGGCCATGATGCGCAGCAACCTTCCGCCCATGGCGATGACGTGTTTTTGGCATTTCGTGTTTGATTAAATTTGGTGTAAAATCAATGGCTTCGGGATGTGCGGCGGGGTCGAAAGGATTGTAATAATAGATATTTTCCTTATCGTACAATTTGAAATTCAACTTTAGCCGCTCGTTAAACGAGTCTTCATCTTTAACGGCAGCATCGGTCCAACCTGCTTCGGCAAGAGCCGCTATGCGTGGGAAAATCATAAACTCCAGCCGCTTTTCGGAGCCTACTAATTCCGTCCACAAGTTGGCTTGAACGCCTAACACCAGGTTTGAGTTCAATTCATCAGCAGGCAGCTGCTTATCGGGGAAATTATAAATATCGGTTACCGGGCTAAAATCACCTTTCCATTTTCGACCCGAAATATGGTCCTTATTTTGAACAAAATCCAGGTACATGGGCAATCGCGGGCAAAGTACTACCTCGTATTTTTTTTGAAGTGCCAGGTGCAGCGATGCAGGCACATTTTGCCTCCACCAAAAGATGATGGTTTTGTCGGCTGGTAGATCAGTTTCAGCGGCTTCGTCCCAGCAAAGCACCTTATCGCCAAAGCTGATTACGGTATCCGCCATGCGGCGAAAAAAGTAATGTTCCAGGTCGGAAAGGGCAGTAAAATTATTTTTCGACATCATGTCCATAATCGCAGGTTTGCCAGCCCAGGCCTGCATGCCAAGGGCAACTTCATCGCCACCTAAATGAATCATGTGCGCCGGGAAAAGAGTGTTGGTTTCTTTCAATATATCGGCCAGAAATGGATATACTTTTTGATTGGATGGATCGAATGTGAAGTTTGGATAGCCGGGAGCACTACCACCGTTAAATTCGGGATAGGCGCGGTTTGATGCGGACGCGTGGCCGGGCATATCAATTTCGGGAACAACGGTGATAAACCTATCCTGTGCATACGCTACAATTTCGCGAATCTCATCCTGCGTGTAGAATTTGGCTTCGGCGGCCGTGTCAGTTTTGTTTCCGATGGCTCCTACTGAGGATAAGCGGGGATATTTTTTTATTTCCAAACGCCAGCCGTTGGCATCGGTTAAGTGCCAGTGAAACTTGTTCAGCTTATAAAAGGCCATCCAATCCAACAACTGCTCTACCTTTTTTTTACCAAAAAAATGCCGCGATTCATCCAGCATTAAACCGCGCCATTGATAGCGGGGCGCATCGCTGATGGTACTACATGGTAAATTAAGTGTTTGGCCCGCCTGTTGGTTCCTAATGATTTGAAGTAAGGAAACAATGCCATAAAAAATGCCTTCGTTGCCAGAAGCTGTAATAATAATGCGCTGAGGTTGAATTTTTACCTGGTAAGAACCATCTGTTGAGGCACTGCCGTTAAGCTTCAAATCAATGGCGGCTTTGGTTTCATCCTGATCTACAGCTATAGCCGGCCCGTTTAGTTTAGATAATTCAGTTTGCAGGTAATTGGCCTGGGGCAATAGTGAATTATCATTCATCCCGATAAGGGAATTACCATTCAGCTGAAACTGGCCGTCGGCATTTATGAATGATTTTGGCTGGGGTATGATGTTAACGTTTTGAGCGAATAGAAGGGAAGGCAACAAACAAAACAGCATTGCGACAGGAAAGATCACCAACTGAAACAGACACGAGTTGTAGAAATTAACTGAAGAAACACAAATTTTGACTGTCACGAATTTCAATAATTGTTTGAACACGAATTAAACCAATTTTGGCAAATAATAATTAACATCATTAAGTTAGTTTCCACATTCTTAGCGAACTTAAAAACCATTGCCGTTGGCTTCAGCCAACGGATTTATAATGAGTTTAAAAGGCTTTAGCCGCAATAATCACCATGTGGTGGTTATGCATGGTGGCGATTTCGGCTAAAGCCTGGTCTATTTGTTATAATTATCCGTCGGCTGAAGCCAACGGCAATACGTTAAAATCACTTCTGAAAATACGCTCAATTCCTAAACTTCGAATCAATTAACATTCGTGTTTATTCGATTCTATGAGTGTCCATTAGTGTTTATATCACTTTCCAAACGGCGGCAGTCCTATCAACTGACGATATACCGGTAAATCCATACGGGGTTTAGCGGGCAGATGGAAATTGGTGCAATAATACACTTGTAGCCTGTACTCTACTCCGTTGCGGATAATTTCGATATCGGGTAGCTGTTTTATGCTGTCAAAAAACGGCCGCGCATGGGCATCAATATAAATCTGGTGCTGATCGCCCAGCATAATACCATCCTTACCCAATAGTTTCTTGGGGTCTACAACAAAAGCCAGGTTACGCGGGTCTGGATCGAGTACTACGATGTCTTTTTTCCCTTTCAGCGCCCAGTCTATTTTGCCGGTTAGCCACCAGCGGGTACTTCCGGTAAATATGTTTGGATTATTCATCCAGCCTTCTTTTTCGAAACGGGTTTTAATATCAGTATAATCTACACCCTGGATGGTTGGGTCTAAATTATCGCCGTGGAAACGGTGCACTACCCATTTAGGGCCGTAAGCTGTCCAGAAGCCGGTAACCATGTGCAGGCTAAGCACCGTAATTGTAATAACGGTAAAGCAAACCGAAAAATTGAGCCAGCGGCGGGTTAAGCGCTTGTTTTTATCATCGGTACTAAGAGCTTTGTCAATGGCAAAACCCAGTGGCACAAACAACATCATGTAGCCGGGTGCCTGCCAGTGAAAATGGTATTGCAAATCGGACCATAGCGTTACTATCGTAAAAAATACAATAGGCAAAATGGCCATCCAAAAGCTAAAGCTATAAGCCAGCAATTGCGCCCTAAGTTTAAACGATTTAAAAAGTTGCCTGATGGTAGGGAACCATATCCACGGGAGCAACCAAAAGGATTGCCCCAGAATGCTTCGCAAAAACCAATCGGGATGCAGCTGAAAATGGTCATTTTTTACACCGGCTCTTGATCCCTGGAAAACAAAAGAGACCCAATTGTTTTGATAGTTCCACCAAAGGATAGGCAGCGCCATAACGATGGTAATTAACACCGCGATATACGGACCCGGATGGCGCAGCCAGTGACGCTGGTTTTTGTTGGTGGCAATAAACATAAACACACCTGCAAATAAAAACAGTACGTGATACTTGCTTAAAGTAGCCAAACCCATGCTGATGCCAACGGCTATCCACAACAACCAGGTGCGGCGGCTATAACGTGTAGCTTCAGAATTTTCCGCGTCGGGGCTTACCATCAGTTCGATGATAAAGTACGTTGCCACCATCCAAAAGAACATTAAAGGTGCATCAGGCTGGTACCAGCAGGCTATGGCTATGGTGAATACCGCGCTCAAATTCATGACCACTACGGCCCAAAAGCCGGCTTTGGCGGTAAACAGCCGTTTGGTAACTAAAAACAAAAACCAGCTGGTGCCCGCAAATAACAGCACCGAGGCAAAGCGGATACCAAAATTATTTAGTCCGAATATTTTGATGCTTATAGCCCCAAGCCAGAAAAACAAGGGTGGCTGATCGAAGTAACTTAAATCAAGGTGCAATGCGCCGCGGAAGTAGTATGACTCGCCGTTGCCGAGGCCGGTGTAGCCGGCGATAAAACAGCGGAGTATAAATGTTATAAAAATAAGTATGACGGTAGCGCGGGCCGCATTACTTTCGGTGATTTTTTTCATCAGTTGATTGCCAGGGTTTGCAAGGCTGCAAATCTCCTAAAAAATCATGAAATTATTGGGGTTTTTATTATTACCCCGACACCCATTTCCCAAAAGGTATCTTACTGATCATCCATACCAGCAGTAAAGAAATCAGCATACAAATAAACGCTGTTAAAGGTATGCTCACAATTGGCGTACATAGTTTATAATTGATACCAAGTTGGTCGTCTAAAACAAATAAAACAAGAATATGGCTCAGGTAAATGCCATAACTGTAATTGCCTGCAAAATCTCGGATGCGAATAATTAAAGGTGATACTTTAGGGATGGTTAGTTTAAAAATAATAAAAAGACTTGCCGAAGCCATCAGGATGGCAGGGTTTATTGGCTCGTAAAGCATAGTGCCGGGTAATTTAGTATAGGCGGTGATCAACCAGGTACCAACTGTTATAAACGCAACGCTAAAAACAAATAACATCACCATCCATAAACGCAGGTTTTTAGTCTTGAAATCCTTGAAAGCGAGATAATGGCCTAATACTAAATAGCCCACGTATCCGGCAAAATAATGCATATCAACCAAGGGGTTGTACCGAACTAAATATGGCTGACTCATCATCATCACCAAAAACCAAACGACTAAAAAATAAAGTACTTCTTTTTCGGTGGCGTTACGAACATATTTGCCAATTATAGGCATAAAAAAATATAGCCCGATGAGCATATACACATACCATAAATGAACCGAAGTTCCGGTTTTTAGTAAATGCAAAACTTGTTTGATGTTTGTCCATGCATCCACGTTAAAAGTAATATCCTCGTTATACCACGAATACCAAACATAAACCAAGCTCCAAAACAAGAAGGGCGTTAACACTCGTGTAAGCCGCCTTTTTAAAAACTCCACAGGTTCCGATTCCTTATGCAACAATAAAGCCCCTGTAACCATTACAAACACCGGCACACCGAAACGAACCAGTGCATTTAAAAAATCTGCAACCAGCCAATCAGATAAGGGCGCTTTTCCATAATCTCCTAGTAAAGGCGAGGCACTATGTACTATGATGATAGCATACAGGGCTACCAACCGGATATTGCTGATCCATTCGATGTTTTGCGGTTTATCGGGCGACATAATCAGGGTAAAGATTTTTTAAAAATAGTATTTTTATTTAATCGCCGGGATGTCATCTGTCATGAAATGGAATGTTGCTATTAAATATCACTTGAAAAAACATCCATACAAATAAACTCCAATAACTACAAATACAAACAAATCTGATATCATGGCGATTACCTCATTAAGGCTCGCCGGTTTTTTGATCAAATGATTTATCCCGGCAATACCAAGGTATAAGCCTCCCGCAAAAGCTGCGGCAGGTCGCCAGCCGGGGATAAAAAGGGACAGTATAGCAGCAAGTCCAAAACAGATATTAGCAAAGCCCAGCTCCTTTACTACTGCCTGTGCCCCTGTACTTTGGATATGAAAAATTTGCTGCAATGTGAATGCGGGCTTTGCCACCTGCCTTATGCCGGCTGTAAATAACCTCATGCCAATAGCCCAAAATACAAACCACTTTCCGGTTAGGGCTATTAAACTTCCGTTTGGCTGGTAATGGCGGTCAATAAGTATGGAGACTACCGGCAACACCAGCATGAGCAGCAACACCGTGCTCAAGTAAAATTTATTAATCCTTCGGGCTTTTTTATTTATCATAATATTGCTGTTAAAGGTTGACGGCTATAGATTAGTGATTGCAATTTTTTAGCTAATTTGCAGCGCAACAGCTAAGCTAAAAAAAACAATAAAAAGATATGGAATTTGGACGTGTTGACACCGAACAATTATTTACCGTTGATTACACCTTACCGCCGGATACGGAACTGACCATCAAAACCTTAAAGTCGGCCAAAACGGATACGCCGTTGCAAGTGCATGTTGGTTGCGCCAAATGGGGCCGCAAGGAATGGCTGGGTAAAATATATCCGCTAAAAACCAAAGAGGCCGTCTTTTTAGATGAATACGTAAAACACTTTGATTGCATTGAACTGAATGCCACGTTCTACAATATTTACGGCCCCGAAACTATTTTGAAATGGAAAGAAAAGGCGGCCGCTCAGCCGGGTTTTAAGTTTTGCCCTAAGTTTGCGCAAAATATTTCGCACATACGCCGTTTAAAAAACGCGGATGAAATAACCACCAAATACTACGAAGGTATTATGGCCTTTGGCGATAATTTAGGTCCGCTGTTTTTGCAGGTTGGCGATAATTTCACACCCAAAAGTCTGCCCGACCTACAGGCCTATCTTGAAAAATTACCAAAAGATGTTCCTGTATTTTTGGAGCTACGGCATAAAGAATGGTTTGCTAACTCCGAAAACCGCAGTGCTATATTTAATTTACTGCACGAGTTAAACATCGGCGCGGTAATAACCGATGCATCGGGCCGGAGGGATGTGGTACACATGGAACTACCTACCCCGCATGCCTTTATCCGATTTGTGGGTAACAGCCTCCACCCTACCGACTATACCCGTTGCGACGAATGGGTTGAACGCATAGCCCATTGGCATACAATGGGCCTGCAATCGGTTTGGTTTTTTATGCACCAGCACGATGAACGCTATTCGCCCGAACTGGCCGATTATGTGGTGGAAAAACTGAATGAAAAATTAGGATTGAGTTTGATGAGGCCTACTTTTATTGATAGGGATAAGGGGGTGTTCTGAACCGGCATTAAGCGGATTTAGGGATTTTTAGGATTTTTATTTTGATCACAGATTTTTACGATTACACTGATTTCTTTTATTAATCTGCGAAATCATAAAAATTAGTAAAAATCTGTGATTCTATAAAATAAGAATGATGGATAGAAAAAAACCGCTCTAAATCGCAGATTTTTATGATTACACCGATTTCCTTTTTCAATCTGCGAAATCATAAAAATCTGTGATCCTATAAGATAAGAATGATGGATAGAAAAAAACCACTCTGAATCGCAGATTTTTATGATTACACTGATTTCCTTTTTCAATCTGCGAAATCATAAAAATCTGTGATCCAATTAATCTCAAAATCCCCTTAATCCCGGTTCAATTACGATGCCACTAATCCAGATATCACATTAATGCTCAGCGCCAATATCGCGGTATTAAACGCAAAGGACATTAGCGCATGCATTAGGCAAACGCGGCGTATCCTGCGCGAGGAAATTTCGACGTCGGAAACCTGGAAAGTCATACCTACTATAAAGGAAAAGTAAACAAAGTCCAGATAATCGGGTTGTTCCTTGCCGGGGAAATCCAGGCCGCCAATGCCTTTCGCCGAGCCATCAGTATCGGTGTCAAAATCGTAGTATAAATGAGCGTACCGTAAGGTAAATATAGTATGCAATAGCCACCACGAGATAACTACCGCGCCAATGGCCAGCAAGATATGTTCGCTTTTATCGGCGCCTTTCGTGGATTTTAACAGAAATATAATGGCCACCAAACTGGCTATCGACGCCGCCGATATAAACACAAAAAGAAAAGTACGGCTGGAGTCCTGCAATTTGGCAATTTTCCTTACCTCCAGCGGATGCGACGAGAATATGATGATCCAATCCAATACAATTACAGTAAGCGCACAACCCATCCAAGTAAACAACGCCAACGCGGGCCCCGTTATGGAATGACGTGCGGCAATAAAAACTATTGCACTTACGACTAATGAAATTAATAAACGATAGTGTGCATCTAAGCGGAAGAAAAATCTTCTGTCGGCTTTCAGTGTATTGGACATAGGGGTAGTTTTTTAGTCCGGAAAGTCGGAATGTCCGAAAGTCCGAAAGATTTAGGGTAATATTAAAACATAAATATCAAATATCAAAGTTACTTCACCTAACTCCATCAATCCTCCACAATATCAGCCACACGGCCAACCTGCCCATCCTCCAGGCGCACTTTAATGCCACGGGAGTGGTAAGCGGAACTGGTTAGCAAATCTTTTACTATACCACGTGTTTTTTTGCCCGAGCGCTGGTCTTTTTTAAGGATGATGTCTACTTCGAGGCCGGGGTATATGTCTGCTCTGTTTTGTCCGCTCATATTTTATTTGGGATTACACTGGTTTTTTTGTGATTGCAGTAATTAACTCACCAATTTCTTAATTGCTTTTTCCACCTTCTCAAAATCAAAATTCGCAATCAGTTTATCAAATGCTGCTGTTATTTCCGCATTCATTAAGTTGCCAATACTGCCCTCGTGGGTATGGTTTACCTGTTTATCCGGGTTAAAATCACCTTTCTCAATAGCCAGGCCAACTTGCTTATACGCATCGCGGAATGGGGTTCCATTCAATACCATGCGGTTTACTTCCTCTACGCTAAAAAGGTAGGCGTATTTTGGATCGTTTAAAATAGCTGCGTTAACGGTTATGTTTTGCAGCATAAAGGTCGCCATGTGCAGGCAGCTTTTCAGTTCGGTAAATGCCGGGAATAATAGTTCTTTTAGCAACTGCAATTCGCGGTGATAGCCCGATGGCAGGTTAGTGGTCATCATAGCTACATCGGTGGGCAAAGCTTGCAGACGGTTACATTTGCCACGCATAATTTCCCAAACATCCGGATTTTTTTTATGCGGCATAATGCTGCTGCCTGTAGTTAAGGTATCCGGATAACTTACAAATGCAAAATTCTGACTCAAATAAAGCGCCTGGTCCATGGCCATTTTCGCCAGTGTAGCCGCTATTGAAGATAGGGCCTGTGCTATAACCCGCTCGGTTTTACCACGGCCCATTTGCGCATAAACTACGTTATAGTTTAAACTATCAAAACCTAACAATTTGGTAGTTAAGGTACGGTTAAGCGGAAAGGATGAACCATAACCAGCCGCCGAACCCAAAGGGTTTTTATTGGTGATTTTATAAGCTGCCAGCACCATTTCCAAATCATCAGCCAAACTTTCGGCGTAAGCGCCAAACCATAGTCCAAATGATGATGGCATGGCTACCTGTAAATGCGTGTAGCCAGGCAGCAATACATTTTCATGTTGTTCACTTAGCGCAATTAATTGGCGGAACAGTTTTTCGGTTTCCTCAACAACCTCTTGTAGTTCATGACGGAAAAATAATTTTAAATCAACCAGTACCTGGTCGTTACGTGAACGACCGCTGTGTATTTTTTTACCTGCATCGCCTATGCGTTGGGTGAGCAGCATTTCTACCTGCGAGTGCACGTCCTCTACTTCGGGTGCAATGCTGAAGTTGCCTTGTTCAACATCTTTATAAATGTTTTTAAGTTCCTGCTGCACCAAACGCAAGTCATCGGCGCTCATCAGACCTATACTTTCCAGCATTTGCGTATGGGCTAAAGAACCTAATACATCAAAGGCCGCCATCTGCTCGTCAAACTCACGGTCGCGGCCCACGGTGAAGTCTTCAACTAATTCATTAACGGTAATGGACTTTTGCCAGATTTTACTCATTTCAATTTACGAATTACGATTTACGAATTACGATTGGGTAATTTGTAAAATCAATTGCCGCGCAATGTATTTAATGCGGCAACAATGATGGAAAGAAGTTCGTTTCCTTCCTTATAAATAGGGTCAATTTTTTCCTTTATTTCCGGGTTCAATTCAACAAGTAATTCTAAAAAGAAAAGCGTTTCATCTAATTCCTCTTCAACTATTTTTAATTTATTTATAAAGTCATTTTTCGACTTTGCCCGACATGCGGCCCGGTAGTTGGCACCGGTTGAACTTGCGCTCCTGTTTAGCTGATCGGCATAGTTCCTGTTAACGATGTTATAAGGGAGACTGAGTACCAATCTGGCATTCATTATCGAATAGCTTTTGGTTCGTTGTTTGAGTTCTTCTTTTGTCATAACCAGTAAAATTGAATTAATAAATTTCACCGTAATTTAAACAATTTTACAATCGATAATAAAATCGTAAATCGTAATTCGTAAATCAGACTATCGTTTCCAACATTTTTATATACAACTCAATTCCCTCTCCTATTTCATCAACATACACAAACTCATCCGCAGTATGCGAACGCCCGGAATCACCAGGCCCAACTTTTAAGGAAGGGATATCCAATAACGATTGATCCGACGTTGTTGGCGAACCATAAGTTGTCCTGCCCAAAGCTACACCCGCCTGCACAATTGGATGATTTTTATCAATTTTCGATGGTTTTAGCCTGATGGAACGCGGGGTTACATCGCAGCTAACATGCTGACGAATGATTTCCAATACTTCTTCATTACGGTAAGCATCGGTTACCCTAACGTCAACGGTAAAGGTGCAACTGGCGGGTACCACGTTATGCTGCGAACCAGCATTAATAATAGTAACCGACATTTTTATCGGTCCAAATTCTTCCGATTCTTTTGGGAAACGGAAAGTGCGGAACCATTCGATATCGGCTAATGCCCGATAAATAGCGTTATCACCTTCCTCGCGGGCGGCGTGCCCGGCGCGGCCATGGGCCACACAATCCAACACCATTAATCCACGTTCGGCAACGGCTAAGTGCATTTGGGTGGGCTCGCCTACGATGCCGAAATCCAAATTACCCAGCTCGGGGATAATCAGTTCCAGACCATTAACTCCCGAAATTTCCTCTTCGGCAGTGGTAGCTAAACAAAAATTATATTTTAAGTTTTCGCGCTCATAAAAATACAGGAAAACAGCCATCAGCGATACCAGGCAACCGCCTGCATCGTTGCTGCCCAGGCCATATAGCTTACCGTCTTCAATTTTGGGTTCAAACGGATTGCGGGTATAGCCCGAATTTGGTTTTACCGTATCGTGGTGCGAATTAAGCAGGATGGTAGGCTTTGCTGCGTCAAAATATTTGTTCCAGGCCCAAATATTATTTAATTTACGATGGGTGACAACGTTACGTTCCTGCAGAAATTTTTCAATGAGGTCGGCAGTTTTGTCCTCTTCCTTACTGAACGACGGAATGGCGATGAGCTGCTGCAGCAGCTCAACAGCCTGTTGAAATAATGATGTTATATTGGTCATAAATACTGCTGCAAAAGTAAGTTATTTTATAACAATTGGCTGGTAAAAGCATAAATTGCGCCCATGAAAAATACGTTCACAATCGCTGTTATATTAAGTTTCTGCTTCATCAGTTCAACTTTTGCACAAACCATAGCCACTTATAATAAAAAAGGCTACAAGCTTACCTTTATCAGTTTTGATGCTAAGCTCGATACCATTTTGCAACGTCGCATGGTGTATACTTTTTTTACCGTTTACCCTGAATTAGCCAAAGCCTATAACAAAAAAACATTAAAAGAAGTGATGATGGTGATTGACACCGCCTACAAAGGTGTGGCCGAAACCGACAACGGAAAAGTAACCATCAGCTCGCGCTGGATGCATTTACACCCCGAAGATATTGATGTAATTACACACGAAGTGATGCATATTGTACAGGATTACGGTGCAACCGAAACGCCAGGATGGCTTACAGAAGGCATTGCCGATTATGCCCGCTACAAGTTTGGCGTAAACAATGATGCTGCAAACTGGAAACTGCCTGATTACAAACCAACGCAAAGCTATACCAATGCCTATCGCATAACCGCCCGTTTTTTGTTATGGATAGAAGAAAAAGTAAAACCCGGTATTGTAAAGGATTTGAATAATCAGTTGAGAAAGCACACCTATACCGATGGTAGTTGGAAAGATCTTACCGGAAAAACAGTTGATGAGCTTTGGAAGAGTTACAGTGAAACCCCCACAGTTTAACCACCTGGTTTTAAGTACTTAGTGAGGTTTAGCGCATTACGCTGTTTTATGATGGCTTTATGATTTCTGTAAATTGAATACTGCGGTTTATCAGATTGCGAATCAGAATTTGTTTCATTTTTAAGATTTGACAATCTGGCTTTTTTGACCCGGAGGGTCTACCGCTTTGTAGAAAGCATCCACCCCTTATATATTGCCGCAGAGCGGCTACCCATTGCCCACATGCATTTTGGCAATGGTTTCGATGTTGAAATGTTGATTTTACCTGAACACAGTGTATAAAAAGAACATCGGCTTGTATATTAGCTAAGGGTAGCCGCTCTGCGGCAATATATTTTCAATTTTTTTTTCTACAAAGCGGTAGACCCTCCGGGTCAGAAAAAAAGTATCAACAATAGGCTCGGTAGGAAACCACGTTTGCCACTTTATGGATGATCGAAACGGTATATTTGATTGTTATTCCCCTTCAATCTTCGAATGCTTCCCTGTATCATTCATCGTAATATACAATATCAGCGAAAGCGCAATACAAATGCTTACATACCAGTAAAACCATTCCTGGTGATGGTTTTCTTTAAAATCGAGCGCTATATATTCGGCGGTTCCGCCAAAAAGAGATACTGCTATGGCGTAGGGGAAACCTACGCCTAAGGCACGTACATTGGCGGGGAAAAGTTCAGCCTTTACAACGGCATTGATGGACGTGTATCCGCTTACGATGATCAAAGCGCACATGATTAAAGCAAAGGCTACCCAAAAATCTTTGGTGCCGCTCAAAGCAGTCATTATCGGGATGGTGGTTAAAGTACCCAAAATACCAAATGCGATCAATAGCGGCTTGCGCCCGATTTTATCAGACAATAAGCCAAATACAGGTTGCAGCAACATGAAAACAACCAGTGTAAGAGAAGATATCAGCGTAGCATTATCTTTGGAGAAACCCGACGTATTCACCAAAAACTTTTGCATATAGGTAGTAAATGTATAAAACGCTACGGTGCCGCCTACGGTAAGGCCAATTACTGTAAGCACTGCCTTTGGGTGTTCAGCTAATGCTTTTAATGTACCGCGATTGGATGTTTTATTGTTGTCATCAAGCACCACCGATTCATGTAAACTACGGCGCAAATACATTACCGTTATAGCCAGCACAGCGCCAATACCGAATGGTATGCGCCAGCCCCATTGGTGCAATTGTTCGGGAGAGAGGAAGCAACGTTGTAGTAACACCAGCACCGCCAATGCTAAAAGCTGCCCCATAATCAAGGTTACATATTGAAAGCTGGAATAAAATCCACGATGCTTTTTGGTGGCCATTTCGCTCAGATAAGTGGCGCTGGTGCCATATTCGCCGCCTACGCTCAGACCTTGTACTATGCGGGCAACTACCAGCAATATGGGGGCTAACACGCCTATTTCTTTGTATCCCGGCACTACGGCAATAATTAGTGAACCCACACTCATCAGCAGCACCGATAAGGTTAACGCAGCTTTACGGCCTTTTTTATCGGCATAAGTACCCATCAGCCAGCCACCAATGGGCCGCATTAAAAAACCAATGGCAAAAATGCCGGCAGTATTTAATAACTGTACAGTTTGATTTTCTTTCGGGAAAAAAGCGCCCGAAAAATAAAGTGAAAATGCGGTGTAAACATACCAGTCGTACCATTCAACCAGGTTGCCTAATGAGCCGCCGATGATGGAGCGGATACGGGTTGCTGTGGTTGTGTGCTGTACGGCGATAGTTTTGGATTGCATAGTTTTTGGTTAAAGATAATACCGTAAATATAGTTACTTTAGCCTGCCTTTATAATGGAGCACAGCTTTTAACATGAATGATAATTTTAGCCTGAGGGCAACGCTGAAATCGGACGAAGAACTTCATTATTGTATTGATAACCGCGAAAAGTACCTGCCCGAAACTGTTGAAGCCGCAGTAGCCGAGTTACAAAGTCGCGGCGAAACGTTTTCGACCGAAGAATTAACTGTTATTGCCGAGGATATGCAGGCCCGCAGGGAACTTGCCGCCAGCGGAACAGATAATTTAATGATGTACACCAATGAAACCCACACTCAAATTGAAGATCCCGATGCACCGTCGTTTTATTCAAAAAGAGCTATATTAGTATTTTCTGTAATCTTCAGTATTTTTTTTGGATCAATAATGCTCGCCATAAATGTAAGTAAAACCCAGTATCGTAGTATGGCTATTTTGGTGGCGCTATGCGGCTTAGGCTTTACTATTGCTGCTGTGCTACTGGCTGGCATTCTTAATTTAAACGCGTTTTTTTCGGTTTTCATTGGCTGGGGCGGCGCTTATTTAATGGACTCGATATTTTGGAAAAGGTACATCGGTAACAGCACTCTATATAGGGTAAAATCAATTGTAGGGCCTGTAATTTGCGGAGTAGTATTTGCCGCAGTTGTTATAATTTTAGTATTAATAGCTTATTATTATCCTAAAGCATTAAACCTTTAATATGAAAAAGACATTCCTTATCTTCCTCATTCTTCAAAGCCTTGGCATAGCTGTCTTTAGCCAGCAAAAAGCTGTACCCTATGGCAATAATCCGGCTGCTGGAAAATATTATAACATCCGCGGCATCAAAATGTATTGCGAAGTGTATGGGCAGGGCAAGCCATTGCTGCTGATACATGGTAATGGCGGCAGTCTGTCGGCATTTTCAAAAAACATCCCCTTCTTTGCCCAAAAGTACCAGGTTATTGCTGTGGATAGCCGGGCGCATGGTAAATCAACAGATGGCCGCGATTCATTGAGTTTTGAAATGATGGCTGATGATTTTTCGGCTTTGCTGGATACCATGCATATTGCCAAAACCTACGTTATAGGCTGGAGCGATGGCGGCATCAACGCGCTGGTATTGGCTATGCGGCATCCTGATAAGGTAATAAAATTAGCTTCAACCGGCGCTAATTTATGGCCCGACTCAACCGCGCTTATCCCATCCTTATGGAAAGACATGGTAAAACAATACAACGAACAGAAAAATAAAACCTGGACCACCGCAAAAGAGAAAAACGACTGGAAAATATTTCTGCTCGACTATCAGCAGCCCAATATTCCTGCCGCCGCACTAAAAGCCATTAAATGCCCCTCGCTTATTATCTGCGGCGACCGCGACCTGATACCCGTAGAGCATACCGCGCTCATATACCACAACATAGCCGATGCCTGGCTATGGGTAGTACCCAACTCAGGGCACCCAACTTTAATTGAGCATACCGATGAATTTAACAACAAAGTGGACGAGTTTTTTACCAAATAAAAACGGCCATGTGATGCCGTGTATCTGCGAAATTAACCACAGAGGTCGCAGAGGAGGCACAAAGCACGCAGAGAATAACAAAAAAGAGTGGTAGTATATAATTGGTCAGCGTATTACCGTTAAAAACTCTGTGTACTCCGTGCTTTCTCTGTTTCTCTGCGGTAAAACAAAAGATACTATGCATCGAATTTTGCTTACCTATACAAGCGGTCATAAAACCTAAACACTTAAATTTTAAAGATAGGCACGCCGACGAACTGGCTGTTATACCTATCTACCGCTTCGCCAATTTCGTCTATCGGAAGCTGTTCCTTCCCAAAACGGTGTTTAACCGTTTGCCAAATTCCGAAATTATTTTTTTTGATGATGTGACAAGTGGCGTGATTAAACACACTATAGGTAAAATCTTCGGTGTCGTTGGGCTTAATCGTAAATCTCTCCGCGTTAACTATTACTTCAAAAGAATCCATAGGGTTTAGTTTCCTCAAAGTTAACTACCAATTAATAACAATGCAACAACAAAATGGGGGGTATTTTCACCCTACTTATACCGTGTTTTAACGGGTTGTTTATTTGAAGTTTTCTTGCTATTTAGCCTTTAATCTTGCCCAATAATTAATTATTTACCAGTTTCATGGCGCCTTCGGCATAACGCATGCCAGTATCAGGGTATTTATCAATAACATTTTGGATACCCTGCAAATCATCCGCCGACAATACAACATCAACCGACGCGGCGTTTTCGCGGAGATACTTCGTCTTTTTTGTACCCGGAATGGGAATAATATCGTCGCCCTGTGCTAATACCCAGGCAATAGCCAGTTGGGCAGGGCTGCAGTTTTTTTGCAAAGCAAGGGCGGCGAACGCATTGGCCAGTTGCCGGTTATTCTCCTTATACGCTTCACCAAAGCGGGGCAATGTTTTACGGAAATCATTGCCGGCCAGTTCATCAACGTTAAGCGTATTCGTCATTAATCCGCGCGAAAGAGGGCTAAATGGAACCAAGGATATACCCAATTCGCGGCATACCGGTAATATCTCTGCTTCTACATCGCGCGTAAGTAAAGAGTATTCACTTTGCAACGCTGCAATAGGATGAACAGCATGTGCCTTCCTGATGGACGCTGCCGATGCTTCGGACAAGCCAAGGTAACGCACCTTCCCTTGTTTAACAAGTTCGGCCATTGCGCCAACCATATCTTCAACGGGCACATTTGGGTCAATGCGGTGTGCATAATATAAATCAATGGTATCAATATTTAAACGCTTCAGGCTTTTCTCAACCGCTGTTTTCAGATACGCCGGCGAACCATCAAAAAGGCTTCCGGCCGTGCCCGGAAATGCATCATTGCTATCCCGCTGTCTAAAACCAAACTTCGTAGCTATAAATACTTTATCCCGATTAGGTGCCAAAACACGGGCCAGCAATTCTTCGTTAAGCCCATTGGCGTAAACATCGGCCGTGTCCCAAAAGGTAATTCCCAAATCAAGCGCCAGGTTTAATGTAGCGATTGACTCTTTGTCATCAAAAGTACCATAGCCATGATTCATGCCCATGCAGCCCAAACCAACTGCCGATAATTGTTCGCCGGTATTGCCTAATTCCCTGTATTTCATTGGTTGTATTTTCCAGATATATTTTGACAAATATAAGAGATAAATCACTCAATTGTCAAAATAGATGTTTAAACATATATTTTCTTCCGCACCTGAATTTTATGTATTACGTTTGCATCAGAAATTTAAAAATATCTAATAAAAAATAAAAAAAACAATCATGAAAAAAGCCCTAATATTAGTTGCAGCCGCTTTGTTAAGCACAGCAACATTTGCACAAACAACTTGGAAATCAGATAAATATCATTCAAAACTTCAGTTTACCGTTACCCACTTAATGGTATCAGATGTTGACGGCGAGTTTAAAGATTTTGATGCTACTATCGTTACTACAAAACCTGACTTCAGCGACGCTAAGTTTTCAATGACGGCCAATACAGCTTCGGTAAATACCGGTATCGACCCACGTGACAATCACTTAAAGTCGGCCGATTTTTTTGATGTTGCCACTTTCCCAACAATGACTTTTACCAGCACCGGCATCACCAAAACTACTGCTAACCATTACAAATTAAATGGTAAACTAACCATGCACGGAGTTACTAAAGACGTTGCATTCGACCTTTGGTACCGCGGTACCATCACTACCCCACAAGGTAAAACCGATGCAGGTTTCCAGGTTAACGGCGTTATAAAACGTGCTGATTTTAACTTCGGCAGCAAATTCGGTACAAGCATGTTAAGCGACGAAGTAACCATTAAAGCTAATGGTGAATTCGGAACTGCTCAATAATTTAGTTGGTTGGGTGAGTTGTTAATTGGGTTGATTAAGTTAAACCTGTTGTAGCCCGATAAACTTTAAGTTCGCTTTTCTCAAGCGTTACAAATAGCCACGGTGAAAACTGTGGCTTGTTTGTTTTATACCGCCCATCATCCGCTATGTGGTTATCGAACTGTTTTTTTACCCAACAGCTGCTTATATAACTTAAACAGTAGCTTTTCTTCTTTTGTCAATCCTGAACGTAGCGAAGGATCTTCTGAGACATACGTAGCTGACTATGGCATGTGGGCTCGAGGGGTTGAGAAGATCCTTCGCTGCGCTCAGGATGACAAATCGCTTTTTCACTCATAATTCCCTCTATTCTCCCTCTTCCGGACTCCCCGACTATCGGACTAAATAAAAAAAACAACATAATACTTGCAACGTACGTTTTTAATACATACCTTTGGTTTATGATGGTATTTAAGAAAGATGACGACAAAGCAATGGTGCCCACAAAAACGGAATTAGACGTTTTGCAGGTACTTTGGCAGCATGGCCCCTCCACCGTTCGGTTTGTACACGATAAGCTGAACGAGCAAAAAGAAGTGGTACAATACACCTCAACCTTAAAGCTGATGCAGGTAATGAAAGAGAAAGGTATGCTGGATAGGGACGAAACAAACATGAAGCACATTTACAGCGCATCGGTTGAAGAGGATAAGGTAAAAGGCAACCTGCTGGGACGCTTTATGGATTCGATGTACAATGGATCGGCAAGCAGTCTGATGATGGCCCTGCTCGGTAACGACAAAACATCGGCCTCCGAACTGCAAAAAATGAAGGATATGTTAAACAATATGGACAAAGTAAAATAATTAAAGCGATGAACTCACTTTTAATAAGCAACGCAGCCGGCAAATTTATTACAGCTTTTAGCTGGATGCTCATTCACTCGTTATGGCAGGGCTTGCTATTGGCCATAATTGCCGGAGCCGTGTTAATGCTTAAAAAAAAGTGGGGCGCCGTTTACCGTTATAACCTGGCCCTGGTACTGTTTGTGGCATTCGCGGGCATTTGTACGTTCACTTTTATACTCGAATGGAATAATGAGGTTTCGCAAACCATCGTCCCTCCTATTGCAGGAACCATTGGTGCAAATGTTTCAGCCTTATTTTCGGGAAACGTAAATAATATAAGGCAACTTACTGCAACTTTTACCGGGTACTTTACCCAAAACTCCCCATTGATAGTGATGGTGTGGTTTATGTTCTTTTTGTTTAAATGTGTTAAAATGATAGGTTGCGTGGTTTATAACCAGCGTATCCGCACGCGGCAGGTGTATGCACCCGATCAATTTTGGGCCGATACGGTTGCAATTCTTTCAAAAAAGTTACAGGTGGACAAAGCGGTACAACTTTTCCAATCGGGCTATATAAAAATGCCGGTTGTTGTGGGGCATTTAAAACCGGTAATTCTTATCCCCATGGGTTTAATGGCGAGCTTACCCGCCGATCAGATTGAGGCTATACTGCTGCATGAACTGGCCCACATCCGCCGAAACGATTATTTTGTTAATTTTTTACAAAACATTGCCGAAACGGTATTCTTCTTTAATCCTGGTTTGTTATGGCTATCATCGCTATTGCGGGAAGAACGCGAAAACTGCTGTGATGACGTTGCGCTGGCGCAAACCAATAATAAAAAAGGCTTGGTAGAAGCACTTATTAGTTTTAAAGAATACGAGCTGTATGGTTCAAATTATGCCACCGCATTTCCGGGTAAAAAGAACTATTTACTGCGCCGGGTAAGCCGCATCCTCAGCAATAATAATAAAACCTTTGGCCTGGGCGAAAAAATATTCCTTACGGCGAGCCTCATCATGCTTTCGGTAGTAGTAACTACTGCAACGGTTTCGCAGATAAAAGGAACTGCGGCCGCAAAAATACATCGGGCCGCCATCAGTCAGGTCTCGCGCCAAAAAACGGTTATCGCCATTAGCGAAATAAATATAAAAAATTCAAAAGCGGTTAAAAGCCATGCCGGTAGTGCGAAAAGAGAAGCAGCTATGAGCAATGGCATAGCTAACATAGTACCCGCAACAGCAGTTGTAGCAGCAACTACTGACCTGGTAACAACCGCAGCAGAAGCTACCCGGGTTAACAACAACGATGTTATTACTGGCAACGAACAGGCAGACAGAGACCGGCTGCAGGCAATAAAAGATCAGGAACAAGCAAAAAAAGACCAGGTACAAGCACTGATTGATCAACAACAAGCACTCAAAGACCGGGCGCAGGCGGTAAGGGATCGTGCAGAGGCGGTTAAGGACAGGGGACAGGCGGAACAAGACAGAAAACAAGCTGATGACGAGCGGGTTAGGCAAAATCAAACTCAGGCTGCTAAAAACCAGGAACAAGCCCAACGCAACAAAGAACAGGAGCGGTTGAATGAGATACAAGCCCGGAAAAACGAAGAGCAGGCCGCCCGTAACCAGGAACAAGCGCGGCTAAACCAATTACAGGACCTGAAGAACCAGCAACAGGTGCGGCTAAACCAAATACAGGCACAGAAAAACCAACAGCAATCCATTAAAAACAACGCCAGCGTACAACAATAAACCAATAAATACCGCACATTTTTAAAAAACATGCTTACCAATTTTTAACTGCCCAACAAGGCAGGCCACTAAAGTATTGTCAAAAATTTTAAACTAAAAATCAATAAAAATGAAAATGAAACACATTAAACAGGCTATGTGGATGGCCGTTATCATACTATCTGCATCTGCCGTTGAGGCACAAACAAAAGCAACTGGTAAAACAGCCAATAACGAGAGCGTACACAACGACTACGACGTTGTCCATACTGAAAATGGAAAGCGGACTGAACGGATGCAGATGCGCGTGGACGACAAAATGTATACTGCCGAACTGGTCAATGACGAAATTACATCGCTTTATGTAGATGGCGAGAAGATACCTGCGAGTGATTGGGGGAAATATAGTGATGCAATAGGTACCATCCGCGAGCAGATTAAGAAAAACAAGATACAGGCCGCCAAAAACGAGGAGCAGGCACGCTTAAACGAGATACAAGCGAAAAAGAACCAGGAACAGGCGGTACGCAACCAGGAGCAAGCCCGGCTAAACGAATTACAAGTGAAAAAGAACGAAGAGCAGGCGTTGCGCAACCAGGAACAGGCACGGTTAAACCAAATACAGGAAGGTAAAAACCAGCAACAGGCTGTACGCAACCAGGAACAGGCAAGGCGAAACCAAATACAGGCACAAAAAAACCAGGAGCAGGCCAAAGAAAACGAACGGTTTATAAAACAGTTAACCACTGATCTGGTTAGCGACAAGATAATTCCTGACGCAAGCAGCCTGCACGAACTTAGTTTCAATAGCGATGAAATGACCGTCAACGGGGTTAAACAACCTGACGAGGTATTTAAGAAATACAAAGAGAAATACAACCGGTTTGCAAAGGGAACCTTTTCTTACTCGAACGACGGGATAATTCAGGGTAATTAATACACTGGATACCCTATAAGCAATCGATTTTTAAATCTAAATATAACATGAAAACTACAGTTTTAAAATACAGCCTGTTACTATTCGCTGTAATGACGGCGGCATTAGGTGCCAATGCGCAGGAAACCGCCTCCAATAGCAATGCCGACCGATATAGTAATTATGATAATATCACTAAAGATAGCCAGGGGCGCACCAGAGAAAGCATTAAAACTTTTTGGAAGGACAAAGAATACCAATTTGACGTAGTTGCCGGCAAGGTGAAAAACTTACGGGTTGATGGCGAAACAATACCAGCCGACAAATACGACCAATATAGCGCCGTTATAGGCCGGATACGCGAACAAATTAGAATTGACCGCATACAGGCCAAAAAAGATCAGGCGCAGGCACTAAGAGACCAGGCGCAAGCCAGACTTGATCAAAAGCAAGCAGAAAGAGACCAGGTACAGGCAAGAATTGATCAGCAGGAGGCCGTAAAGGCCCAGGCACAAGCGGAGAAAGATCGGGAGCAGGCTGGGCGGGACCGCGAACAGGCAGACAAAGATCGGCAACAGGCGGACAGGGACCGCAAACAAGCGGATAAAGACCGGGAGCAAGCAGTAAAAGACCGCGCACAGGCAGAGCTTGACAGGGCACAAGCAGAAAAGGACAGAGCCCAGGCCGAAGAAGACAGAAAACTGATGCGCGAAATGATAAGCGATTTAATAAAAGACGGTATTGTTAAGGATGAAGACAGCCTGTATGCCGTAACCCTGGATTCAAACGAAATGACCGTAAATGATAAAAAACAGCCAGACGACGTTTTTGCCCGCTACAAAGCTAAATACAGCAGATTTGCCAATGGCAGTTTCTCGTATGGCAATAACAGCGATAATTATCACGGCATGCACATGAGCAGACATAGAAATTAACGGACCATAAGGCTAACTTTAGCTGATCAATTTCTTGCTTTACTTAAAGCCGACAAAAAAACGATCCATCACAATTAACTGAAAAGCAATACTTTAATAAAGAACGCAAAACTACCTGAATTGGTTATTTGCGACATAATTTGTGACTGATTAAGCTTAAAGCGATGATAAAATCCCCCACCCATAGGGGGATTTTTTTTTAAATGTCTTGCAAATTATTTACCAAACCCGAAACATTATAGAATAGCAGCCCGTAGAAGACGGCATAATTTGATAAATTATAATTATTGGTTAAAAACTATTTGATAAATTAACAATTTAAGCAACCCAAACTCATGACACAAAAATTACACACCATCAAAACTGATCTGCACAATGTATTTGTTGAAGGAAACGCGGCCGACATTCAAATGATAAGGATTTTTATTATGATAGCCGCCCCGCTAAACGTTTTGTTTTTGCTGATGCTGCACTATTAGGGAAGGCAGCTGCGTTTGACTCAGCAACAAATTTTACCTGCTGTTTTTTGATTTACGACTGTACTTGTTTACCAAATCGTAATAACTGAAATTGATATAAGGACTGTAGAACGGTGGATACCTGTTGATGTATTGCATCATCCGGTAAGGGAAAACCGAGTCATTAAAAAAGGGCCAAACTACGCGATTCTTGGTGCTTATATCAATTCCTGCCGGATAATACGGCATCACAGGCAACTGATTTTTTATATCAAAAATAACATCCCCTGTGTTTGAAGTACCCCTTGAAAGATGCTTCGGCGGTTTGTTAATGGTTGGAAACAGCATGGCACATTGAATAAAAACAAGCGCCGCTCCAACAAAAAACAGAAAGTAAAGTAATAATTGTTTCATGCCCGAAATGTATTAATAGGTAGTTAATAATAATTAATGCATAAAATTAATATCATCCAAATATAAGCAAATATCAATCGAAAAGCAACCGGGGATTACACGCAATTTCATACGTAGTTTTACGTAGTTTTTACCATGGACCATAGACGATAGTCCATAGTCCATGGTAAAAAACAGCCAAAATAATGGCTCGTATTGAGAACACCGGTAGATAATACCTCAATAAATACCAGATACCCTTTTGATATCAAAACCACACGATGGACTATGGACTATGGACTATGGACTATCGACTCCCTCCTACCTATACCCCATTGCCTGCAGGTTAAACAACTCGGCATAGCGGCCATTTGCTTCGAGGAGTTGTTGATGACTGCCAATTTCTATTAACTCGCCTTTTTCAAGCACTAATATCCTGTCGGCCATGCGCACGGTACTGAAACGGTGCGAGATCAGTACAGCGGTTTTACCTTTTGTAAGTTCAGCAAAGCGTTGAAAAACATCGTATTCGGCACGGGCATCAAGGGCCGCTGTAGGTTCGTCTAATATCAACAGGCGGGCATCACGCATATAAGCTCGTGCAAGGGCAACTTTTTGCCATTCGCCACCCGATAATTCAACACCTTGTGCAAAGCGCTTGCCCAACTGCTGGTCATAAGCACCAGGAAGTTTGGCGGCCAACAAAT
>JABDBM010000029.1 GCA_013288685.1 Bacteroidota bacterium | reverse complement strand
TACGCTATCTTGTTTGTATAAATCATTGTTCTCTAAGAGACTGTCGGCTATTAATTCAGGATTTGGGTATGAAACACTTACAGACTGAAAATGGATGTCAGCGAAGAAATCTTTGCCAGCATAAGCTTTTATCACACTATCAGCTCTGTGTTTGTATTTTGAAGCGTTGGCTTTTGCTTGTGTAATATCTAATGGGTTTTTCACCAAATAGTTCCCTGCGTTATAGATATCCCCATTGGCGTAAAAGGTATAAGCTGTTCCATAAATAACATTATCAGTAGCATCGCCGGAATCTTTATCGTTGCTAAATTGGAAGCCTTCCAGTATCAGTTTTTTGTCAATACATTGAGAAAACGAAAATTTTCCGATAAGTAATAAAAACGCAATGGTAGCCAAGACTCTTTTCATCGATATAAAGCTACGAATAATAGGCGGGGGTCTGTTGCCCGTCTTTTTTAAACGAAATTTCAAAAAGTTTGTTAATCATAGCTGGACCCCTATGTATTTTGAAATTGGCCTACTAAGGTGACCAGATTGCTAATTAATTTTGTCGGGGTGTTAAGGAATCAAAGGTAACCTTATAGGCATTAACAAATTGAATATGATAATAGACAGCAATATTACTTGATTGATGAGATACTTGCTGATAAATAAAAAAGGAGGAATGTTATGAAAGCTTTGGTAGTGACAGATCAAACTGCCGGGAAAGCCGGGGCGAAATTAGTAGAGCGGCCCAGCCCGCAGGCAGGGATAAACGACGTGGTTGTTCAAGTTCACGCGTCGAGTTTCACGGGCGACGAGTTGTCGTGGCCGTCGACGTGGACCGATCGTGTCGGCCATGACCGCACGCCGTCGATCCCCGGTCACGAACTGGCTGGAGTGGTGACCGCACTCGGCTATGGTACAACCGGCCTGTCAATTGGGCAGCGCGTGTTTGGACTTACGGACTGGTATCGCGATGGCACCCTGGCGGAGTACGTAGCCGTCGAGGCGCGCAACCTCGCGCCGTTGCCTGGCGATGTTGACTTCACAACGGGCGCGGCCCTTGTGATGCCTGGCCTGACAGCATGGCAAGGGCTGTTCGAGCATGGCCGCCTTCGGGCGGGGCAAACTGTCCTGGTGAATGGCGCGGCCGGCATCGTCGGTTCGATGGCTGTCCAGCTCGCACGTGAGGCCGGTGCGTACGTCATCGGCGCCGGGCGCGCTGCTCACCGGCAGATGGCGCTCGACTTCGGCGCACAGGAATTCGTTGACCTTGATGCCGATGCCTTACAAGACATTGGCGGGGTCGATTTGGTTTTTGATGTCCTCGGCGGCGACATCGCAAAGCGGTCTGCAGGCGTAATTCGCACCGGAGGAACGTTTGTGACGGTCACCGGTCCGACTGACGTGCGGCCTGATGGCGGTCTGACTATTGATTTTGTCGTCGAACCCGAACGCACCCAATCGACTGAAATAGTCAAACGGTACCGGGAGGGACGTTTGCGGGCGAACATCGGCAACATCGCTACCCTCGACGACGCCGTTACTGCGTTCAATCCGGCCAATCGGGTCATAGGCAAGTCGGTCATCCGCGTTCGAACGTAACCCTGCCCGGTTAAGGGTTAAGTGTAAACATAAAACAGGATTAATCCCTTAACCCGGTCCGGATGGATATGCGTAACCGATTGAATATCAAGTTAAACACTACTTATAATGAGCCTAAAAATTAAACGCTTGATTATTAATTATTTACACAAATTTAACCTATAGTTAAAAATGAAATAATTTATTATCAGTTAATTACGCACTTTAAAATGGGTGGGCGTGTGTGTGATGTAAACGCTCCGGGTTCGGGGGGCGCAAAACAACGCGCAATAATAATTTTAACACACTTAACTGATTGCCCTAAATTGTATCTTCGGACTCAATTCCCATTAAAGTTTTTTTAGCTTATATGAAAAATATTTTCTACGGCTGGTTCATGCTGGCGGGCTTAACGCTGATGTATGCTACCACCAATGGTGTGGGTGCTTATGCTTTAACGGTAATGCGGCCCCTGCAAATCAAATCCTTTGGCCTCGATCCGCAGAGCGCAGCTTTCCTGCCTACGCTCCTGTTTTTAACCATCGCCATTACCTCGCCTTTTGTTGGCCGCCTGCTGGATAGGTGGAACCCGCGTACGGTTATTGCAATTGGCGCTTTCGGGGCTGTGGGGTTAATATTTTTGCAGGCCTATATCACCAGCTATACCGCGTTGTGCGTGTTTTATATATTATATGGCATTTGCATGTCGCTTGCCGGTATTATTTCATTTATGTACCTGGTAAATAAATGGTTCCATCATTACAAGGGCCTGGCCACCGGCATTGTGATTTTGGGCTCGAGCCTGGGCGGCATCATTTTTCCCCGCATTGCGGTAATGGCGGGCTCCGAGTGGCAAAAAGCCTGCCTGTATTTGGGCATTACGTCGGCCATAATGCTGCTACCCCCGTTATTCTTAATCAAAGCGGAACCTGCCGCAATTGGCACTGTTACCGATGGGCGCCATTTCCCCGACAGGCCCAATATACAACCCGGTAAACCGAACCTGTCCCTCGGCGATGCTTTGCGCTCCTATACGTTTTACCTGGTATTAATAGTTACCGGGATATTATGGTTCTGCATAAAGGGATACCTGCAAAATCACGGATTTGTTATGAAAGATTTGGGGCAAACTCCCGCCACTGCGGCCAAATTGCTGGGGTATTTTTCGATGATGGCTATAGCCGGCAAATTGTTTTTTGGCTACCTGAGCGACAGAATCACCAAAGAGTATATCATGATATCGGCCATTTCCATTATGGCTGTCGGTTTTTTTATGCTTGCCGAATTAAGCGCCAATAATTCGTTATTGATTGCCTTTGCCTTAATTGCGGGCTTTGGCTTTGGCGGGTCATTCACCATTATACAGGTGTGGGTTGCCGGTATCTATAGCGGCAAACGCTACGGCTCGGTTTTAGGCATAGTCACCATGATTGACGAACTGGCCGGCAGCACCGGGGCGATTGTGCTGGGCACCCTGCGCAAGGTAAGCGGCAGTTTTAAAAGCGGTTTGGATTTAATGCTGGCTTTATGTCTGGTAGCCATAGCAAGCGCATTGTTGGTGCGCTATCGCACATACGCCTCACCCCAAACCCCTCTCCAAAGGAGAGGGGCTTAAAATTTATATCGAGATGTCGTTTTGTATTATAAACCCTTTACAATTGCCAGCGCTTTATCAACATGGTCGGTAGGTGAAATATGATCGGCTGTTGATGAAAACACCGCTACAATTTTACCGTCCTTGCCTATCACGAAAGTGGTTCGGGGGATGAAACCGTGGTTAAGATCCATGCCGCGCACGTCTTTAATCCCAAGCTTTGCTGCTCCCATTGTAAGGCCGTATGATGCTGCAATTTTACCATCAGCATCTGATGCTACGGCAAACTTGCCTGCACAGTAATTCGGATCGGAAGAAAATGTATTCAGCCGCTGGATATCGTCGGCAGAAACACCGATAATGGTAGCTCCGGCCGCTGCAAATTTATCGCTGAGTTCGGCGAAGGCATGTGCTTCCGCATCACATCCGCCGGTATAGGCAGAAGGATAGAAATAAATCACAACGGAACCTTTAGCAAGGGCTGCCTTTAACGAAAAATCAAAGGCGCTGCCCGCAAGACTGGCCTGGGCGTTAAACACCGGTGCTGCGTCTCCTTTTGACAATGTCGCCACTTGGGCAAAGGCCGACCGGGTTACCAGGAGTGAAAAGCTGAAAATTAAGAAAGATAAGCAATAATATTTTTTGTACATGGCGGATAGTTTTGAGTCAATAATGGTTTTGTTTATCAAAGCTACAATAGTTTGTGGAGAATCAAGCCTTATGTCATCAAAATTTTACTGTGCTGCCGGGCATACAATATTACTTCATCAGCTCTGCAAGTTTGCTTTCCAGGTTTTTACCCCGAAGGTTTTTAGCGATGATCCTTCCGTTTTTATCCAGCAGGAAGCTATTTGGAATAGCGGTTACCGTATATAATGCCGCGGTGGGGCCTCCGTATCCGTTCAAATCACATACGTTTCCCCAGGTATATCCATCCTGGTGAATGGCATTTTTCCACGATGTTGTATTTTTATCAATAGAGACACTAAATATTGTAAAGCCTTTGTCCTTATATTCATTGTACAGCCTTACTAAAGTAGGGCTTTCTTCCCGGCAGGGGGCACACCACGAGGCCCAGAACTCAACCAGTGTGTATTTACCCCGATAGCTTTTCAAATCGATTTTATTACCTGCAGTATCCGCCGAAATAAAACCTGGCGCTATGGCGCCGAGGGCAATCCGTTTGGTAGCATTTACTTTATTCACCAGCTGCCGGGTGAGATCATATCTCGGATATTTTTGCTGATAGATGGATACCATCTGGTTCATTAGCGCAGTATCGGTTTCCGGATTCCAACGGATGCTATGATGTACTGCCGCCAGCGAATTGATAAAAAAAGGTTGTTGCACCCATTGCGCCAGTTCTGCTTTATAATTTTCGGATGCTTTTTCATGTTCCACATTCCAATATTCAATTTTTTCTTTGTCACCACTTTTAACCGCAACTTCCGATGAATCATAAGTCCGCTTTAAATATTTGTTGAATACCTTTTTCCGGTTCGCCTCGTAATCAATAAGATATTGCGTTTCTTTTGAACCCGAAACCTGAATATTGTCTTTAGTAATGTTAAGATGGATTTTGTCACCCGGTTTAGCCAGTACCTGAACAAGGCTCGAATTATCTACGCTAAGGTCATAAATTTCAGGCTCTTTTAATTTGATGATTAGCGTAAACTTGCCATGCTGGCTGATATTGGCTTCCTGTACAACTTTATCATTACGGGTTTCATAATTGATGAGGGTAAGTTTGATGGATTTGCCGAAAAATTCTTGCGGAACTACGCCGGTAACGGTTGCCTGTTGCGCAGATGTATACATGGATAGTAACAGCGAAACAATAAGAATGCCCAATTTAGCCATGCTGTTATTTTTTGTCTTCTGCGATAGATAGTTTGTCATGATGATATTTTTGCAAATGGATTAAAGGAATTCCATTTTGCAAAACTAAAGAACATTTACGTGATTAATTTAACGTGGGTTCGAGGTAATGATCGGTACTAACAAACGCTATCACGCCTTACCTAAATCCTCTCCAAAGGAGAGGACTTTAACAGCGTCACTCTCCTTTGGAGAGCGACTAGTGGTCGCGTATTACGCTTTTTAAGCCCTCTACCCTGGAGATGGTTTGGAGTGAGGCGTACGTTTGCTTGTATCGAACTCACGTTAATTTAATTAGTGGAGCCGGTTCGCCTGTGAAAACTGGACTGTTTCCAAACCTGTTACGTATTATTGGGCGAAGCTTTCTCATCCTGAATGAGTGTCAGCACCACTTGATAGGCTGTTTTTTTCTCCCAGCGTGCTATCAACCAGGCAATAAAGCTCAAATTGAAAATGTCGTTATTTTGGGTAGTGCCGACCAGGTTTAAAACCGTCTTTCTGTACGCTGGTTCAAATGCCGCATCGGGGTTTTGGAGGTGTTTTTCAACCAGCCTCAGAAACAACAGCACGCGTTCCTCCGAAGTTTTCAGCAGATACTTTTTATACCGGCGCCGGAAGCTGTGCAGGCGCGACATGGCAAGCTCGATGTTTTCGAACTGTGCATAAACCAAAATTTCCATCAGGTTTTTTCGGATGGTCCACAACATGCCCATTTTTTTCTCGTACCAGGCATCGGTGCGTGTTAGTAAAGTGAGTTGTTTCAAACTTCCCCGGTCATTGCACAGGGCTAAAAACATGGCCAGGCATATTCGTAAATCTTCAATATCTTCCGGTTTAGACCGATGCTTTGTTTTGGACAGCGATTGCTGTAACAGCGCAATCGCCTTATCGGCAAAGCCTGTATAGAACAGGTTGAGTGCAGCAAGTAACTGATGGCGCAAATAAAACAGCGCGTAATAGCGGCTATCTGTTAACATTAAATCCATCATTTCCTTAAGCCAGGAAGTACTTCCTGCGAAGTTCTTTCGCCTTAGATGAAAGTTCGCCAAAAAATACAGGATGGAGATATGGTAAAAAAGATAGGACTGCTTTTTATGCGCCTGGCCCTGCATAAATTGATTCGTCCGGTTGATATAACGTTCTATTAAGCCATAATTCTGCTGTATAGCGGCGTATTCATTGGCTATGAAAAGAATTTGGTAAATGGACTTATAGGTCATCAAATCCTGTGCGGAAATTTTGTATTTCCGGATCGTCGTTATAACCAGGGTTGTCAAATTAACGATCTTTCCTTTCAGGTGTATCTCCTGCAGTTCCTGCCTCAAAAATGCATAGGCCATATTAAGCTTAGCCTCGCGTTGCATGTGCGACTGGTTCTGTAAGAAGCGGACTGTTAAACTTTCGAGGTCTTCTGCTTCCGCGAGATGGGCGTATTGCAGCTTCAATAGCAACAGCTCGTTCAGCAAATTAAATTGTTCTAACTCTTCGGCCAACCGTTCAGCCTTATCCAAACATTTGAACGCTATCCTGACTGCATCGTTTTCCAACAAAAAGCGCCCCACCACAACCAGGCGCAGCGCGTCATACGTATCAGAATGGCTACTTTCAAAGGTTTTCTGCGACAAGAATAGTAGTAAATTGTCTTGCAGCCTTTTACGCAGGGCATGGTATGCATCGTTGTTTTTCTCCGGATGGTAAAGCTTGTTTATGCCATCTATATCGTCAGTTTCTATCAAATCAAGTAAAGCTAAATTTTTCACATCGCCTCGTTTGTTTTTTCGCTGTAAAAACTGCCTAAAGAGGGTTTTGTCGGTACTATTGAGCAGGTTAACTAATTCCGAAAGAGCGTCCATGTAGCTATATTAATGCGATAAAGGTAGTTAAATTACTGATTTATATCGTCAGTAATATTCATATTCTACCTTTTGCAGGTGCGCTTTACAACCGACATTTGTTCCATACAAATCACAAAAACAAAATAAAAATGGAAACGCTACAACACAAAACAGAAGAAAATTCACCCATTGCAAAATATGGTGACAAGGTTAGAAGAAACCCATTTAAACCAACTGCCGCCTTTATAGGGGCCTCCTGGTTTGCCCTATTAATAGGGATAGCCGGATATTGCATTGGTTTATCAAATGCAAGTATAGCATTAAACGAAAAAGGTTATTATTTCACTATTTTATTGTTTGGCTTATTCGCAGTAATCTCCGTACAAAAAAGTGTGAGGGACAGGTCCGAAGGACTTGCCGTTACAGACCTTTACTACGGCCTGAGCTGGTTTGCCACTATTGCAGCAATGATCCTGCTGACCATTGGCCTGTGGAATGCTAATCTCGCCCCAAGTGAAAAAGGCTTTTACGCTATGGCCTTCTGCCTGAGCATGTTCTCAGCCATCGCCGTACAAAAAAACACCCGCGACGCAAAATTGATTGACGATAAAGAACTGTAACGTAGCGGTTGCCGCCCCGCAGCGCTTTGCTTAGCAAGCCTGCGGGGTTTATTTACGTTTATAAACCTGCCGGGCTGCCAATCGTTCCAAACTAAAAAGCCTCCACTTTCGCAGGTGGCTTTATAGTTTAAATTCATAATTATCGGTTATTGTTGCAGGTTGCTTAATTTCTTCCTTGTTTCAGGCGATTCCTTTAGCGACAATGCTTTCTTGTAACTCTCTGTCGCATTTTTTTTATCGCCTTTCGCAACATACAAATCGCCAAGATAAGTATACGCCAGCGGGCTCCCCGGATAATTTAGTATGTTCATTTTAAACATAGCTTCAGCCTTATCAAACTCATTTTTGCCAAGCACAAAAAAGCCAAGGTTGTTTACCAAATCTTCGGGTGGCAACATCATACTGCCATCTTCCGCTGTGATCCCGTATTTTGAAGTTAAATTTTTAAAATGGTCTTTTAAATAAGGGGCCAATGGGAAAGCAGGGTCGGTGAAATAGCTATCCTGCATTTTTAATGCATAATCCTTAAAAATAAAATGGAGGGCATCATAGGCCGCAAGCAAAAAAACCGAGCCATGTGAGTCTTCATTATAATATTTAAAATTTGCTATGAGGCCTCCCCGGCTGCCTATTATATAATCGCGTAGTTGAAGTATGGAGCGGGAATGAATGCTCCCGGAAGTCGTATCGTTTTTAATTGATACGGTATCCATTCCGGGAGGAAGTGTATTGGCCATACCTAAAAACAGCGATACCCTGGGGTATGTATTGGTTTGTAAGGTTTTTCGTGTTTCATGCAGGAGTTTTTGATTATCCCACCACATACTTGGGTCAATGACGATATAACCCCTGAATAAGTTTTTGTGATGTACCAGCGCGTTGATGGCCATTATGCCTCCCAATGAATGTCCGACGAGTAACCGGTAAGAGAGGGTTGGATATATTGAATCAATGTGGGGCGCCACTTCATTTTCGATAAATGCAGTAAATGTTTCGCCGCCACCGGAATATTTGGCCATATTGTCGTTAATGAATAAGCCACTGGTCACCCTGGTTGGGGTAAGGTCTCTTGTGCGGTTAGTGTTGGGTATCCCGACGACTATCATTTCAGGGCAAATGTCGTTCCCATTGACAGAACTCAGGTAGTCGGTCATCCCCACAATAGCTGTAAAACACCGCTCAGCATCCAAAACATAAACAACAGGGTACTTTTTTTTCTTATTCAAGTTTGCGGATGCAGGTACATGTACCCAAATTTTCCTTTGTTCGTTTAGAAGCTTTGAACGGATACTGTCTATAGTACCAATATTCACGGAATTGCTTGTCTGCGCTTGCAGCGAAAATAAAATGATGCTCAAAGAGCAGGTTAAAATAAATGTTTTCATTATAATACAAAAGCAATAATACACATCCCCGGCTGTTCCATCGTTTCAATTGTTTTTATAAGACATCAAATAATTTGTAACGTGACGCCATGAGGTGTATTACAAATGAAAATAATAATTATACGGCGGAAATGGCCCGTGAATATTTATGACATTGATTTAAACGATTTATAAACGTGATTGATCAATAGAGGTCTTCTCTCATGCTTCGCAAATGGATGGCGGAGTTTGTAGCGGGAACAGGTCCCGAGCCTACGTCCGTCCTTTGGGCGGATGCTTTCCTTCGTGGCAGCCCCTACGGATTCTACATAAAATTTTAACTTTCCAGGTTTCTGATCATTGCAAACAGCATTTTTGAAATTTCCTCTGCTTGCTTATAAAGGTTGGTAAAAAGGTCGCTGGTTAGGATACCGTCATCATTCAATATGTCAAAAATAGCAACACATTCAAATACTGAGCCCCTTGCCACAACGCAAAAATTCTTCCTGTCGGCCTTACTGAACCTGCTTGTGCCTTCGGCTATGTTCAATACAATACTTAACGAGGCGCGCCTTAATTGATTTTTTGTTGTACTATCCAATGAACCAATAGTTAAAACTAACTTACCAACAACAGAATTGAATGCTTTAGCTTTTTTGCAGACTTCAAGGTTTTCGAAATCAAACATAAAGGAAAGAAAATGTGATAAAAGTGTGAGTGTGTGAGCGAGTATTGAAGAAAAGCCAGAGTGAGCAGCCCACATTCGCACCCACACTCACTCTGACTTTGTAGCGGGAGCAGGACTCGAACCTACGTCCGCCTTGGGGCGGATATTAGCCCGCCGAGCTACCAACTGGTCCTAACGAAAAAAGCCTTTAGACTTACGACTAAAGGCTTTTGACTTTCCTTGTAGCGGGAGCAGGACTCGAACCTACGACCTTCGGGTTATGAGCCCGACGAGCTACCAACTGCTCCATCCCGCACTATGTTTATTCTTACGATCTGCGTCATTACCGCCGAAAGGGATTTTTTTATTTACTGGTGATCGTCCAAACACCATCGGAGAAAATAAAAGTCTTTAGACCTAAGCCTAAAGACTTCCTTTTCTTTGTAGCGGGAGCAGGACTCGAACCTACGACCTTCGGGTTATGAGCCCGACGAGCTACCAACTGCTCCATCCCGCACTGTTTTTTATATTTTGGTCATCCGGGCATAACTCCGGAATCTGCTTCCAATTGTCAAAAATGCAATTTGCACTCCGTTTTAATTGGACTGCAAAGATATAATTCGTTTCTTTGCAGTCCAAATATTATTTTATTTATTTTTACAATCATTTTTTATGGCGCACAGGGCAGGTTTTGTAAGTATTATTGGTAAACCCAACGCGGGTAAATCAACCCTGATGAACGCCCTGGTGGGCGAAAAAATGTCTATCATCACGCCAAAAGCGCAAACTACACGTCATCGTATATTAGGTATTGTGAATGAGGAGGACTACCAGATTGTGTTTTCGGATACCCCCGGCATCATTAAACCGCACTACGCACTGCACGAAAGCATGATGCACCAGGTGGACGGTTCCATTGTAGATGCCGACCTGATTTTGCTGGTTACCGATATTTATGAGGAGTACGACGAAGCTGATGTATTGAAAAAGTTGGAAGGCTCCACCGCTCCCTTAGCGGTACTAATTAACAAAGTTGATCAAAGCGATGAGGAAACGGTAAAAGCCAAAGTAGCTTTTTGGGAAGAAAAACTGAATCCTAAAGCGATTTTTGCCATCTCGGCATTAAAAGACTATAACGTGCTGGCGGTAATGAACTTTGTAATTGAGCATCTGCCCGAACACCCGGCTTATTACGAAAAGGACGCGTTGACAGATCGTAACGATCGCTTTTTTGCATCCGAAATGATACGGGCGCAAGTTTTTAAACAATATAAAAAAGAAATACCCTATAGCACCGAGGTAATTATCACCGCCTTTGTAGAAGGGGAGAAGCTGCACCGCATCAGTGCCGAGATTATTGTGGAGCGCGATTCGCAAAAAAATATCATCATCGGAAAGGATGGCGGCATGTTGAAAATTGTAGGCACCTACGCCCGCCGCGATATGGAAGAGTTTTTCCAGAAGAAGATTTTCCTGGAGATGTTTGTAAAAGTTATCCCCGACTGGCGCAGCAAAAAGAATTATCTGAAGAAATTTGGATACGAATAGAGTCAAGACGCAAGAATCAAGATTTTAAGACAGAAAAAAGTACAAAAATATATTAGAAATGAAGAGTGGTTTGACTAACTTTAAATGGAGTTCAGTCTTGATTCTTGCCTCTTGATTTCTTGAAGCTAAAATTATGAGTAACATTGTAGCCATTGTAGGCCGCCCCAACGTAGGCAAATCAACATTATATAACCGTTTAACCGAAAGCCGCAAGGCTATTGTCGACGATTTTAGCGGTGTAACCCGCGACAGGCACTACGGCGTTGCCGAATGGGTTGGCCGTGATTTTACCGTTATCGATACGGGTGGCTACGTTGCCAATTCCGATGATGTCTTTGAAGTCGCCATCCGCGAGCAGGTGGATATCGCCATAGAGGAAGCCACCGTGATCTTATTTATTGTTGACGTTACAACGGGCATTACTGACCTGGATGACGAAATTGCCAACATCCTGCGCAAGGGTAAAAAGCCTGTGTTTGTGGTGGTAAACAAATTGGATAACACCACACAGTTAGCCGATTCAATGGAGTTTTACAGCCTGGGCCTGGGCGAATTATACACCATCTCATCCATGACCGGCTCCGGAACCGGCGAACTGCTGGATGAGGTAGTAAAACACTTTGATGACGATCCTATTGAGGAAAATACCTTGCCAAAATATGCTATTGTTGGCCGGCCTAATGTGGGTAAATCGTCTATCATTAATGCTTTAATCGGTAAAGATCGTAACATTGTTACGCCGATTGCCGGTACCACCCGCGATTCTATCCATATTCACTATAACCAGTACGGTCATGATTTCATGCTGATTGATACGGCTGGTATGCGTAAGAAAACCAAGGTTAAAGAGAATATTGAATTTTACTCGGTAATGCGCACCATTAAAGCGCTGGAAGAAGCTGATGTAGTAATATTGATGATTGATGCTGTAGAAGGTATTGAATCGCAGGATATCAACATTTTCCACCTGGCCGAGAAGAATAAAAAAGGTGTGGTCATCGTGGTAAACAAATGGGATTTGATTGAAAAAAACAACAAAACCATTAAAGTTTTTGAAGAGCTTATACGTGAAAAAATTGCGCCGTTTACCGATGTGCCTATTGTGTTTACTTCGGTTACCGAAAAACAAAGGGTGCTAAAGGTTATTGATGTGGCCAACCAGGTTTATCAAAATAAGATCCGTAAAATACCAACCTCCAAGCTAAACGAGGTAATGCTGCCAATTATTGAAGCTTATCCGCCGCCATCTATTAAAGGTAAATACGTAAAAATAAAGTACATCACCCAGATTGCAGGAACATCGCCCATGTTTGCATTCTTTTGCAATTTGCCGCAATACATTAAGGAGCCATATTATCGCTTCATCGAGAACAAACTAAGAGAACACTTTGATTTCCAGGGCGCGCCGGTACAGGTGTGGTTTAGGCAGAAATAGGGCAGAGGGTTTCGGATTTCGGAAGTTCGTCCCGATGGTTATTGGGATCGGATTTGACTTTGAAATTTAAGAACTTATGTAATTTCGAACGCAGTGAGAAAACTTAAACGCCATGCATAGCGAATATGCATGGCGTTTAGTATGTTAGTAAAGTTTACTCACTGCGTTCGAAATGACATAGCTTTTTAAATCGAACATCCGATCCTGATAACCATCGTGACGAAATCAAGATACCGCTTCCACGGCTTTCTTCAACGTAGCATCATTAGCGTTAAGGGCTTCAAAATAAGCATTATCGCCCCATTTGAAGCGGGCTGCGAATGCCTTTAGCAGGGTTTTAATAGTTTGACGGGAGCTGCGTAACTCGCCCGAATCCATTTCTTTGAGTGTTTTGGACGAGTATAAAATAAAATTATCAAACTCTGCATCGCTAACGTTGTATTGCTTTAAAAAGGAATCGGCTGATTTAAATTTGCTGAGCGCCGGCTGTAACTTATCAATAACGTAGGCGTTAAAAAGCTGCTGACTGCTTAATTCCTGTACAAGCACCGTATTTTGGGTGGTGTCGGCAGGCACAAATACATCGGGCATAATGCCACCGCCGCTATATACTTTGCGGCCATTAAGCGTGCGGTAGGTGTTTCTTCCTTTAAAAATGCTGTCGTTTAAATTATTTTGAGCCGAAAATAGTTCGCCCTTGCGCATCCTTTCGGCAATTTCGTTGTGATAGCTGTCTATTCCGCCGCGGTACGACTTTTGTATCGACCGCCCCGATGGGGTATAATACCTGGCTATGGTTAAATTAACGGCGGACCCATCCCCAAAAGGGAACTGCTGCTGCACAAGGCCTTTGCCAAATGAACGCCTGCCAACAATAGTGGCCCTGTCCAAATCCTGTAAGGCACCGGCTAATATTTCACTGGCCGAGGCGGAATATTCATCAATCATCACCGCCAGTTTCCCTTCCTGAAAATTGCCGGAGTCTGTTGCAAAATAATCCCTGCGTTCCTCGTGAATCCCCTTGGTAAAAACAATCAGTTTGCCTTTAGGCAAAAATTCATCAGCCAGGGCAGTGGCTGCACTTAAATAGCCGCCGCCATTTTCCCTTATATCCAGCACCAGTTTTTTTAACCCCTGATTTTTAAGCTTCGCCAATGCTGCTTGAAAGTCGGTATCGGTAGTATTGGCAAACTTGCTTATTTTTATATACCCAATACCTGGCGCCAGCATGTAAGCTGCATCAAGGCTGCTAAGGTCAACGTGGCCGCGTTTAATGGAGTACGCTTTCATTGCGGATTTGCCGGGGGCCGATACGCCCAATGAAATAGGGGAATCTTCTTCGCCGCGAAACACCTGGTTAACCCTTTCGGCAGTTAGATGTGTGCCCGAGAATTTTTTGTGATCAACGTTAATTACCTTATCGCCGGCAACCAATCCTGCTAAAGCAGCCGGACCGCCCGGGTAAATTTGGGTCAGATATAATGTATCGCGCAGTAATTGATATTCTAAACCTATACCTGTAAAACCGCCATCCAAACTTTCGTTGATAGATTGTGCACGCTGTGGCGGAAGGTAAAGGGAATGCGGATCGAGGTTTTGCAGCAGGTTGTTAACGGTAACGCCCTCCATACTATCCACATTTACCGAATCAACGTAGTTATTCTTTATCAATGATAAAACCTTAGATACCTTGCTGCTGCCGGGCAACGTAAACCCCATGCCGCGCCTGGCAAAATTATTATCACTGATAAACAAACCAATAGCTATGCCTAACAAAAGCAAAGTCATGGTTCTGAACATTATACCCGCAAGCCTCTTCATAAACTTTATTGTATCACAAAGTTACGTAATATGTTGTGTAGATGTGACAAAATAGGTAAGAAAGTCTATGGACCATAGTCCCTGGTCCATGGTAGAAGAATATTTTTTGCTGTAGACTATTGACTATGGTCCATGGACTAAATAAAATTCAACATTTTTCTCCAACTTTGCATTGATGGAACGTACTACCGAAAAAGATTCCCGCTACAGCGATCTCGAGAAGATGTCTGTAGCCCAGATACTGCAAAATATTAACCTGGAAGATCAAACTGTGCCTTTGGCGGTTGCGGCGGCAATGCCGCAGATAGAGGCGCTGGCTACGGTTACCGCGGCTAAAATGAAGGAAGGGGGGCGGCTTTTTTATATCGGTGCCGGCACCAGCGGTCGTTTGGGTGTGGTTGATGCATCAGAATGCCCGCCGACCTTCGGGGTGCCGTTTGATATGGTAGTTGGTATTATTGCTGGTGGCGATTATGCTATTCGCAAGGCAGTTGAGTATGCCGAAGACAATGCTACACAAGCGTGGCTCGATTTAACTGAATATAACATTAACGAAAAAGATGTGCTTGTTGGCATAGCGGCCTCGGGTACTACGCCTTATGTTATTGGCGGCCTTAAAATGGCGAATTTGCATAACATTACTACCGGATGCATTGTTTGTAACAGCGGAAGCCCTGTAGCGGCCGAGGCCAAATACCCGGTTGAGGTAGTAACCGGCCCTGAGTTTTTAACCGGATCGACCCGGATGAAGGCAGGTACTGCGCAAAAACTAGTATTAAATATGCTGAGCACCTGCGTAATGATACGGCTGGGGCGGGTAAAAGGCAATAAAATGGTTGATATGCAATTAACCAACAATAAGCTGGTTGATAGGGCCACCCACATGGTAATGCAGGAAACAGGATTAGATGAACAAACCGCTGCGGCCCTGCTGAATAAATACGGCAGCGTGAGGAAAGCGGTGGAGAATAGTTGATGTGCAGATGTGCAAATTGAATGATGTGCAGATGCGTGGATATGCAGATGTGCAAATGAAAAGATGAATGGCTGGGAAGTACTGAAAATATATAATAATAAACAAAGTGGTGGGCAAGCAAATGTGGCATGATGCAGCTAAAATAATCTGCATATCTGCACATTTGCACATTTGGAATTAATAAATGCACGAGATAGAACCATATTATAAATGGCGCGACGACTATGTGGCAGCGGAGGATGAGTATTCGCCGTTTTATGCTACGCAGTACAACGAGTTTGAATTTGATAAGCAGGTATATAACTACTTGCTGCATCCTCAGTGGGATTCGTTTGGCTCCAATACCTTGTATATGAAGGTACTTTTTGCCGATTATGAACGTTCATATACCATTATTGAGTTTATTGGCGAATGGAACGATGCCATCAACAACGACATCATGATGCTGAAACGCGAGGTGCTCGATCTGATGGTAGACAGCGGCATTCACCATTTTATCCTGATAGGGGAGAACGTGCTGAACTTTCATTCGTCCGACGATTGTTATTACGAGGAATGGTTCCAGGACGTAGAGGATGGCTGGATAGCCGGTATCAATTTCCGTAACCATGTAATTGATGAGTTTAAGCGGAATAACATTGACTATTACATTAACTTTGGCGGTGTACTGGACGATTTGGGCTGGCGATCGTTAAAACCGGTGCAGTTGTTCAAGCTGGTGGAGGAGCAGTTGACGAGGAGGCTGAGTTGAGGGGAGTCCGGAAAGTCGGAAAAGTCCGGAAAGTCAGTAAAGAAGCTGCGGGGGAGGTTAGTAAAGTCGTAAAGTCCGGAAATCCGAAAGAAGCTGCAAGTAGAGTCCGGAAAGTCGGAAAAGTCCGGAAGTCCGAAAGAAGCTGTAAGTAGAGGGAGAAGTAATTACTTTAGATGGAATCCACCGTCTTTCGGACTTTTCCGACTTTCCGGACTTTCGGACTCACACTAAACTTTTTCGTAATATTCATGTCTAAAATCTCAAAATCTATATTTAAATTTGAATAATTAATTTTTTTAAACAAAAATGGAAAATAATAATCCCAACTATGTTTATGATAACATAGTACAATTAAACGATACCGATTCGACACGCAAATTTTTAGCAAATGTTTTTATGTGGATGTTTGTGGCATTGGGTGTATCGGCACTGATCGCTTATCTTTTCGCTCAGGATGAAGGGCTAAAAGCCTATATACAAGATCCAATAACAGGTGGTATTACAGGATTGGGCCTTGTTGCCATGATTTCTCCCTTAGCTTTTGTTTTAATTATCCGTTTCGGAATAAACAAAATTTCGTACGGAGTACTCGGCTTATTATTTATCGCCTATGCGGCAATAATGGGTATCAGCTTTAGCATCATCCTATCTGTTTACACACAATCTTCGGTATTAGGCGTATTTTTAACGACCTCTATCGTGTTTGGTATAATGGCTGTAGCCGGATATACCACACAAATGGATTTAACTAAATTTGGTTCGATACTGATTATGCTGTTGATAGGTATAATTGTAGCGAGCGTTGTAAACATGTTTGTAGGCAGCTCTGGCCTGGATAAGGTCATCAGCTACATTGGTGTAGCCATATTTGTAGGCCTAACTGCTTATGATGTGCAAAAGCTAAAAAACATTGGCGCCGGTTTAACCTATGGCGATGCAACAGCATCAAAAATGGCATTAATGGGTGGCTTAACCCTTTATTTGGATTTTATTAACTTGTTCCTGTTCTTACTGCGCATTTTTGGCCGCAGAAGGTAATAGCAATCAGCATTAAAAAGAAGTGCCGGTGAAAAGTTTTAATAAATTACCATTAAGCTTTTTGCCGGCATTTTTGTTATCGGTAACTTTATAGGCCGTTGTGCCGCATATTGATACAAGGTTTTCACATGTACGCTATGTTTGTTAGCAATTTATTGATTTACAGGTGAGGATCTATTTATAAACATGATTTACACATGTAAACCATGTTTTTTTATTAACTATTTGATTATTAGATACTTAATAAAAAAATATGAAAAAAAGTGTAAACCATGTGTAAACCATGATTTGGGCGATTGGCAAATTTTCCAGGCAATGCTTTCAGCACTTTGAACCATCTTAAATGCTGTTCTCGCAAGCCGGTCGCTTCTGAATATTGCCTTAAGACAACAAAACGCTATTGCATGTTAATTTGATATTGCGCATCTTTGCGCTGCTTATGGAGAAAGACGGAGGGATTAGACCCTGCGATGTCTTGGCAACCTGTGCTTACAAGGTGCTACATTCTACTTGACTGGTTTACACCGGCAAGAAAGATAAGCGAGAGTCATTCAATACCCGACTTTTCGATATAAGCCCTTTTTTTGAGTTTGCAGTTATTAGTTGGCGGTTGGCAGTTTTTGCTGCAAACCAGTAATTTTAATTGCGGACAAACTAACTGCAAACCGGCAACTGCAAACTGCCTATTGAACACATGGATATTAGAAAAGAACTTGAAAAACGCATCCTGGTAATTGACGGAGCAATGGGCACCATGATACAGCGGTACGAACTATCGGAAGCTGATTTTCGTGGCGACCGTTTTCGTGACCATGCCTCTGATTTAAAGGGTAATAACGACCTGCTGAACATCACCCGTCCGGATGTTATAAAAGCTATTCATGCCGAATACCTGGATGCGGGCGCTGATATTATTGAAACCAATACCTTTAGCACCCAGCGCATTTCGCTGGCTGATTATCACCTGGAAGAATTAGCTTATGAATTGAGTTATGAGGGCGCAAGAATTGCCCGGGAAGTGGCAGATGAATACACTGCTAAAAATCCAAACAAACCGCGCTTTGTGGCCGGTGCTGTGGGGCCTACCAATCGTACTGCGTCACTTTCACCCGATGTAAACGACCCGGGTTACCGAGCCGTTAGTTTTGATGACCTGGCTGGGGCCTATTACGACCAGGTTCGCGGTTTAGTTGATGGTGGTTCAGATTTGCTGATTATCGAGACTATATTTGATACACTAAATGCAAAAGCTGCCCTGTTTGCAATTGATCGTTACCGGAACGAGAGCAGAGCCGCGGGAAAAGATTATGCGCCTTTCAGAGGTGATGGGGCCATTATGATTTCGGGTACTATTACCGATGCATCGGGCCGTACTTTATCTGGTCAAACGGTTGAGGCGTTTTGGAATTCGGTAAGTCATGCCAATTTATTATCGGTTGGCTTAAATTGCGCATTGGGCGCAAAAGAAATGCGGCCGCATTTGGAAGAGCTTTCAGTAAAGGCAAATGTGTTTATTTCGGCCTATCCCAATGCCGGTTTGCCAAACGAATTTGGCCAGTACGATGAAACCGCGCACGAAACGGCCCACCAGGTAGACGATTTCATGAAAGCCGGGCTGGTAAATATTGTTGGCGGTTGTTGTGGTACAACGCCCGAGCACATTAAATGTATCGCCGATAAGGCTTCAAAATATCCGCCACGCGTAAAACCGGTAATTGAACCTTACCTGCGTTTAAGCGGATTGGAAGCCATAACCCTAACCCCCGAAACTAATTTCGCCAACATTGGCGAACGTACCAATATCACCGGTTCGCCCAAGTTTTCGAAGCTGATTTTGGCCGAGGATTACGAAGCGGCCCTGGCTGTTGCCTTGCAACAAGTGGAGGGTGGTGCGCAGATCATCGATATCAACATGGACGAGGGGATGATTGACTCCGAAGCCGTGATGGTGAAATTTCTTAACCTGGTAGCTTCGGAGCCCGATATTGCCAAACTACCCATCATGATCGACTCGTCAAAATGGACGGTTATTGAAGCCGGCTTAAAATGTTTGCAAGGGAAAGGCATCGTCAATTCCATATCGCTAAAAGAGGGTGAAGAGAAATTTAAAGAATATGCCCGTAAGATATTAAGCTACGGCGCTGCAACCGTTGTGATGGCTTTTGACGAAACCGGTCAGGCCGATTCATTGGATCGCCGTAAGGAAATCTGCCAGCGCTCATACAATATATTGGTTAATGAAATTGGCTTTCCGCCACAGGATATTATTTTCGATCCAAACATCCTTACTGTAGCAACCGGCCTGGAAGAGCATAACAACTATGCGGTTGATTTTATTGAGGCTACCCGATGGATAAAACAAAACCTGCCGTATGCCAAAGTAAGCGGAGGGGTAAGTAATATATCATTCTCGTTCAGGGGTAATAACGTGGTGCGCGAGGCTATGCACTCGGCATTTTTGTACCATGCGATTAAGGCTGGTTTGGATATGGGCATTGTAAACGCCGGGATGCTGGAAGTTTATGAAGAAATTCCGAAGAATTTATTGGAACTGGTTGAAGACGTGCTGCTGAACCGCCGCGATGACGCCACCGAACGTTTGGTGGAGTTTGCGGATACCATTAAATCAAAAGGTAAAGAAGTGGTGCGCGACGAGGAATGGCGCAAAGCCCCCGTTGCCGAACGCTTATCGCATGCGTTGGTAAAAGGCATTATTGAGTACCTGGATGATGATGTTGAGGAAGCCCGCCAGGCTTATGCTAAACCATTAGAGGTTATTGAAGGCCCGTTAATGGACGGCATGAACATTGTAGGCGACCTGTTTGGCGCCGGCAAAATGTTTTTACCGCAGGTGGTGAAATCGGCCCGCGTAATGAAAAAGGCGGTGGCTTATTTACTCCCTTTTATCGAATTGGAAAAGCAGCGGGTTATTGATGCAGGAGAAGATTCCAGCAATAGCAGGGCCAATGCCGGCAAGGTATTAATGGCGACGGTAAAAGGCGATGTACACGATATTGGTAAAAATATAGTGGGCGTTGTTTTGGCCTGCAACAATTTCGAGGTGATTGATTTGGGCGTGATGGTGCCTGCACAGCGCATCATTGAAGAAGCAAAAAAACAAAATGTAGATATCATTGGCCTCAGTGGTTTAATTACCCCATCGCTGGATGAAATGGTGCATTTTGCCAAGGAAATGGAGCGCGAAGGGTTTACTATTCCGTTGATTATTGGCGGTGCTACTACATCTCGGATACATGCCGCAGTAAAGGTTGATCCGCATTATTCCGGACCTGCAATACATGTGCTGGATGCTTCGAGAAGTGTTACCGTTTGCAGCAGCCTGATGAATAAGGACCAGCGCGGCCCGTATATACAAGGAATAAAAGACGAATATGCAAAGGCACGCGAGGCTCATCTAAATAAAAAATCGGACAAGCGTTTTGTAAGTATTGAAGAGGCAAGGGGACAGAAATTCCAGATCAGTTTAGATGGTGATGTTGCCCCTAAACCGAAGTTAACCGGCACCAAAGTTTTTGAGGCTTATCCGCTGGAAGAGTTAGTGCCTTATATCGATTGGACGCCATTTTTCCATACCTGGGAACTGCGGGGCAGCTACCCTAAAATATTTGCCGACAAATATGTGGGCGACGAAGCCAAAAAACTGTACGACGATGCACAGGCATTGTTAAAGAAAATTGTAAGCGAAAAATTGCTGCAGGCAAGCGGAGTAATTGGTTTTTGGCCGGCTAACAGCGTAGGCGACGATATTGAGGTATATACCGATGATTCGCGCAAAACGCTGTTAACCCGTATCCATACGCTGCGCCAGCAGTCGGAAAAAGTAAAAGGTGAGCCTTATTATGCGCTGTCGGATTTTATCGCACCAAAAGAAAGCGGCATACCCGATTATTGGGGTGGCTTTGCCGTAACAACCGGCATTGGATGCGATGAACTGGTTGCCGAATTTGAGCGCGATCACGATGATTACAATAGCATTATGGCCAAAGCCCTTGCCGACCGTTTAGCCGAAGCTTTCGCCGAAAAAATGCACGAACTGGTGCGCAAAGAATACTGGGGTTATGCCAAAAGCGAGCAATTGGGTACGGATGAACTGATAAAAGAAGAATACCAGGGCATCCGCCCGGCGCCGGGATACCCTGCTTGTCCGGATCATACCGAGAAGACTACGTTATTTGAGATATTAAAAGCCGAAGATAATGCCCACATGCACCTCACCGAAAGTTTGGCCATGATGCCGGCAGCGTCCGTAAGCGGTTTTTATTTTGCACATCCGCAGGCCAGGTATTTTGGTTTGGGAAAGATTAGTAAAGATCAGGTGGAGGATTATGCAGTGAGGAAGGATATGGCGGTTGAGACGGTAGAGAGATGGCTGGGGCCGAATTTAAACTATTGAGTGGCAGTGGCAGGAGGTAGTAGCAGTCTTGAAAACAGTTGCAGGAAGTAGTAAGAAGTAGCATTTTTGGAAAAGAGTGTATTGATAGAAACTAAACCATCGTAAATAAAGCTATTATGACAGGAAGTTTTAGAGAATTAAAAGTTTATCAGGTGGCGTTTGACGCGGCTCGTGAAATTCGATTATTAACGCTGAAATTCCCGAAAGAGGAAACTTACTCGCTAACTGACCAAATACGCCGGTCATCACGTTCTGTTTGTATAAACATAGGCGAGGGCTATCGTAAAAGGATTTATCCTAAGCACTTTACTTCGAAAATGACTGATGCTGACGGCGAAGCTACTGAAACATCAATCTGGCTGGATTTTGCTTTAGATTGTGGCTATATAGATACTACCGCTCACAAGGTGCTACAAGATAAGTACAATGAAATAGGTCGAATGTTATACTCAATGGCGCAAAACCCAGAGAAATTCGTTCCGAAACCAAAGACTAATTAATACTAAAAACTAATTAAGAGAGAAATAAAGTGCTACTAAAACCTGCTACTGCAACTAAAAGTATTACTGCTACTAAAACCTGCTACTGCTACTAATTACAATGAAGATAACCGAACACATCAGCAACGCCAAAGGCAAAACACTTTTCTCATTCGAATTAATACCGCCGTTAAAGGGGCACAGTATTCAAGGAATCTACGATGCTATTGATCCGCTGATGGAATTTAACCCGCCGTTTATTGATGTGACTTCGCTGCGCGAGGATTATATTTATAAACAGCATCCTAATGGCTTGCTGGAAAAGCTGAGTTATCGCAAACGGCCGGGTACCATCGCCATTTGTGCGGCAATTATGAATAAGTACAAGGTAGATACCGTGCCGCACCTGCTTTGCGGTGGTTTTACCAAGGATGAAACCGAAAATGGCCTGATTGACCTGCAATTTTTGGGTATTGAAAATGTGCTTGTTTTGCGTGGCGATGCCCGTATGGGCGATTCTTCATTTGTGCCAAATGCTAACGGTCACCATTACGCCACAGATTTGCTGCAGCAGGTAGTGAATATGAACAATGGTATTTACCTGCACGAAAACCTGGGCGAAAACCTGAAAACCGATTTCTGCATTGGCGTAGCCGGGTATCCCGAAAAACATTTTGAGGCCCCAAACCTGAAAACCGACTTTAAATATCTTAAACAAAAGGTAGATATGGGCGCAGGCTTTATAGTAACCCAAATGTTTTTTGATAATCAGAAATATTTTGATTTTGTAAATAACTGTCGGGCTAATGGCATTAATGTACCCATAATCCCAGGACTAAAACCTATCACTACTTTAAAACAATTGGTTGGTTTATCAAAAACATTCCACATTGATATGCCCGAAGATTTGTGCGATCTGATTACCAATTGCAAATCGGACAAAGAGGTAAAAGATGCAGGGATTGAATGGATGATTAACCAGTGCCGCGAATTAATGAAATTTGGGGTACCTGTGCTGCATTTTTATACCATGAGTAACGCCGGGCCGACAAAAAGGATTGCTGAAGCGATATTTTAACTAAAAAAAGACTTGCGAAGTTTTTGAAACATCGTAAGTCTTACCACACCTTAACCTAGCACAAAATAATGGAAGTGCGATTTTTTACCCGCCAACAATTTAACGACAACTTTGGAAAAGAAATGGTGTCGGCAAATGACGTTTACGAACGAAGAAGAGCGAGCGGGATTGACGATTATGCTTTAGCGACGTACGATTTCGATTTTATCTCTGACAGTAAAACTAAACTTGAATCTTTAGGACGTTTTTTGACGGACAACTATAAGTTTACAATTAACGAAGTAGCAAAAAATGCGGGGCATTGGGTACTTAGAGGGGATGCTGTTCCTTTTCCTGTGGATAAAGATAATTTGATGTTTTGGGCATTAGATCTTAATTGTAAAGGATATAAATTTGATTGCAGGCTTTCCGGATATGGCGCAATGGCGGATGCTTCAAAACAGGAGTTTCCGGATTTACACCCAAGTTTGGAAGATCGCTATTTTGAGAGCGCTATGGAGGCTTATCAAAATCAAAATTTAGGGTTGGCAATCATACATTTTTCTACTGTTATTAAAATAAATCCGCGAGATCCGAATGCATGGTATTCAAGGGCGATAGCGAAAGATGAACTATATACCTGGAAGGCGGCAAGAAGAGATTATGATAAAGCGATTGAATTAGCCCCGGATTTTACCGACGCAATTATTAACAGAGCGGCAAATAAAGATGAAGCCGGTGAATATAGTGAGGCTATTGAAGACTATAACCGGGCACTTGAGTTAGAACCACAGAATGCAATGGCTTATTTCAACAGAGGGAATTCTAAATTAAATAATAAAGATAGCGCGGGAGCTTGCGCAGATTGGCATAAAGCAAAACAATTGGGAGCCGGTTATGCACAAGAACGCATAGATAGAAATTGCAAATAAAAAATATTGATTCCGTGGACAACGTTATGTTACTCTATTTGTCCATTTTTAGGTTTCGGCAGTTTGGGTGGAATTTTTTTATTGTTCAGTTAAATTGTTTTAATTGATAAAACAATTTATATTTTAGCAGCAGACAAAAGTTACCACTTAAATCTGTTCACAATAAATGAGATTATTTACTATTGCCTTGCTTATCGCCCTACCGTCAATTATTTTCGCCCAATCAAATTACCAGCCGGGTTATGTTTTAAAAAACAATGGTGATACTTTAAAAGGATTTGTCAACTACCCTGAATCGGGTTATTTTCCGGTATCAGTTGATTTTAAGGTAAGTAAAACCGACAAAGCCGTACAGCAATATACGCCTAACGACATCAAAGCATTTCAAATAACCGGCTTTGAAAGTTATGTTAGTTATGTTGGTGTAATTAGTACCAACAAAAATATCGTTCCTAATTTACCTTACGGCCTGGATACAAGTGTAACCGCCGGCGCCGTGTTTTTAAAGCCATTAATAACAGGCAAGCATTTAACGCTTTTTTATAACAATGAACCCAGTAAAAACCGATTTTTTATCGCCGAAACAAATGGGCAGCCTGTTGAGTTAAAGTATTATACCTATTACGATGGGGCTTCAAACGGCATTGTTGAGCATAATACCTATCGGGGGCAATTGCAGCTGTATAATGCCAAACTTAACAACGGGAATTCAAAATTATTGGATAAGATAAATGACGTTATGTTTAACGAAGCTGACCTCGCAAGGATTGTGAACCTGATAAATAATAACGGGGGTTATGAACAAGACCGAAGTAGCAATACCAATAAAAAACCATCAGGCATAAGATTATTTGCCAGCCTTGGCGCAAACAGTACCAATACAAAATATACCTACGCCGCGTTCAATCCGGCAATTCCTGCTAACACGGTACGAAACTCAAGTTCTACGGCGCCTAAAATTGCGCTTGGGGCCGATTTCTTTATTAACCCTAATGTACAACGGATTATTTTCAGGCTCGAGTTATCTTATTCGTATTCAAACGACAGATTTGATCACTCTGTAACTGGGCCCAATACCACCATTAATATGTATAGTCTCGCTTTTACAGAACGTACATTTTCGGTTACGCCGCAAATTTTGGTTAATGTTTACAATAAGGAAAAGTTGAAAATATATATTGACGGAGGCGTGTCGGATAATAATTCGTCAACTCCTGATAATAATCCCATCGTATCTAACGGTTTTAGTTCTGATTACCTTTATAAATTTAAGTCTTTCTGGGTTAATTATTCGTTACAAGCCGGAGCTGTTTTTAATAAAAGAATAGAGTTGTTTGTTACCTATTATACGGCCGGCAGCAGTGTAACTACTTTTCCGGATAACATAGATATTGCGAACAAGTCAATATGTGTGGGCGTAAAATATTTATTGGGCGGTAAATAACAACCGCGTGCGTGCCGGATGATTATAGGAGCATATTGATAACATTGTCAATTTTATTTTTAAATTAGTGCGCCCCAATTAACTAATGTCATTAAAAATAATTGAAGCAGAAGACGTTTTAAATACATTGCTTCCGGTGTATCGGCTGGAAGAAAGTCCTTCGGCAGCACTTATAAAGGCCGCTGCGATGTGGTCGCAAACGGTTTGGGCGGCTGCGGTGCAATTGGGGCCAATGGCATTATCAGCTCAACAAGTGTCGCATGGGCTTAAGCTGGCAGCCTCTCCCGTTTTTATTTGCGGCGTTCACCGAAGCGGCACTACACTACTTAGAAATCTATTGGACGGACATCCGGAACTGGCCGTATTGCCATCGGAAGGTACCTATTTTACCAATCTTGAATTTAAGCTGCAAGCATTGTCCGAAAATGAGTGGCCGACATTTTTAGGTACCGAATGGCTGCGACGATTAGCTAATCCCATCAATCAACCCCCTTATTGGTTATTGGGGCGCACTTGTGCTGCAGGTTCACCTTATGTAGATTTTGCCCGATATTTAATGGCATGGTGGAAAATTTTGTATCAGCGCGAGAAAACGCAATGGCCCCATACAGCGGTGGTACTTGCTTATGCATCGTGCACAAATACTGCGGCGGCGTTATGGGTTGATAAAACCCCAACTAATGAACGTTTTTTAAACAGGATTTGGAAGGAAATGCCCGGTGCAAAAATTATCCATGTAGTTCGCGAGCCTGTTGCTACACTTATTTCGCGCAAAGAAATGGAGCCCGCACTTTATATCAGGACGGTGCTAAAGGATATGAAACTATCATTCCGTGTGGCGCTTACCCCATCGTATTTAAATGACCCGCGGTTTTTGGTAGTACGGTACGAGCAACTTTGCGAAAATCCGACAACAGTGACCGATCAAATTGCCTCTTTTCTGAATATCGGTTTTTCTGAAAGTATCCTAAGGCCAACGGTTGCAGGTTTACCAGTTAAGGCCAATAGTTCATCTGCGCAGCAAGCGGGTCCTGATCAGATCCTAAAACCACATCAGCACCTGCATAACGAACAACTGCCTGCCGCCGAGTTAAGGTTGTTAGCATCGTACATTGGCAATTTGGCAGCGAAACTTAACTACCCCATAACGAAAGCAACTTTTTTAAACAAGCTATACCTAAGGCTTAGGTACAGGCTGTAAAACAGCAAAGCCTGCAAATTGCAGGCCCTGCCATTTATTTTTGACTTAAGACTTTCGACTCAAGACTGTGGACTTCGAAGTCTACCAAATCTTCGTCCTATCCTCGGGCTTTTTAAACATCTTATCACCCGGTTGTACGCCAAAGGCTGCATACCATGCATCCATATTGGTAATGGGCGCATTGGCACGGTATTGCTCCGGCGAATGGGGATCAGTTAATATCCTTTGTGCAGCCATTTCGGGAGTTTGCAAACCCCTCCAAACTTGTGCCCATGAAAGGAAGAAGCGCTGATCGGGCGTAAAGCCGTCGATTTTTGCGCCTGATTGTCCTTGTTTGGTTTTCTTAAATGCAGCGTAGGCTACGTTTAATCCGCCCAAATCGGCCAGGTTTTCGCCTTCGGTTAGTTTGCCGTTTACATGCAGGGTATCCAAAACGGTGAAGCCATTATATTGGGCCACCACCTGGTCGGCGCGTTGCTTAAATTTATCGGCATCGTCTTTGGTCCACCAGTCGCGCAGGGTACCGTCGGCATCGTATTGGCGGCCTTCATCATCAAAGCCATGCGTCATTTCGTGACCGATTACCGCACCAATACCGCCATAATTAACGGCATCATCGGCACCAAAATCAAAGAAAGGAAACTGCAAAATACCAGCCGGGAAGGTAATATCGTTATTGGTAGGGCTGTATGAGGCATTGATGGTAGGCGGCGTCATTCCCCAACGGGTTTTATCCACAGGTTTGTTCATTTGGCTTACCTGGTAGTTGTAGCGCCATTCGCTTATGCGGCGCAGGTTGCCAAAATAGTCGTCGCGGTCAATCACCAGGCCATCGTATAATTGCCATTTATCGGGGTACCCAATTTTTACACCGAAGGCAGCCAGTTTTTTAAGCGCACGGGCTTTTGTCTCATTACTCATCCAGGTTAAATTCTGGATGCGTTCGCCTAATACCGATTTTAGGTTGTTCACCAAATCAACCATGTATTGTTTAGCAGCAGGGGTAAAGTATTTAGCCACATACAACTGGCCCAATAATTCGCCAATGCTGCCGTCAACTAATGACGACATACGTTCACTTCGCGGTGCCTGAACTTTTTGTCCGCTCAATGCACTGGTATAAGTAAAATTAGCTTTTACAAATGACGAGCTCAGGGCCGGAGCTGAACCTTTCAAAATACCCCACTTCAAATATGTTTTCAAATCTTCAACCGGGGTAGCTGCTAAAAGTGAATCTTCTGCTTTAAAAAACGAAGGCTGGCCAACCAACAATGTATCCTGACCCGGTACTTTCATTTGTGCAGCCAGTTCAACCCAGTTTAAATGGGGTGTTGTTTTACTGAAATCGGCCAGCGAAAATTTGTTGTAGGTTACATGAGGGTCGCGCATTTCGGTGCGGCTAAGCTGCACCTTTGCAAGCCCCTTCTCGATACCGAAAACTGTTGCTGCATTTTTTGCAGCAATTTCGTTGCTGGCGCCTGTGAGGCTAAACAAAGTAGTAACATATTGCGTGTATGCATCCTGTATTTTTTTGAAGCGCGGGTTAGCTTTAAGGTAATTATCACGATCGGGTAAACTGGTGCCACCCTGGCTCAAATCTAAAATATGTTTTGTGGGATGCTTGGAGTCCTGCCCAACGCCAAAACGGAATAAAGGATCACCCTCTCCGTGGGTGCGTTCAAAAACTACCTCGCTGATAACGCCGTTAAGGTCGGTTATTTTGTCGATACGTGCCAATGCGGGTTTAATTGGGTCAAACCCGCGTTTTTCAATAAGCAGGGTATCCATTCCGCTGGCGTATAAGTCGCCTACGCGTTGTTCCAGGCTGCCTTTAGGATGTGTGGTTTTGCTTACATCATTTAATATCCCCAGCAGGCGGTCGATACTTGTTTGGCGCAAAATATTAAAACTGCCCCAGCGGGTTTCCTTTGCAGGGATGGTATTTGCCTTTAGCCAGCCGCCATTGGCGTATTCAAAAAAGTTGTCGCCCGGTTTAACCGAAAGGTCCATATTAGCCGGATCGATATACTTTGTTGGCGGCCCCGCAGTTTTTGTGGCCTTGTGTTTTTTGGCTCTGCCGCCACCGGCAGCAAACGTGTTGGCAGATAGGCATAATAAGCCCATTAGCATAAAATTGATGCAATTTAGTTTCATATGATTAGTCAGTTTTAACTACAAAATTAAAGGTAGCAAAATATAGATTAGACTATCGGCGGCGGCACTCCGCCCATCAGCGGTTAAGCCATTTTATGAGGAATGACGATTGCGCTTTTTTTACGATTAGACTTAAAATATGCTGTAGGGAGAATATTTTCATACTTTGGGCGGGGTATATGGTATAAACATTTTAATTGTAAAAATATTGTTGCGGGGAAAAGTCCATAGTCGATGGTCCATGGACCATGGGAGAAAGCCTTGATTGACGTGCCGTGTGTGATGGTTGGTCAAATGTTTTAAATAATGATTTTATGCTATGGACTATGGACCATCGACTATGGACTCTCACGAACAATCACTATTTTTGCACCCTATGAGTATTTCTAAAACATATCAGCCCAAAGACGCAGAAGACAAATGGTACAGTTACTGGTTAAAGCACGATTTTTTTAAATCGGTGCCCGACGAACGTGAGCCTTACACTATAGTAATTCCTCCGCCAAACGTCACCGGTGTGCTGCACATGGGGCACATGTTGAACAATACCATACAGGATGTACTGGTTCGTCGCGCGCGTATGAAAGGCAAAAACGCCTGCTGGGTGCCGGGAACCGATCATGCCAGTATTGCTACTGAAGCTAAGGTAGTTGCGATGCTGAAAGAAAAAGGCATCAGTAAAAAAGACCTCACCAGGGCCGAGTTTTTGGCCTATGCCCTGGAATGGAAAGATAAATACGGCGGCATTATCCTTGAACAGTTGAAGAAGTTAGGTGCATCCTGCGATTGGGACCGTACCCGGTTTACTATGGAGCCTGATCTGTCAGAAGCGGTAATCGATACGTTTATTCACCTGTATAAAAAGGGATGGATTTATCGTGGCATCCGCATGGTAAACTGGGATCCGCAGGGGAAAACTGCGGTATCTGACGAGGAAGTTATCCGTAAAGAAGTAAATCAAAAGCTGTATTATATCCGCTACGCGGTTAAGTCTGGAAACTCTTATTTAACGGTAGCAACAACCCGGCCCGAAACCATCATGGCAGATGCTGCCATCTGTGTTAACCCTAATGATGAGCGCTATTTTCATTTGCACGGAAAAACTGTATTAATTCCACTAATCAACCGTGAAATTCCAGTGATATTGGATGAGTACGTAACCATGGATTTTGGTACCGGCTGTTTAAAAGTTACACCGGCGCACGATTTAAATGACTATGAACTCGGTCAAAAACATAACCTGCCCGTTATTGATATTTTAAACGATGACGGTACGCTAAACGAGAAGGCAAAGATATTAGTAGGCGAAGACCGTTTTATAGCCCGCAAAAAAATTGCTGTTTTATTGGAAACCTCCGGGGCGTTGGATAAAATAGAAGATTATAAATCGCAGATCGGTTTTTCGGAACGTACGGATGCGGTTATTGAACCCAAACTTTCCATGCAATGGTTCTGCAAAATGGACGAGATGGCCAAGCCTGCTTTAGATTATGTTTTGGATGGCGATATTAAACTGATTCCCGAAAAATTTACCAATACCTACCGCTACTGGATGGAAAACGTAAAGGACTGGTGTATTAGTCGCCAACTTTGGTGGGGCCAGCAGATACCTGCATGGTATTTACCAGACGGGCGGTATGTTATAGCCAAAACCAGGGAAGAAGCGTTTGAAGAAGCGAAAAGCCTCCAATCTCCAATCTCTAATCTCCAATCTCAAGACCTGAAACAGGACGAGGATGTAGTTGACACCTGGTTCTCTTCGTGGCTGTGGCCTATATCGGTTTTTGATGGTTTTAAAGATCCTAATAATGCAGATATCAATTATTATTACCCGACCAACGATTTGGTAACCGCGCCCGAAATCTTATTTTTCTGGGTAGCCAGGATGATTATGGCCGGGCACGAATTCAGGGGGCAGCTGCCTTTTAAAAACGTTTACCTTACCGGCATTGTTAGGGATAAGCTGGGCCGTAAAATGTCGAAATCATTGGGTAACTCGCCCGATCCGCTGGAGCTTATAGAACAATATGGAGCTGACGGCGTAAGGGTAGGTATGCTGCTTTCATCGCCTGCCGGTAACGACCTGATGTTTGATGAAAAATATTGCAAACAAGGCAGTGCCTTTGCCAATAAAATATGGAATGCTTTTAAATTGGTTAAAGGCTGGAAACCCGACGACAGTATAGAAACCAATAATGAGGTAGCCATCAAGTGGTTTAAAAACCGGTTTCAACAATCATTGTCAGAAATTGAAAGTGATTTTGCCCAATACAGGCTTTCGGAAGCTTTAATGGCCACTTTGAAACTGGCGAAAGATGATTTTTGTAACTTATATCTTGAAATGGTGAAGCCACCCTATCAGCAATTAGCCGAAGGGGAAAAACAAGCGATAAATACAGAAACCTACAATTCCACAGTTGCGTTTTTCGAAGATATTTTAAAAGTGCTTCACCCGTTTATGCCGTTTATTACCGAAGAGTTATGGCACGATGAGGAACTGTTTGGCGTACGTGCGGAATATGATTGTTGCATTGTTGCACAATTACCGGGTTATGGGCAAATAGATACACAGCTATTGTACGAGGTGGGACTAATTGAACAGGTAATTACTCAAATTGAAAATATCCGTAATATAAAACAGATTTCGCCAAAAGAAAAACTGGCACTTTCGGTAAAGGAAAATTCGGGAGTATCTTATAATAAATACAACGCCATCATCACCAAATTGGGTAACATCAGCACGGTTGAGATTGTGACTGATAAAGTGTCTGGAGCAACGCAGTTTATGGTATCAACAGATGAGTTTTTTGTGCCATTAGAAGAAACCATCGACCCTGTTGCAGAGTGCGAAAAATTGACAAAAGAACAGGTATATTTAACCGGATTTTTAAAATCGGTTAACTCAAAGTTAGGTAACGAGCGGTTTATGACTAATGCCAAACCCGAAATTATTGAGGTTGAGTTAAAGAAAAAGGCCGATGCCGAAGCAAAACTGAAAATAGTAGAGGAGGGACTTGCAGCTTTGGCTTGTTAATTGCATATTTAACGTTGATAAATTATTGATATTCTGGTAAAGGCGCCGCAAAGCGGCCCATCCTTTTATTGTTATTTATCAAACTTAAATGGTAAGTTCAGCACCAATGCGCAGGGAAACAAGCTTTTTTAATTTTTCGATTAGTAAAATAATATCGAGCGATCAACCTGTGCTCGATCAGGCCCGGATTCGCTTGTTATATTATGGTTTTTGGATAGTATTTGTTGCGGTTGCCGGGCTGCTGTTAAGCGTTTATTTTCAACATCAGGAAATACTTACCATAACCGCAACTATCGCGCTAATAAGTGTGGTGGTTTTATTTAAATACCTTACTTACCGGCCGCAATGGAGGCAAATATCGCACATAGCGCTTGTTTTGGCTACTTTGCTTAATTTAATTAACGTGTATATCACCTTGCAAACGGTTGATATTATTACGGTTCAAATTATCCTGCTAACCATCGTGTTTAGTTTTTATATGCTGGGGCAGGGCTGGGGCCTTTTTTATTCACTGCTAAACCTGGTGCCCGTATTGCTGTTTTTAGTACTTGAATATAACGACAGCTATTACATCCCCTTAAGGGTCGAAAAAGTTGACCAGTCGACAGTGATTATCAGTCTGTTTGCCAATTTTAATATTATCATTTTCATCCACTCGCATTTTTACAATGCTTTTTTCAATAATATCAAACAATTGAAAGAAACGGGCGAGGCGCAGCAAAAGCTAAATGCCGATTTGGAAGCAGCGATGCAAAAGGCCGAAAAATCATCACTTATAAAGTCTGAATTTTTATCGGTGATGTCGCACGAAATACGGACGCCTTTGAATGCAGTTATCGGGATGACCAATGTGATGATTATGGGTAATCCCAGGCCCGATCAGAAAGAAAACCTGAGTGTATTAAAGTTCTCGGCCAATAATTTACTGGCCATTGTAAATGATGTGCTCGACTTTAACAAAATTGAAGCCGGCAAGCTGATATTTGAAAGCGTAAAATTTAACCTGGTTGATCTGTTGCAAAATATTTGCGGCAGCCACATGATAAAAGCCGAAGAAAAGGGTTTGGCGTTTCATTTAAAAATTGATCCATGCTTGCAGGATAGGGTGCTTTTTGGCGATCCCACCCGAATTACCCAAATATTGTTTAACCTGGTAAGCAACGCCATAAAGTTTACAAAAACCGGCAGTGTATGGGTAAAAGCTTATTGTCATGAAGACAGGCACAACAATATAACAGTGACGTTTACGGTAAAGGATACCGGCATAGGCATTGAAAAAAATAACCTCGAAAGCATTTTTGAGCCGTTTACGCAGGAGTCGATAACAACGACGCGTAAGTACGGCGGTACAGGTTTGGGTCTTGCCATTGTGAAACGCTTACTGGAATTGCAGGGACTGCACATGAACGTAATAAGTAAAATTGGCGAAGGATCGGAATTTTCATTTAATATGGAATTCCCGGTTTCTACCGAAAAGTTAGATGGCGCCGGTGATGGCAAACAGTTATCAAACGAAAATGATGGTTTAAGCAATCTGCGTATGCTTATCGCCGAGGATAACCCTGTGAATGTGTTGCTAATGCGCAAGCTTCTTTCCAAATGGAGCATTAGTCCCACTATTGCCGAAAACGGCGAGCGAGCCATAGAATTGGTAATGTACGGCAATTTTGATATTATTTTGATGGACCTGCAAATGCCCGTAATGAACGGATTTGATGCTGCAATTGAGATCCGTAAACTTGCCGATCCCAAAAAGGCGCATATTCCCATCATAGCCTTAACAGCCGCTGCTTTGTTTGATATTAAAGAAGAAGTGTTTAACGCAGGCATGAACGATTATGTAGCCAAACCATTTAAGCCGGAAGAACTGATTGAAAAGATACAGTACCTGGTGGCGCCGGTGCATTAATTTATAAGGCCGGATGACTGTGTTTATTAATGCACATGCAGAATGAACCTTTCGTTGTTTTGTCAAAAAGCTAACATTACCCCAAAAACCAAGCGATATGAATACGCAGTGGGAATATACGGGCGGCAAAGTATCCAACGCCGCCACTATAACCTGTCAGTAACGGATTGTTCAAAATTAAAAGCCAGATGAAATCAGGAGAATCCCATCTGGCTCCAGCATGTTTTATTGATGCCTTGCAGCAAAGTATTCCTCGCACAACCCGAACGATAATGTCATTCCGTTGCCGCCCATGCCGTTAATAATGGTTACACCCGGTTCAATTTCTGTTATCAATTCGGTTCTTCCGTCGGTTAGTCTCGGCAAAATGCCGTGCCAGGATTGTAATAGCTTCCAGTCCTTAAAATTGGCAAAGGTGCGCAGATAGGATACTATCATTTCGTTTATAAACGCTTTATCGAAGGGATCATGAACCAAGCCATATTCGTGCGAATCGCCTATGGTTAGTTCGCCGCCACCATTTTGCGATACCATAACGTGAATGCCCCATTTAAGGTATTCGGCATATTGTGCTTCATAACGCTTTCGCAAGGCAGGAAGTGATGCCGCAACCTGGAAACCCGGATAATGTATCATGGATAAACCACCGCATAACGATGGCCCTATGCGCCATTCATCGGGCTGGGAAACCAGCCTCATCATTTGCAGCTTGCACTTAGTAATCTGGGTAGCCGAAAATAGTTCGGGGTAAAGTGTCTCAAAATCGGCGCCGCTGCATACGAATATTTCATCGGCTTCCCAACTAAGGCCGCCCGATGTTACCTTGTTACCGGTAACCTCCCTTATAGCCGTGTTCCAATAAAATGTCACATCATATTTTTCGGCCAAATATTTGGCTACCTGTCCTACCGCCACCCTCGACTCAATAATCATTTCCTCGTTGCTAAATAAAGCCCCTTTTAACCCATTAGGGTTTACAGCCGGCGACCTTTCTAAAGCTTGCTTGGGCGATAACACACTACAATTTCTGTAATTATGATTAGCTTCAACATATTCATTAATTACCTGTAGTTCGTCGTCGTGATAGGCTATGTGCATGGAGCCTACTTCGTCGTGCCATATCCTGGCTTCAAGACATATTTCTTTCCAAATACTGCGCGATAACATGGCCCTTTCATACAGCGGCCCGGTTGCCTGGCCAATTGGCCATATCATACCAAAGTTTCTGATGGATGCTCCTACAGCTACCTCGTTACGTTCAAAAACGGTTATTTTATACCCGCGTATAGCCAGCGCCCTTGCGGTTGCCAGGCCTACAATTCCGGCCCCTACAATTATTGCCGATTTATTTGAAGTTATTATCATTGTGTATGTATTAATACATTTGTAAATACTATTTTACCATTCCCGCCTTTAAAAATCCCTCCAGGCCCAGCCAATCGTAAAAACGTTCAATCCAGGTATCGGTTGGAATATTTTGTTTCCGCATCCCAAATCCATGGCCTCCTTTGGCAAACATATGCAACTCGGCAATATGCTTTGATGCTACCCATTTTTGGTAAAGATCAACGCTGTGAGGGGCCAGGCCTAACTCATCGTCGGCTGCAGCCACAATGAACATCGGCGGCGCGTCAGCATGTATTTCGGATTGCAATATAGCAGGAAAAAAAGCGCACATCGGAACTACAAAATCAGGCTTATTTTCGGGGGTATAATTATAAGCCGCCGAAGCTGCCAGTGTACCGCCAGCCGAAAAACCCATAATCCCAATACGCGATACAGAAAGGTTAAATTCAGCAGCATGTGCCCTAACATAAGTTATCGCCAGCCGCGCATCAGCAATTGCCAGCGGAAGCACTTTAATCACTTCTTCCTGGTTAGCTTTCGAGCCTCTTTTGGCCTCCACTTCCTGCACCGGATCATTTGTTAAACTATGTATTACGCGGTACTTCAATACAAAAGCAGCAACGCCATGCGCTTTCAGCCATTCCGCTTCTTCGTTGCCCTCGTTATCTATAGATAATGTCTGAAAACTGCCGCCCGGACAAATGATAACGGCAGTACCCGTAGCAACCGAAGCATCGGGCAAAAAAGCGGTGATACTGGGGTGCACTACATTGTAAACCTTTTTTGTATTGGCTGCATTTTTAAGGCTTACGCCTTCGTCCCAGTTCCAGCTTTCGGACCCGGGCGCCGCGCCAGCATATAATTGTATTACAGGTTGTTGTGCTTTTACCGTTATTACAGCAAAAAGCCCCAGTATCATCATTGTTCCCGTTTTCATGGAGCTATTTATAATTTGCTAAAAGTATTAACCACAAATCTCCCGGATAATAAGTAATGGTTAAATTATTGTAAGCATTTGCTACCTCTAACAGGTTAGCTACTGCAAAGCCGCTTTTTTAACTATTTTTATGCTTGTACTACAATATCTTTATTTATTAAAATATGTTGTCTAACGGAATAACCATACGAGACGCAATCACTAACGATATCGCAGACCTAACACTTCTGATAAACGAGTTAGGTTATCCCACCAACGTGAGCGAAATGGAAGTCCGTTTTAAGGCTATCGTCAACCATCCGGATTATAAAACCCAGGTGGTTGTTTTAAACGACGAGATTGTTGCCATGGCCGGGCTGGTAAAAGGGATATACTATGAAAAGACCGGGGGCTATGTGCGGATAGTAGCTTTTGTAGTTAAACAAAGCAGCCGTAAAAAAGGAATCGGAAAAGCGCTAATGATTGCTATTGAAGAATGGGCTATCACGCAAAATTGCCATACCTTACTATTAACCAGTCGTAAAAGTTCGGAGCGTGAAGCCGCTTACGCATTCTACCAAAATGCAGGCTTCAGCATTACATCATCCGGGTTTGTAAAGCAATTATAAAGGCTCCCCAAAAAAATTGTAGTAACATTTAACAATTTGATAAAATTACCAAACCGATAAAAATATTTGCCACCCGTATCTTGGTGACCTTAAATTCAGGGATATCACCAAGCTATTTATGTCACAATCTGCTGTCTCCAATCGCTTTCAAAAAATATATTCCAATCCTGCCTGGGCGCTGGTTGCTGCCTTTGGCACCTATTTTTGCATGTACGGCTTCCGTAAACCGTACACGGCGGCAACCTATACCGATGCGGTATATTTTGGCATTAATTATAAGTTTTTACTCATCATTGCCCAAACCATCGGCTATGTAATTGCCAAATGGGTGGGTATAAAAATAGTGTCTGAAATTAAGCGCGAACAACGCATCAAAGCCATCATCGGCTTTATTGCATTTGCCGAACTCATGTTGCTGCTGTTCGGGCTGGTGCCGCGACCTTTCAATATCGTTTGTTTACTGTTAAACGGCCTTTCGCTCGGCGTAATATTCGGCCTGGTGCTTGGGTTTGTAGAAGGACGTAAAAACACAGAGTTTTTAATTGCGGGCTTATGTGCCAGTTTTATTGTTTCCGATGGGGTATCCAAATCGGTGGGTACTATGTTACTGAGTTTTGGTGTTACCGAAAACTGGATGCCATTTTTTGCAGGCCTTGTTTTCATTATACCAACCGCCATTTTTATCACAATGCTTGCCGTTACTCCTCCGCCATCCGTCAAAGATGTTGACAATCGCTCGGCCCGCGAACCTATGACCGCGGCCGACAGGTGGCACTTTTTTAACAAGTATGCGCCCGGCCTTATCGGTATTATATTGGTTTACCTGTTTGTTACGCTGTTACGCAGCGTACGTGCCGATTTTGCGGTAGAGTTGTGGTCGGGCCTGGGTTATCATCAAACACCGGCATTGTTCACACAATCCGAATTAATTGTGTCTTTTGGGGTTATCATTGTTATAGGTCTTGCTGTTTTGATTGGGAATCATTACAAGGCTTTTAATTTTTCGCTACTCATCAGTTTTCTCGGGTTTGCTATATTGCTGTTTACCATTACGGGCCTTAATGCCGGGCTTGGTAAATTTCCGTTTATGGTGCTGATAGGCCTGGGGGTTTACATGCCTTATGTTGCCGTGCACGCCATTGTTTTTGAACGCCTTATAGCCGTAACCAAAGAACGGGCTAATGTTGGCTTCCTGATGTATATTGTTGATTCCGTTGGTTATACCGGTTATATCGGTTTAATGCTTTTACATTACTTTACCCCTGCGGGCAGTACCATATTATCCATTTTTATGCAGATGTGCATCTACCTGGGCATAGCCGGGTTGTTGTTAATTATATTTTGTTATTTATATTTTAAAATCAAGTTAGAAAGTAATGGGCAACCAAATACAGAGTTATCCGCCGGGCAAGGCAGCAGTATTCAACGGCACGGGGCTGCCGTTTGAGTTTATAGAAAGAAGCATCCCCCATTTAAAGTCCGGCGCGCTGTTGGTAAAAAACCTGTACACAACACTTTGCGGAAGTGATATACATACCTATTGCGGACGCCGCATTGAGCCCGCAAATGTAGTGTTGGGGCACGAAATTGTTGGCGACATTTTATATATCGACCCGGCTCATTCAGCAAAAGATTTCCGTGGTGAGCCTGTTAAAGCCGGCGACCGGGTGACCTGGTCTATTTTTGCAGTACCTGCCGGAATAGAAGCGCCGCAACCGGATATGCCGCAAAAAAGCGATCACCTGTTTAAATACGGCCATACCTTAGCCGTTGGCGATGATGTATTTAACGGCGGCCTTGCCGATTATTGCGTTTTGCAGCCCAATACGGCTTTCATAAAAATATCGCCCGAGATACCCGTTAAGGTTGCAGCTACCATCAGTTGCGCACATTCAACTGTGATGGGCGCCTTAAGGGTTGCCGGAAACATTAACGACAAAAAGGTGCTTGTATTTGGAGCCGGCTTATTGGGGTTATCCTGCGTGGCAATGTGTAAAGAAGCCGGTGCAACATGGATTGGCCTGATAGATAATGACGAGTCGCGCTTACATTGGGGAGAAAAATTTGGCTGTGATAAAACATATAGTAGCCCGTCACCTAACGAGGCTGCTTTGCCATGGCCTGATGTGGACTTAGTTTTTGATATGACGGGCAGCCCTGCTGCGATGAAAACCGGCCTTGATTCTTTAAGCATTGGCGGAGTTGCGATTTGGATTGGCGCTGTGTTCCCCGCCCGGCCGGTGGAGGTAGACGCGCAAAAAGTAGTGCGCAAATTATTGCAGATACGCGGTTTACACAACTACAATTATGATGACTTTGTAAACGCTACGGCATTTATAGAAAACAATTACCTCAAATACCCTTTTGAAGCGTTAATTGAAAAAGAATTTACACTTGATGATATTGAAGCTGCTTTTAAATTTGCAAGCGAAAGTAAGCCGGTTAGGGTGGGTGTTAAAATAGGCGAATGGACTTAATCACAATTAAATAATCAAACATAAAAATGAGTAATATTAAAATGGTTGTTTTCGATATGGCCGGCACCGTGGTTAACGAGAACAACGTGGTTTACAAAACACTTCAAAAATGTATAAACGAAGCAGGGTTTAGTTTTACGCTCGACCAGGTGCTGGAACAGGGTGCAGGCAATGAAAAATCGCAGGCCATAAAAAAAGTTCTAAAGGTATATGCAGGTATTGAAGATGAGGCTTTGGTAACTTCCATTTATAGCAACTTTATTGTACAATTGACAGATGCTTATAAAACGCTCGAAATTTTTGAGCAGGATAATGCCACTAAATTATTTGCAGCTTTAAAAGAAAGAGGAATTATCACCGTACTTAATACCGGCTATAACCGAGAAACAGCACAGTCGCTGGTGGATAAATTGGACTGGGAAAAAGGCCGCGAATTTGAGCTGATGGTTACCGCAACCGATGTAGAAAAAAGCCGTCCGAGCCCCGATATGATCCTTTTTGCGATGAAACACTTTGACATTACCGATGCCGGTGCCGTTGTAAAAGTAGGCGATTCAATTATTGATATTGAAGAAGGCCGGAATGCCGGCTGTGGCTTAAACATTGGCATTACCACAGGCGCGCATACCCATGAACAACTAAAGTCGGCAAATCCGGAGCATATTATTAATAATTTGATGGAGTTGTTGCCATTATTGGGGTAGCTACGAAATCCTAATACCGGATGAATTTTGCTGATTAACTTTTATCGAAAAGAGGCTGTATCAAAAGGGGCAAACCTCAAAATGAAACCAAATTAAATTTGCCTTAGTGTCCTTTGTGAACCCTTTGTGTCCTTTGTGGTTAATTTTTAACACGAAGAGCACTAAGATTTTCACAAAGGGCACTAAGATTTAAAATGAACGAAATATTATTTGGTGTCGACTTTTATTTTTTGACTTATGATAGCCTCTTTTTCGTTCGTAGTGCTTCTATTTACGCGGCCTGGCGAGAATCATGAGCCGGTGTCTTGGTCCAGCGCATAATACGTCATCATTATTTTGCCAAAAAAGGCTTAACTTTGCTTAAAAACACAGCGATATGAATACAGAAAAAGCCATACTGGCCGGCGGTTGCTTTTGGGGAGTAGAAGAGTTAATCAGGCATTATCCGGGTGTTATTTCCACTGTAGTGGGATACACTGGCGGTAATGTTCCCAATGCTACCTACCGTAACCATGGTACACACGCTGAAGGTATCGAAATCGTATTTGATCCGGCCCAATTATCCTATCGTAAATTATTGGAATATTTTTTCCAGATACACGATCCAACCACCCGCAACAGGCAGGGAAACGACATCGGGACATCTTATCGTTCGGCCATTTTTTATTTGGATGAAACCCAGCAACAGACCGCGAACACGTTGATAGCAGAAATGGAAGCCTCGGGTATTTGGCCCGGCAAGATAGTAACTGAAGTGGTACCAGCAACTGACTTTTGGAATGCCGAAGCCGAGCATCAGGACTATCTGCAAAAAAACCCTTACGGATACACCTGCCACTTTGAACGGCCCGACTGGAAATTGAGTTAAAACGCTACGTATATTAAAATGCAGTTTAACACGCCGTTTAGCCGGCCGTAGCTGCATCAAACACCCGGCAAAAATTGCCGCCGCCTATTTTGCCAATTTCATCTGCGGTAAAGCCAAGCTTTAACATGGCATCGACTACCGTATAATAAAATCCGGCTTTTTGGTCGGCCCATGCTTCATTGGTGCGTTCGCCAAAGCGCCGTTGATTTTGACTGGCTCCCGGCGGCCGATCGTGTTGATCGCCGGGATTGCCACCTGGTTGAGGTCCCGGTCCACCGGGTTTAGGGCCGAAGCCGCCAGGGCGGTATGATGGGGTCAGTTTGGTGTCCGTACCGATGCAAACATGGTCTGTTCCGACAACGTCCACCATGGCCCGCACATTTTGCGCATATTCCGAAGGCGAATCTGACAGATGCGTCCATACGCCGATAATACCGCCTGCGCCGGCTACTATTTTGGCCTGCTCCTTGCTGATCAGCCTTGGCCGCATCATGCGGGCCATGTTCTGATCCTGGCCCAATTGGGTATCAAGTCCTGTATGAGAAATAATTACAGGTTTGGTTGCCACTTTAAGCGCAGCGGCCACGGTTTCGGCATTGGCATGTGCGAGATCAACTAATATGCCCAATCGATTACATTCCCTGATCACGTCAGCCCCAAAAGCAGTTAAACCGCCCCATTGTGCCGGGTTGGTGAAAACATCGCCAAGCGGTACTGATGCATCGCTATCGTGCAGCAATCCGAGGTGCCTTAAGCCACGATTATATGCCTCCCCCAGCCTATTCAAATGCCCTTCAAGAAAGTGGCCGCCCTCCACTGATTGAATCACCGTCGTCGGCTGTTGGTTTTTATGAGCATCGCGAAGGTCTTTCAGGTTTAAAGAGCGTTTCATTCCATTGAGGGCCAGTTGCCGGTCCATGGAAGCCAGCCCGTTAATAAACCGCTCGTACGCATCTCCGGGTTTTTGTATTTTTTGATAATCGACCGCAAAAGTCATACAAATCGCCGAAAGGCCCGACTTTTTCATCTCGCCGCTCAGGTCGATATTTGGGCCAGGAACATCGGCTGCGGTCAATGGCACATCGATATGATTGTGCGTGTCTATGCCAATAGTTCCGGCTACAATAGCCGCCACACGTGGGTCTGGTTCGCTTATAGCCCAGGCTGCCATTGGGTTTAGCATCACAGCACTACCCGCTCCGGCAACTGTAAGTGTAGCGAGGAACTCACGGCGAGGCCATATTGATTGAGGTTTCATCATGAACTAAAGGTAAAAACTGTTCTGCTTTGTGGCCCGTATAATCGTCGTTTGGTGGGAATACATAGACGAATCGCCTAATACAGCGGTTATGAGGAACAAAATTGAGATCCGTCAACCAGTTTTGTCCCCCTGTCCGGTCAAATATCAATGCCCCAGCTACCGCCACCTATTTTTCAAGAAATGGTAAGATCACATTAGCAAACCATTTTGGATTTTCCTGGTACGACGTATGTGCCCCATTATAAAAAATAACCCTGCTGTTTTTAAACCGCCATTGTTTATAGGCGTTCGGTCCTACTGCGTAATCTTTTGTTCCTGATAAGATAAGTACGGGGCACGCGATATTCTTTGTATACTTTGCGTAGTCCACAGCATAATCTTTCAATCTCCAAACCCTGTGCTGAAAGTCCCAATTAAAATGAGGGCTTGCAGCATCGAGCAATGAGTCTTCGATATTTTTTTGACGCTGGGAATTGAACATAATTTTATATTCAACTCCTTTTTTGGCCAATTCTTCATGTACCTTTATCATTTGATTAAAACCGGGTAGTTGCTTGTTTACCTTAAATGTATCGCCAACCGCTTCAAGCAGTTTGGTGCCAAAATAAATATGACTTTTCAAAACAGACTCCCTATCCAGCGTACAATGGATATATACAAGTGAACGAACATTTTGCGGATAATCTTTAGCATAAGCGGTCATCAGCATGCCACCAAAGGAATGTCCCATAACCGACCATTTTTTTATTTTCAAAAACACTCTAAGCTCATCCATGTCCTTTTCCATCCTCGTTACACTATAGTTGCTATCCGCCGGAGAGGATGAACGCCCGCAGCCACGCTGATCAAAATAAATCATGTGAACTTTCTGTTCAATTAATTTTGCAGCAGGAGTAGCCTCAAAAATATAACTGGTGATGCCCGGCCCGCCATGTACAAAAACACAAGGATTACCTTTACCGGCAGTATGCACATATAGCTTAACACCATCGGAAGTGCTGAAATAAAAAACGCTTGCGTACCCATAAGCGGGTACGAACGAAAACAAAATCCCCATAATAAAAAGCAGCCGTTGCATAAATTTATGATTTATAAGATGGGTTGGCAGATACCTATCTTTTTTAGACAAGCGTAGGCAGAAAAGGTTTCACAATTCTATCCCATCCCCCAGGGAGGTTTTCAGTCAAGCAGCCGTACATTTTGGATAGTGTTGCAAATCAAAAAGCGCCAAATTTTTCAATTTAACGCTTTTTGATACTTAAATATATGTCGCGGGTCGTCATTTCAAATTCTCTCCAAAAAAATCAACCGTCCTTTTCCACGCCAGTTCTGCCGCAGCCTTATCATACCGAGGTGTTGTATCATTATGGAAACCATGGTTTACTCCTTCGTAAATAAAAGCCTGGTATTTTTTGCCATTTGCTTTTAAAGCAGCTTCGTAAGCGGGCCAGCCACCCGTAATACGGGTATCCAACGAGGCATAGTGCAGCATTAGCGGCGCATTTATTTTAGGCACATCTTCCGCAGCGGGCTGTGCGCCGTAAAAAGGTACGGCCGCAGCCAGTTCGGGTACGCGCACGGCCATCATATTAGCAATTCCGCCACCATAACAAAAACCTACCACACCTACCTTGCCATTACAGTCGGCGTTATTTTTAAGATAATAAAATGCATCTATAAAATCCTGTTCCATTTCGCCTTTGTCGCGTTTACTTTGCATATCGCGCCCGGCGTCATCATTGCCCGGGTAGCCGCCAAGGGGTGTGAGGGCATCGGGCGCAAGCGTGATAAATCCTGCAAGTGCGGCACGCCGGGCTACATCTTCAATGTATGGATTCAGTCCGCGGTTTTCATGAACTACCACAATGCCACCCAATTTCCCTCTAGCATCTACGGGTTTCGATAGCAATC
>JABDBM010000028.1 GCA_013288685.1 Bacteroidota bacterium | reverse complement strand
CGTAATAGCCGGAGCCTGCATTGCGCTTTTAATTGTGAAACTGCCTGCAATTATTGCTTATTTTAAGAATGCGAGAAAGAACATAAAATAGCCTGCCATGGAAATAAGACCCGCCAAAAGGTCGTTTTGGTGCCGCGCACAAATCGCTTGCGGTTTTGCTATATACTTCGTTTTGCTATTTAATGTGGTGTTTATGCAAAAGGTAACGGACGGTGCACAAACTACCGCAATGTTCGTTGTTTTTTCAGTATTAATTTCATTAATGGTAATCGTATTATTTGCGCTCGGTAAAGTAGTATTTAAAACATCACATAGTATTACTGCCGTTCGTCTGTTAACAGATTCCCTGCTTTTGTATATACTTTCAGAAGCTGTCTTTTTTTGCTTTGGCGGCGAATTTTCGGTGTTTGGCATGATGTATAAACTACATATTTATACGGACAGCTATGCCGATATTGTATTGTTTAGAGAAAATCGGGATTTCGCTTTTTCTATTTCCAGTTTAATTGCAGCCGGTTTATTGTTCATTCAGCAAATAATTTTTAGAAGAAAGGTGACTGATGATACAGATATACCCCATTAGTGAAAGCGCTGTAACTATCGAATTTGGCAATGCTATTAATGAAGCACTAATGCTGCGGATTGCAGGATTTAATCAGCTACTAAAGCAAAAACCTTTTCCGGGCCTATACGACGCTGTACCTGCTTATACTACGCTTACTGTATTTTTTGATCCTTTGGTAGTTATTCGTGCCACTGCATTGCCAGGCAAAAGCTGCTATGAAAAAGTTTCGGGGTATTTGCAACAATTGCAGGGAGTGAATAATCCGGCCCCTGTCGCTCAAAATGATATTATTGTCATCCCGGTTTATTATGGCGGCGAACTTGGGCCAGACCTGGAATATGTTGCCGACTATCATCAGCTAAGCGTTGATGAGGTAATTCACATCCACACATCGGCTATTTGCAAGGTTTATATGATTGGTTTTATACCCGGGTTTGCCTACATGGGCGGCCTTGATGACCGGCTGGAAACACCCCGGAAAGCAACGCCGCGATCTGCTGTTCCGGCAGGGGCAGTAGGAATAGCCGGCAAACAAACAGGCATATATCCGCTTCAAACACCTGGCGGCTGGCAAATTATAGGGCAAACGCCCGTTAAATTATTTGATGCAAGCCGGCAAATACCATCCTTATTAAAGGCGGGCGACAGGATTAGGTTTGAGGCCGTGACTTTATCAGCGTTTCAAAATCATAAACAATAAATATTCCCCCTTTAGGGGTTTAGGGGTATGACAATAACCATCATAAAACCTGGCTTATTAAGCACCATACAGGATATGGGGCGGAAAAACTATCGTTCACAGGCGGTACCGGTTTCGGGTGCGATGGATGCCTTATCGGCCGCTTTAGCCAATAAAGCCGTTGGGAATAATGATGGTGATGCGGTGATAGAATTTACCCAGGCGGGTGCTGAGTTTTTTACAGACAGCGATGTGTTGATTGCCCTGTCGGGCGATGGTGCCTGTTTAAACTGTGGCAATAAACGACTGCCACCAGACAGGCCCGTTTTCGTCCCGGCCCAAACACGTCTTTCCCTTGAAAATAACAAAGAGGGCAGCCGCGCGTATTTGGCAGTGGCCGGGGGCTGGGATGTTCCCCAGGTTTTGGGTAGCCGCAGCACCTATATTACTGCGCAAATTGGCGGATTGGACGGTCGTCGCCTTGCCGAAAATGATAAGCTAAGCCATGGTGTAAATTTAAGTCCATTATCCCAATCTATAGTAAACAGCCTGAAAGGCGACGCGGTAAACTTTCCCAATTGGGCCATCGCCCGAAGTCTGTTTTTATCAGCCAACCGCAAAATAATCCGTGTTATTCCCGGAAAGGAATTTAATTGGTTTGATGCGGATTCCGCAACGCATTTTTTTTCAAAAGCTTTTGCTGTGGGCAATAACAGCAACCGCATGGGCTATCATTTAAAAGGCCCGTTAATGAGCCGCACTATGGAGGGTGAATTACTCTCGACTTCTGTTACGCCCGGAACTATACAAGTTACCAACGATGGCAGTTTGATATTGTTAATGGCCGATTGCCAAACAACCGGCGGGTATCCCCGGATAGCGCAAGTAGCCGAAGTTGATTTACCGCTATCCGCGCAACTGAAACCCGGCGATGAAATTTATTTTACCGAATTGAGCTGGAAAGACGCGGAGCGCTTATACCTGGAGCAACAAAAGGATTTGCAAATGTTATCGCGGGCTATTGAGTTGCGATATGGTTTTTAAGTAACTCAAAAACAAGTTGTGATCCTGAACGAAGGGAAGGATCTTCTACATCATATAATAGCCCGCTTATAGATAGTTTGCTATGTATATTGCCGAAGATCCTTCACTTCGTTCCGGATGACAAAAAGGAAAAGCACAGTGCTATCTCTTTAATCAAACCTCACCCCGCCGTAGGTTGAATGGATATTAATTTGCGCGCCCGAACCGCTTTTACCATAGTATCCTTTATAATTTTTAGTGGCGCTGTAGTGTTTACTATCTGATGGGCTTTTGCTGGTGATGGTGGCTTTATCGTCATCATAATTAAACCCGCCGTAAGTGGTAGTCACGTCAAAATCAAAACTATTATTGCCGGGGATACCCAAGCCAACATTTGAATAGGACGAATTTACATTTACCCGTTTAACGGCGGCGCCCAATTCTTCAATTTTAAATCCGCTCACGTACGACAGATCGAAATCGGCAGCGCCTTTTAATTTGCCCAACTTAAACGAGCCATAGCTTAAATCGGCTTTCAGATTGTTGCATTCTTCCACTTCAACACTGCCATACGAATAATCAAGGCGCGTACCGTTTATGCTACCGGCCTTTAAACTGCCATAGCTGCCCGAAATTTCGTTAGCCGGATTGGTTAAATCCTGTGCCTGCACGCTGCCGTACGACGAACTGATGCGTATTTTACCCTGCAAATCAGGCAATACAATGCCACCATAGCTATCTTCCACATTCAGGTCGGTTTTTGATGGCATATATACGGTATAGTTTATTTCCAGCTTCCGTTTTTTATTGCTGCTTCCCCAATTCAGCGGATTCCATGAGTTATTGCCATTGCTGCCGGGTTCAATATTGGTTCGAAAAAAAACCAAATCGCCTTCTTTGCCATCGCGTATCTGCACACCGTCGAGCAGTTTTTGCGCTGCGTTATCATCACTGGCCTGGGCTTTAATCTGTACATCAACTTTCACTTCGTTGCGGTCCCAGGTGTTTATGGTAATGCGGCCATATTGATTGCTTAGCTTTATCTTGTCGTTTCCATCAATGGGATAGCTTTTACTGTAGCTTTTAAACTTTTCGCCCTGTCCATTGTTTTCGGTATTATTATCCGTTCCGTTATCGCCATCTTTGTCATTCGAATCATTTTTCGATGAAAAATCCAAATCTAAATCCAGGCTTTTACCCAAATCTTTTAAGTCGGCATTTATTTCGGGTGTTATGTTATCCAGTTCAACCGAAAGGTTACTACCCAATTCGTTAAGGTTTGCTTCCAGGTTCTTGCCAAAGGCAACTATTTTTTTTTGCAGTTTCTTATCAAAACCTTTTACTTTCACCCTAACCACCGCCGACCCATCGGACAATGATATTTCTTGTGCAAGGCCCGGCGTGGTTAAAGCCAATAAAGCCATTAACGCCAGCGGAGCTGTTTTATATACCTTTAGTTTCGTTGTCATTATTCTCGTTTTTCATTTTATGCATCTGCTCAATAACGCTTAACTGCCTGTTAAGCACGTCTGTTTGTATCCTCAGGTTATGTATCATTGCCCGTAACACCCGTTCCTGATCGGGGCTGGTAGCCAAATCGCTGCTTAACTCTTTATAGGTAGCTTCCATCTGGGCTATTTCGGAATTAAACTCCTTGTATAATTCGGGATCGGTTGCCGCAATCGCTTTTAGCTCTGTCCGTTTCGATTCAATCATCGATGTATATTGTACCTGTTGTTTCGCATATACGGGGTTTATAGCGGCAAAATCAATACCGCGGTGTTTCTCGGTGGTATGCAAATAATAACTAAAGCCTATACACATTACTACTATTATGGACGCGGCAACGCTGATTACAAAACCGAGCGAGAATGTTTTTTTCTCTTTCGGTTTAAGTTGTACTTCCTGGGCCGGCAAATGTTTTTCAATGCGGCTCCATAAATCGGCCGATGGCTCCAGGTCGTCAAATTCTTCCCTGTTCATTTTCATGAAATCCTCCAATCGCTTGCTCATGATGCTATTCCCTTTCTTTTTAAAATCTCTAATAACTTTCTTTTCGCCCTCAAAAACTGTGTTCTCGAGGTATTTTCACTAATATTCAATATCTGGCCAATCTCTTCATGATCGTACCCCTCCAACAGGTAAAGCGATATCACCAAACGGTAGCCCTCGGGCAAATCCTTCATGGCATCCTTTACCTGTGCAGCTTTATACTGCGTCTCTTCTTCGTCTTCCGGCTCTTCGTCGGCTATGTTCTCAAGGGCATCACCCTCCATATCTACCAGTTCCAGCTTGCGCTTACGCAATAAGTTAATGGCGCGGTTTACCACAATTTGTTTAAGCCAAAGCCCAAAGGTAGTATCCTGCCTAAAATCTTTTATCTTGCCAAAAGCATCCAAAAATGCTTCCTGCAAAACGTCTTCAGCCTCGGCAATATCCCCCACTATCCTAAAGGCGACGTTTAACATCGCTTTAGAATACAGTTTGTACAACTCATAACAGGCCTTTTTACTTCCCTGCTTACACTCAACCACCAGGTTGTAATGTTTATCTACATATACGGCTTCCAAATTTTGATCAGCTTGCATGTAATATGACGCAACAGTTTTTACAACGTTGCATCATATCGTACAGTTTATTACTTTTACCGCACCATTTATAGGTTAACCGGCAAAAAGGTATTTTGAACTATGATAATTATAAAGAACTACGAGGAATTTGAATCTTATTTGGGCAAAGAGCTGGGCACATCAGGCTGGCATACCATTACACAACAGCAAATAAATCAGTTTGCCGAGGCTACTATTGATCATCAATGGATACATACCGATGTAGAAAGAGCCCAAAATGAAGGTCCGTTTAAGGCTACTATAGCACACGGCTATTTAACGGTATCGCTGCTTCCCTACTTTTGGCACCAAATTGCTGATGTTCAAAATTTAAAGATGCAAATAAATTACAGTATTGACAGCATCAAATTTGCTCAGCCGGTAATAGTTGACAGCCGCGTGCGCTTACATGCAACGCTGGAGGCTATTGTTAATTTGAGAGGTATTACCAAAGCAACTATAGGTGTTACTATGGAGATTGAGGGACAAAAGAAACCGGCTTACACAGGCGCGGTGGTGTTTTTGTACCATTTTAATTCGTAGGAAGGAGAAGCAAGAAATCAAGAATTAAGAGGCAAGACTATATGGTTTTGTCTTGCTTCCTGGCTCTTGATTTCTTGCTTCCGGACGGTTATAACCTTGCCTCTTGATTCTTACAATTTTGCTTCTTTCCTTTACTTCCTATCGCCAAGCGAAATAGTTTCGGGCCTCGAGAAAATGGCGTTTACCTGCGCGTGGGTATTGTTGTTCCACAAAAAATTTGTCCAAATCATAAACCAGGTCCAGCGTGGCTGTGCCGCTAATATTTCGGGCTTGGGCAGTTCCCCAACCTCGGTAAGGGCCATTACCCTGCCGTCGGCCAGTTTTAGCAACTCGTTATAGTCCTTTTGTTCATAGTCAGAGTGATAAATATCTGTGCCTAAAATATCAACATATTTGTGACCCGGATAAAACCCCTTGTACGAATAAGCTTCATCAAGCGGTATATCCCTTGGGCCATTAGCGCCCCAAACCCATAGCAGGTTATCTAAATGATGATAATTAACATACCTGTCGTACATCATCCTCCATAATTTTTGAACGCCATTTTTACCCGGACGGTTTCCCCACCAAAACCATACGCCATTCATTTCGTGGTAGGGTCGCCAAAGTACCGGTACATGGGCATCGCGTAGTTGTTTTAAGTATGACGCAACTGTATCAATTTGTGCAAGCCAACGGGTATTCAATTCTGTACCGGGCGTTATTACCTGCTCCCATTCCTCATCCGTCATTTTGGCTTGTACGCTTTCGCGGAAACCCCATGGAGCGTTATCCTGCGGGCGGCCCTGGTGCCACATCAGGGCTATCGTATATCCTTTTTTGTAATTGGCTATCGCCTCGTTAACCACACGCTGACGGCCGCCATCTTTACCTTGCCAAATAAAATCACTTCCCCATACCGCAGGGTATTTTCCGGTGATAGCTTTGGTGCTATCCAAAAACCGTTGTCCGCCGCCATGCTCGCCCGATAAAATGTATTTGCCGCTGATGTTATATAAATAGCTTATTAAAGCTTTGGCTTCGGGAGATGCATTTTTGTTTGCCGGCTCAAATGGTTGGGACAGGACGCTTAACGAAGAAAATAAGAATAAAAAACACAGCAAGTTTTTAGTCATGATTGAAAATGTTTTGAAAAACAAATTTAGCCATTAACAAAGGGGACGGGATGCAACTTTTGTTTCAACTTAGTAGTTAAATTGTTCAATCTGGCACGATGACCCGCACGGTGCTAATTATTTTATGATATCATACCAGGCAGGACAACTGATTTTAAATGCCATACGTATTCATTAAAATACCTCACAACATAGTGATTTACAGATTAATACCAGACGTAATAAACCTTAATAAAAACTATATTATCCTCAATGTATTTCTTTAATTTTATAATATGAAAAGATACTTACCCGCCGCAATTGCTGTCGCCCTGTTTCTTTTTACAGGTTGCAAATCAAAAAATGAACCTAAGCCATCCGGCTCGGATAGTTATTTACCTGTCTCATCGGGCAGTAGCTGGACTTATCACGAAGACGTAAATACTACTACAGGTACCACAACTATTACCTTAACAGGTGGTACCGCAACTTTTAATAGCAAAACCTATTATATAGCCAACACGGTATCTGATAAAGCAGGCGCCGGCACAAGCTATTTTTATGCCGGTAACCATGCATACGCTACAAGAAATTTAAACGGGCCCGACGGATCAGTTGAACTGCAAATGGGTTACGATAACCAGGCGGCGGGCTATAGCTGGATAACCCAGCCAACCGATAACGGCCTGTTTGAAGGCTTAGCAGTAAGAACAGTTAATACCATTAAAGAAACTAACCTTGCCAAAACTGTTAACGGCAAACATTCGCCAACGTTATCCATACCCAGGTCGATTTTGAATTGGGCGATGGGTTTGAAAGCAATGCTGTTTACGATATTTACCTGGCCAAAGGCATAGGGCTAATTCAGATGGATACACACGCCTACGGAGTTTTAATTAGCAGCCGTACAATCGCCAACTATTCTATTAAATAAATCTTTACAATCGCTCAACAAGCCCTTGTGTACTTTTGTGTTTTAATATACCATGAACACAAAACAAATTCGCCTTAGCGTGTTGGACCAATCGCCGGTACGCAAAGGTATAACTGCCGAACAAGCCGTACAGGAAACTGTAGAACTTGCAAAATATACCGACCAATTGGGCTATACCCGTTTTTGGGTCTCAGAACACCACAATACCGGCTCGCTGGCCGGGTCAACACCCGAAGTACTAATGGCTCACCTGGCGGGGCAAACCCAAAATATACGCATCGGCTCGGGTGGGGTAATGATGCCTAACCACAGCGCCTTAAAAGTGGCCGAAAACTTCCGGATGCTCGAAGCCCTGTTCCCCGGTCGTATTGACCTGGGTATGGGCCGCGCGCCGGGCACCGATAGGCTTACCGCGGCCATGCTTAATCCCTCCAACCAATTTCGCGAGCAGGACTTTGTAGAGCAATTGTACGATTTAAATAACTTTTTTCATGACCGTGGCGAGCCAGGCACACCGCAATCAAAAATTCGGGCAATACCCCAGGTAAAAACCGTACCTGCCCAATGGCTGCTAAGCTCCAGCGGACAAAGCGGTGTTTTTGCGGCACATTTCGGTATGGGCTTTTCGTTTGCGCATTTTATAAATCCTAATGGGGGGCCAGAAGCTGTTGCTGCCTATAGGGAACGCTTTCAACCATCCGAAGACCTAAAGGAACAACAAGCCAACATGGCCATTTTTGTTTTTTGCTCGGAAAATGAAGAAAAAATAGCGCAGCACCAGGCACTGATGGACTACCGTTTTAACCAATTTGAAAAAGGTTTGGGCCTGTCGCCGGTGGGTTATGATGACATTAAGCACGTGGTTTACTCCCCGGCCGAACAGGAGCGTATTTTGTATAACCGCAAACGGGTAATAACCGGGAAGCCGGATGAAATGAAAGCAAAGTTAACCAAACTGGCCAATGATTATAACGTGGATGAAATAATAGCCGTTACTATAACGGAGGACTTTCAGGACAGGTTGGACTCATATAGGTTACTGGCGGAGTTGTTTCTTGCGAAGTGATTAGAGGTTGGGGTAAGAGATTAGGCATGAATAATCCTTCTCATCACTAACCTCTCATCACCAATCTCTTACCTCCCCAAAACTGGCAGGATAGTTGTTTATAGTTAATCAACATCAAAATTCTTTAACTATGGAAACTATAGAAAAATCAGTAGAGGTGCTAAACGACCTCATAGAAATTAACAACGACCGCGATGCGGGCTTTGCTCATGCCAGTAATGATTTAAATGTAAACGATATGGATTTGCGCTTACTTTTCAGGGATTTGCGCGAGGAGAGCCGTTACAATGTACAGGAATTAGGAATGGCCATTAACGATTTTGGAGGCGAACCCGAAATGGGCGTTAGCCCAAGCGGCGCTATACACCGCGCCTGGCTGGATGTTAAAGCTGCTTTTAGCGGGCACGACCGAAAAAGCATACTGGCCGAGTGTGAAACCGGCGAAGATGCCATTAAAAAGGCTTATCAGGACGCACTTGACCCCGATAATGGCTTACTTCCGGAGTTTTATGAAATGGTTTCGCGCCAATACCAGGGCATCATTGCATCGCACGACAGAATTAAAGCTTTACGTGATAATGAAGCATAATTTTTGTAAATGTGCATACAAAAGAGGCCATTGGAAATTTCCGCAATGGCCTCTTTTTTGTTTTTACCGGGTTATAACGCCTTGCAAATCATTTTAATTGTATCTTTGCGCCAATTATAAAACAATACCATTACTTTTTATATTATATCCACGTGATCATATTAATATTCTTCCTTGCCCACTGGTTCCTTTCTTTATTCTTCCAAACATTTTTTTTGCACAGGTACGCTTCACATAAAATGTTCAGCACTAATAAATTTAACGAACGTGTATTTCACCTGCTAACATTCATTTGCCAGGGTTCATCATTTTTAAATCCGCGGGCTTATGCTATTATGCACCGCGAACACCACGCTTACAGCGATACCGAAAAGGACCCGCATTCTCCGTACTTTTTCAGGGACGTTTTCCAGATGATGTGGCGCACCGCGTTGAGCTATAAACTTTACGAAAAACGTTTGAAAGAACCCGAAGCCCAGTTTAAAGGCAATTACCCCGAATGGCGTTTGCTGGATTACTGGGGATCAACCTTTGTATCGCGTATCACATTTGGTATTTTGTATGTAGTATTTTATATATTTTTTGCGACCCATTGGTGGATGTTTTTATTGCTGCCTATTCATTTTATGATGGGGCCCATCCATGGCGCTATAGTAAACTGGTGCGGCCATAAATATGGCTATGCCAATTTCGAAAACGGTGATAAATCAAAAAACACCACTCCGTTCGACTTTTTTATGCTGGGCGAACTGTTTCAGAACAATCATCATAAGCGCCCTAACAACGCCAACTTTGCCGCCCGTTGGTTCGAGTTTGACCCGGTATATCCTGTGATGAAATTTATGCACTGGATAAGGCTGATCAGGCTGCGTGAAGCGTATCTGTAGCTATCAGGAATAAGATTTTCGTCCCGATAGCTATCAGGGATCGGATTAAAAGAAATTCTAAAAGCCCTGTTCAAATATCAATTTGAGCAGGGCTTTTTTATGGTACGCACCAATCAATGACTTAATGCCTCATGACGCGCAGCGAATGACTATAATGTAATGTAGTTGTTGATTTTGGCGCTCCAATAATAGGCTTTTTTTGGATCCTCGCGCAATACGCCATCCAACATCTTATGTAAATTTTCGGAACTTTCTTTTAAAATCGTTGTATCGTCGTGCATCTTCAGCAAATCAGCTTTTAGTTGCATGGCGAATAATTTATACAGATCGGCCAAAACTTCATTTTTAGATGCTTCTGCAAGCAGGATGTAAAAACTAACATGGGCGTCAACGCATTCTTCCAGCATATTTTCGTTGGCGGCTTTAGTGCGTTTGGCTAAAAAGTGTTCCAATTTGGATATATCATTGCCGGTGCGGTTTCTGGCGGCCATTTCGGCAATTTTCATCTCAAGCGTTTGGCGCACTTCGTCGATATTTTTTTTATCTGCACGTTTTAATCGCTGAAACAACGGTTCGTTAATCCCGGTGGTATCTTCAACGAAAGTACCAATTCCCTGCTGCACCCGCAGGAAACCCGAGTTTACCAATATTCGCACCGCCTCGCGAATGGTTGAACGGCCAACGCCAAAGCTGCGCATCAGCTCGGCTTCAACCGGAAGCTTCTGGTTCATTTTATAGCCGCCCTTCAATATTTTTTCCTGGAGTTTGAAGGCAACTTCTTCGGCTAACGATTTGCGGGGTATGGTATTTTGGCTCATCTCATCATCGGATGAAGTAAATATACATGGTTTATATTAACAAGAACGCACTTTTAGGTAATTTGTTTATAAATTCAAGGGATGTGAAAAAACCCATCGTGTTTGGCGACGGGTTTTGGTATGATAAAGGTTTTTGGTTGGTGGATGGTTGACATTACAACTAGCTACAACGCCAGAAGATGAGGTAATTGCTTGTAGGGCTATTGATCTTGTCACTTGGCCAACTGCTACCTTGATTTAACGAATTGCTTCCATAAGGCAAAAGAGCTTGTTAAAAAATCGGATCAGATGTATCGGGATTGTCTTGTGTTAATACCTTTCCGTCAAAATTCTTTTCAAGCGTCCTTGATTCATTGTTTTCATCTAAATAAGTGATCCTAACAGTGTAATTAAACTCCCATTTGTCATTCCCATTCGGAGAAATGTGCAATTTCATAAATGCGTTTTTGTATGATTCCAGGTCGTAATTGCCCGCCAAGTCGAGGGTCACAGAATTTGAGGAATTATTATTCCAATGCCCGCCAATGCCATCTTTTTTTGCAAGGTAATAATCGGTGTTATCACCAAAATCGTGTACATTTAAAGATACATACAAATATGTGTCATGATCCTTATCATTGTTAGTTGTATTAAAGATAACTTCGACGTTTCGGACCTTCTTTTGTTTTGTTTGGGCATTTGCATTTAGAAATAAGCCCAGCAAGCACAGTGTTGCAATCAGCATTGTTTTCATGTTTATAATTTTAACGCCTACTCTAATTCCGTTTTCAGCTTTCCCGGTTATTTTTTCGGAATCAAATGTCACCAGGAAAGAGAAAAGCGGTTGCCGTAAAATGACGTGTTTTTACAGGGTATTTTTACGGTATAAAAAAGGCATGGAAATTTAACTTAGCTATTTGGAAATGTGCAGGTTAAAATTGTATTTTTAGCTTTAATGAACGTTATACCTTTAAGCCCTCACAACTATGAAAAAGTCAGCATTTGGCTTGCTTTGTTTCTTAATTATCATAACATCGTGTCAAAAAAACGGCAGTTAACATCAGCAACAAAAAGCATCTTCATTATTTCGGTTACTTTAAATGGTATGGATAAAACATCGGCTTTTAAGCGGATGAAAACTTTTGCGGGCTTAGGTGGAGCGTTGTGCCTTTATAATTGTAATTAACATCAATGGAAATACTACCCTTTTTGGCCGGGTGTTTTTACGGTATTAAAAAGGGTATAAGAACGGTGGGGATGAGAGGGGCAAATTCTGAATTTTATCATAAACTAAAATCATAATTATTATGTCAAACGACCCAAAAAAACCGGTAGAAGAAGCCTTCGCCCCTGCTATTCCCTATTCGTGGAAAATCTATGGACGCCATTATCCACTGACTAAAATTGAGCAGGCCCAGCCCGCTAATGCCAAACCACATTTAATATCGATCCACGAGGAGCCTTCTATCCTGAAGTTCAATACGGTTGACCCCACGCCGGCCGGAACCACCGTTGCGAGTAATGTGGATGACACTTTTGGTGCGGCTATAGATGTAAACTCAGCAATCAAATTAATTAGCGAGTGTTTTAAAGCAAAAAACACCATTCACAAATCCATTGAAGAGTTTGAGCACTCTTTACATGACTTGCTGTCGAAACATTCGGACAAAAGGGATGCGGAAAATCTCAAAAAACAGTTTGAAAACTTGAAAGAAATTAAAACGCATTACGATGAGATGTTCAACTTGAGTAACGGAATAACATTTAGCCGGTCTCTAATTCTTAAAATTTTGGCGCAACCTAACTGCGAAGCCTTAAGAGCTTATTTATGTTACAGGCGTGATGTTGACCCTCACTACTCGTTAGTGATGGTAGGTGTTGATTGTCATGGGTACGACCTTAACTACCATCATAAAGCTGTTGAAGAAAGCCTCGATAAAGCTGTCAATTTAACGAACCAATCATTAACCGCAGAATACGCTTACCCACCAGGAGGGGGAGGTGCCGCTCCTGAAAAACACAATCCGGCGACAACGCATTGCTGCGATCCACATTACATTTTGTTAAAAATTGCAATGCAAAAAAACACTCATCCACAAACTCCCAAAAAAAGGCAATAATCATCGCGCTTTACAGAGAAAGCGATTTTGCCGTATCCTGCAAAGCAACCCTGGATATGTAAAAAATGCTTTCTCTACGCTTATATCTTAATTTAATTATTAAATGAACCCATTTTATATTGTATATCTCGGTTTACTGTTTATTACTCTATTGTTGTCTGGCTATTCTTATATAGTGGGCGTAAAAAAGTCAGTTTATTTAGTGCTGTTGCTTTTTTCTACCCTTGCCGTAGAGCTATTTGTAACTTACAAATTCAATCAAAACAAACATTTTGCTTTTGGCTTCATCTATCATCTTTTTAACCCTGTTGAATATACTTTTTTTTGCCTTTACTACTTAAGAGCCAGTAACGTATCAAAATTCAAAACACTCGTAAAATATTCAATACCTGTTTACATTACACTCAGTTTGTGTATATCTTTTTTTATCTATCACATTGATGTTATGCCAGGCAAAAACACGCTGCCGGCAATAAACATTGATATTGAAGGTTTTATTCTTTTTATATATTATACCCATTTGCTATTTACCCTCAATATCGACCTGAAAAAGCATATTTATGGACATCCTGACTTTTGGATTTCGATTGGCGTAATGATATTTTATGGCGGAACTTTTGTTTTTTTAGGGTTATATTCTTTTCATTTTAAAATAAATTTAAATCAAACGCTTAAGTTATTTTCAGCTATTGATCTACCTTTAAATATTATTCTTTATAGCTGCATTAATGTAGGACTGATATGGTCGATACCAAACAGGAAATATATTATTTCATAATTATTGCAAGTGTGTTTTTCTTGTTGTTGGTCGCAATTATTATCATAACGGCGCTTCTTTATCATAGCCGGAAACGAATTCATCAAATAGAGGTATCAAATTTTCAGGATATTCTATTGCAATCCCAATACGAAGTACAGGAGCAAACCATGCAAACCATCGGCACCGATTTGCATGATAACATTGGCCAGTTGCTTAGCTTAACCGCCTTAACGTTAAATTCTATCGAACTGGATAACGAAGCCAAATCCCGCCAAAAAATTGATGCGGCTATTGATTTAACGGTACGGTCGATAAAGGAATTGCGGTTGCTGGGTAAGTTATTACAGGGCGATCAGCTGGTGGTTTCGGGTTTACCGGAGGCTATCCGTTATGAAATTACCTGGCTCGAAAAATCGGGAAAATACAAAGTAAATTATATTGACGAAGGCGATGTGCCCGAAACCAATAATGCGGATAAGGATTTGATCCTGTTCCGGGTGATGCAGGAGATACTGAATAACATTATTAAACATGCCCAGGCTACCGAAATAGACATCCGGCTAACGTATAGCGAACTGCATTTGCAATTGCAGATAAAAGATAACGGCATCGGCTTCACTATAGACGAAAAAGGCGGGCAGCATGGCATGGGGCTTAAAAACATGCAAAAAAGGGCTGCTATCATTGGCGGGGAGGTTTATATCGAATCAACCCCTGGAGCGGGTACGAGTATTACTATTTTTATACCGTACCCATAAATTACGCTTTGTCATCCCGAACGCAGTGAAGAATCTTCTCAAATATACAATCGCCGATATGCATAGTCCGTTAATGCATGTCACCGAAGGTCCTTCACTGCGTTCAGTATGACAAATCGTTTATTGGAAATTAAAACGACATCGAGACCATGGATACAGAAAAGATTTTATTAGGAATAGTTGACGATCATACCCTTTTCAGGAATGGCGTTGCCGCTTTAATGGGCGAATTTGCGGAGCTGAAAGTTGTTTTCGAGGCCGACAACGGCATCCAAATGCAGCAAATGCTGGCCAGGCACCCCTCACCCAATGTTGTGCTGATGGACATTAACATGCCCGATATGGACGGCTACGATGCCACCAAATGGCTAAAGGCAAAATATCCACAAATAAGAGTGCTTGCCTTAAGCATGTTCGAGGACGACCGCGCGGTAATCCGTATGATAAAAAACGGAGCCAGCGGCTATGTGTTAAAAGAATCAAAGCCCCGCGAATTGCTGGAAGCTATTAAAACTATCCACGCCAAAGGCGTTTATATCAACGAGTTGGTTTCGGGCAAGCTGCTTCGTTCCGTTTCGGGCGATGAAGAGCCGCCGCTCCTCACTAATAAAGAAGTTGAGTTTTTAAAATTATGCTGCTCGGAACTTACCTACAAAGAAATTGCCGCTCAAATGATTTGTAGTCACCGTACGGTTGATAATTACCGGGAGGCGCTGTTCCTGAAACTCCACATTAAATCAAGGACAGGGTTGGTGTTGTATGCCATACAAAACGAAATATTTAAGTTTTGATAACAAACAGGATACAATATGGGTAATTTTTCTTGGCTAAATTCGCGCCGTCGGTTTTATAAAACAACCCGGTAAAACAATATGGAACGACGCGCGCTCCTCAAAAATCTTGGCGGATTATTGTTAATCCCAGCTACCCCTTTTAAAACCGACGCCGCCCCGCAAAAACCTGTTTTGCGTGTGGCCCATCTTACTGATGTACACCTGAAGGATAAGTGGGATGCACCTGCCCGCTTTGCAAAATGCCTAAATCACCTGCAACAACAACCGGGAGTTGATATGATATTAAGCGGCGGCGATACCGTATTTGATATGAATAAGGAAAACCGCGATGTGATTGATGCGCAATGGAAACTGTGGCATTCGCTTATCCAGTCGTATTGCAGCCTGCCATTGCACTATATACTGGGCAATCATGATATCTGGTGGAATGAAGATGATAAAGGTCAGGCCATTTACGGCAAAAAATATGCACTGGATCAACTGAAACTCACAATGCCTTATTATAGCTTTATAAAAAACGGCTGGAAGTTTATCTTGCTGGATAGTGTACACCTGGATATTGATAACACCTGGTACATTGGCAAACTGGGCGACGAACAATTTGCCTGGCTGCAAAACGAACTGCAAACTACACCGCAGGATATGCCGGTTTGCGTAATGTCGCATATCCCCATACTTACGGCCACGCTAATGGTTGAAGATAATATTGTTAATAAATGGGAAATGCTGGGTGGCGATATGCACACCGATACCGCAAAAATTATCAACTTGTTTTATCAGCACCCCAATGTTAAGCTGTGCCTTAGCGGACATATCCACCTGCGCGATAAGGTAGTTTATAACAATGTAACGTATATATGTAACGGGGCCGTAAGCGGTGCCTGGTGGGAGGGCAACAAACGCGAAACCGCTCCCGGCTATGGCCTGATAGATTTCTATGCCGACGGCACTTTCACCGAAAAGTATGTGAATTATTAACAATTATCATTTCCGGCAAAATATCTTATTTTTGGCTGCATTTACAAAAAGCCAATTATTAAGCTATTTACATCCATGCGTAAAACATCTATTATAGTTATTTTATCTCTTTTCGTTTTCGCTTGCACCCCGCGTAAAACCACGCTAAGCAGCAAACAGGCAAAGTCAAACAATCAACAGGTACAAAAACAGAACGCTGCCGACATTAACGGTTATACGCCGCAAAGCTCGCTACAATATATTGCTAAATATAAGGCCATTGCCATACAACAAATGAATGCTTATGGCATACCTGCAAGTATTACCCTGGCACAGGGCTTATTTGAATCGGGCAGCGGGAATGGCGAACTGGCCCGCGTGGCCAATAATCATTTCGGCATTAAAAGCACCAGCGACTGGAAGGGCCGCGTTTATTATAAAGATGACGATCACCCTAACGATGCCTTCAGGGTTTACAATAATGCCGAAGATTCGTTCCGTGATCATTCAGAATTCCTGAAAAGAAAAAATTATATCAACCTTTTCGAACTGGATAAAAATGATTACCGGGGATGGGCCTATGGCCTTAAAAAGGACGGCTATGCCACCAACCCTAACTACGCTACCTTAATCATCAACGTTATTGAAAAATATAACTTGCACCAATATGACACCCCCGAGGTGGAGATACAAAAAATTAAGCGTGTAGATACTGTGTTTGCCCAGATAGATAAAAAGGCGGTTAAAGAAGCCAAAGACTCCGTTAAGGCTAAAAATGATTCCACGCTTTACCAGCCGCACAACCAATCGGCGCCGGTTAAGGCTGCTCCTGTTGTGCTGGCGCCTATTCAACAGGCTCCGACGCAATCAACGCCGGCACAGCCAGCTCCTGCTCAGGCAACAACCGTTAAACCTGCAACTGTGCAGCCTGTGAACGCTCAAAATGATCCTGCTGTTGTTAATAAAATGTACACCGTAAAACAAGGAGACACACTATACAGCCTCTCCCGCCGTTTTGGACTTACGGTTGACGACCTGAAAACAATGAACAACCTGCCAGATTTTAATATAAAAATTGGCCAGAAACTTGTTGTGGTTAAGTAACACCGTTAATTATTGTTAAAAAACATGCGTAGCCCATGCCGGATATTTAAATTTGGCGCTGTAATGAGATTATGGCTGCTGTTCTGTTTTTTAATAATTACGCTAAGGTGCTTCGCTCAGGACGGCATCGTTACCGGAATTGTGTTCGAAAAGGAGAATAAAGACCGCATTGCCGTTGTGAATATTCATAATATTACTACTGGAGCTACCATCTATAATAATTTAAAGGGCGAGTTTAAAATAAGCGCCAAGGTTGGCGACGTGCTGGTTTTCGCGAAAACAGAGTTTCATTCTGACACTGTAAAAGTGCAAAGCAATGCGGCTATTGCAGTGTATATGGCCCGCATTGCCATACAGCTGCGGGAAGTAACCATTCACGATAGCCTGGCAACGCCCGAGGCCCGGTTGGAAGCCACCAAACAGGACTATAGCAAAATTTATGGATCGCTGGCTTACGGCGATTACCTGAGTTCATCGCCAGGCGGCGGCGCAGGCCTCAGCATCGATGCCCTGTATAATTCCATCAGCCGCAGCGGACGAAACGCCGCCCGTTTGCGCGCCACAATTGACCACGATTACCAACAGAATGTAATAGACTTTAGGTTTAACCGCAATTTTGTAGGCAATATCACCGGCTTAAAGGATGATAAACTGAGCTCGTTTATGTTCAGATATCGTCCTGGCTACTATACCACCACCACGGCCAGCGATTATGAATTTATATCCATGATCCGGGCCAACCTGCGCCGGTTTTTACGTAATCAGCGGACTTATGCGCCGCAACCGCTGCAAGGGAAATAAGGGTTGTAGATGTTGAAAAGGTTGTAATAGTTGGAATGGTTGTAGTAGTTGTAAGAGTGTAAATTTTGTAATGACGCCTTTTTTTGAACCTTTACAACTACTACAACTTTTTCAACCCCATAACACCCCCCTCAAAACTGCTGCAAATAACTAATTTTGGCTATAATATGATCTTCGGCCTGGCTTTGTATTACCATATTGGTTACAGTACTGGTTACCCCTCGATTGTAAATTAAATACACGTACGATAACGGTAAAAACTCCCACGAAAGGCGGATGTTATAATTATCTGCATTGTTGAGCGAATTGCGCTGGTAAATACCGGTTAGCTGCAAGCGCGGATTTAAGGCAAACCGGCTTTGTAAAATATAAAGATTTACTGTCGTGGTGGTTTTTTGCTCGCCTACGCCGGTAAAATGATTGCGGTTAAATTCGCCTAATAGCGAGATATAAGGGATGGGAGCAAATTGCAACTTCAAATCGCTTGATGTAAGGTGCCCGTTAAAATAGCTGCCCGTTGAATAAGTGCCCGAAAAATTGATGATTTTCGAAGGGTCAGTAGTAAACATGATTCCCTGTTGCATGTAGCTGTAATCTCCGGGAGCTATACGGACGCCCAGTGGCTCAAAATAATCAGTTAAGTGCTGGCGGATCGGTGTAATTCCCCAGCCAAAGTAAGCGCCGCTTTTAAAATTAAACCATACGGGCCAAAATGGCAGGTCCATTTCGGCAAACTTACCTGTTGATGCGGTATAGTAAATTTCGGGCAAAAAGCCGGGCTCCAGGGCCAGCAGGTATTTTTTAAAGGGGAGTAAATCGCCACGATAGTAATAGTTCATGCCGGGTGTGGTGCCAATTACATCCTTACGGGATACAAAGCCCATTTGCGGATCAAAGTCTTTGGTGATGACGGATTCTGTCCACCATATTTTATAATGATTGTTGGAGTTATAATATTGCATAATACCGCCAAATCCTTTAGCCCCGGTATTGGTTGTGGTTGATTGGGTAAGAATAGCGTTAACGGAATTGGATTCGTTTAAACGGAAAAATCCATCCACCGTAGTTTCAATATTGGATGCGCCGCCCGGCTGATTTTTTACGCTAACCAGCGCACCGATGCGGTCCTGATCCCCAAAGTTTTCGGATACGCGACCCACAAAAAAGTTGGTGCCCGGCATATCGTTATAATTACCCTGCCGTATGGCAATGGCGCCATAGTTTAGTTTTGATGAGCGGTAAACAAACCTGCCGCCTGCCACAATAGGGATGGGATTGCCGCTGGTATCCAAACCAATATTGCGGCTAAAAAATGGTTGATACCGCATAGCGCCACCCGAACCATCAAGTGCCTGGTTTACACCCACGCCAAACAGCGAAGCATTTTCCAGGAAAAACTGCCGTTTTTCGGGAAAGAAAACCGAGAAACGGGTGGTATTATTTACCTGCAAATCGGCGTCGGCCTGGGCAAAATCGGTGTGCGCCGTTAAATCGAGCACCGAATTGGGGTTGATGGCCCATTTTAAATCGCCACCTGTTTTAAAGGTAGTTGCTTGTGCTTTTACGTCCGGTCCGTAATTGCTGTAATGATCGTACGAAGTTAAAACGTAGGGTATAAACCGGATATTGGTAGTTGGCGGCGGTGGTTGTAAGTTGGTTAACAAACCGGCATAGTCCATGTGCGTAGCGCTAAACACCCGCGGGAATGGCGAAAACGCACTGATCTCATTGGTAAGCCGCCGGTTACGGTAAACGTTAAATCCCCAGCTTTGTATAGTGTCGTTTGTTTTTGGATAGCGCAGGGTTTTCCAGGGGATAGCAATTTCGGCCACCCAGCCGCTATCGGTGCGGGTGGTGCGCACCGTCCACAGCCCGTCCCAATCAATATCAAAATAAAGATCATCGAAAGCCAGCAGATCACGTTGTACACCGTAGGCATTGGTTGCAAAGGCCATGGCGTTGCGCTTATCGTTAAAGGTATCGAAACTCAAGTTCACCAAATCGTGTTTGGTAAAATCAAAATCGCGGATAAAATCGGTGGCCATAATCGCCTTTTTACCTAAGGGGTCGGTAGCCACAATGCCGAAGTATAAGTATTTTTTATTGTAAAGTACCTTAACGCGGGTGGGATAGGCAGAGGGTTTCCCCTGGTAAGGTTCCACCTGTATAAATGGCGGTGAAGATGCGGCCAGATTCCATTCGGGCTCATCCATTTTACCGTCGATGTTAATGGAGGTTGTAATTTCTACAGCCTTTATTTTGCGCCTTACCGAATCGGGTTTAAAAAAATCAGCATCCTGGGCACAGGCATAGGTGGAGATAAGCAATAACAGGAAGGGTAATTTTTTAATCATCAGGAAAAATCAGGTTGAATAATCGGGGGCCTAAATGTACAGAAAATATAGGCGCGGCAAATAAATTTTGCATTATCTTAGCCTCGTCCTTCATCTTGCACAAATGAACAATCGGATTGGCTGGCTTCTCTTTTTTGTATCGCTAACAGGTTTCGTAAATGTCGCTTACAGCCAGCAGGATGTGGATTTTCATTTAAATGCACATTTGTTTGCCGGTAAAAAGATCTTAAAGGTAAAACGCGATTTTAACGACCCTTATCTATGGGTGTTGGCGCAAAATAACCAGGTTTATCGGGTAAATAGTTTGACGCTGGCGGTTGATGATTATACCGCTAAGTTTTCGGCATACAGCAGTTTGCCATTTATTGATATTGCGGGGAAAAGTAAGGATACGGTGTTTGTGGCAACCAATTCAACCAATATTATTGAATACCGAAGTGGGGCTTTCCATACTATTGGTAACAACGATGGGATACCTGGCACTGTAAACTCAATAGGGATATCAAACGGTTACGTCGCCGCTTTTCAGTATGGCCCGTCTACTTTGCTGGTGGGTACCGATAAGGGATTTAGAAATTATGATCCGGCTACCAGTTCATTCGTCAATCAGACTAACGCCGGTGATAGCCGAATATATCAGTCCACCTATCGAACACGGTTATATAAGGACAGTTCGGATCAAACCACTGACATTGTAACAGGAGATACCATTCAATACCAACCAATAAGATACTGGCCCGGAGATTTTACTCAATGGATCGAATATCTATGGGAAGGCGGAAATGAGTTTGGTTATAATATAAGGACAGCAACTGGCATTAACACAGCTCTTAATGGGGGTAACGGGGTTTTCGCAACGTTGTTTTGGGGAAACAACCGGGGTATGTTTCAAAGCTATGGCGACTACAGCTATTACTCCATTTACTTTCCTTCCGGTCATTATTTGGATGGTATTGGGGTTAACAAAATAGCAGATATTTATGGCCTTACCGCATTTGGTGGTCAAAATACGCATCAGAATTTGCTTATAGGTACAGATAAAGGATTTTACTTCAGTAGCAATATCTATGCTAACCAAGGCGCAGTATACATGCATCTTTTCACGTTGTATCACGATGACGAATTGGGAAATATTGTGATTAATGATGTTTGTGTAAATCCGGCATTTATCCGTTACCCGTCGTGCGAAGACGGGGTATGGTTAGCGGCCGATGACGGGCTTTATCTGGTAAAGCCAGACTACGAAGATTACCTCAATTCAAAAACAACAAAGGCAATTAGTTTTAATAGCCAACCGGATACATTATCGGCAATATCCGTTTGCGCAGGCGATTCGGTAGTATCTATAGTGACCCCTTATACATTTAGCGGCATTAATGTACAATGGTATAAGGATGGAAATGAATTACCTGCACAAACTAAAGACTCGCTAACCATTAACACAACTGGCGATTATTACGCCGTGCTCTACGACCCATGCAGCGGAATTCATTTAAACAGTAATCACCTCAGGGTTGATGTAATTACCGCACCTGTATTCTCATTCAACTATCCCGATAAAATACAACAGTGCGGCAATACACCAACGCCGCTCCAAACTGATAATAATCCGCTATATCATTACCGATGGTACACCAATGGCGCCTTAAATGGCGATACCACCGCCAGTTACCAGGTTACCCAAACCGGCAAATACAAAGTGGAAGTGAGCGCCTGCGCCAATAGCTGGATACCATCAAAAGAAGTAGAGGTTGACCTGATTACTTTGCCCATACCGCAAATTGCAACCGATAAACCGGTTTACTGTGCCGGCGATGTTGCCTCGCTGTCGGTAAATGTACCGGCTGATAACAGTTATACGATTAATTGGTACCGCGATAACGTTTTGTTGCCTGCCGATAATAATTTAACCACCATTCAGGATACAATCGCAGGTAGCTATACGGTAAGTTTAAACAGCACGGCTATTACATGTTCGCAAATGTCGCCAGCGCAACAGCTTTCCTTTACTCCAGCCCCCTATTTTGTAAAAGATTTGCCGGACGAATATCGATCATGCGAGACAAGCGTGCCCATCACCATTATTTCTCCCCCATCACCAAATACAGTTTTTAGCTATCGTTGGTATACCAATGGCGTTTTGAACGGCAGCACCGGCGATTCGTTTACCGTTGATAAAAGCGGAAAATACCGCGTTGAAATGAGCAGTTGTGCAGGGTCCTGGGTTTCATCGCACGAAGTGCAGATTGATCTGGTTAATTTACCCACCCCAGCAGTTAGTTCCGATAAGCCGGTTTATTGTGTAGGCGATAATGCGACACTTTCAGTTAATGTGCCTGTAGATGCATCATACACCATTAACTGGTACCGCGATGGCGAATTGCTAACGGCCAATATGAATAAAACGTCGGTAATTACCGATGTAGCCGGTAGCTATACGGCGTCTGTGATCAATAATCTGCAAAATACAGATGGCACCACCTGCCTGCAAACATCCACCGCGCAGGTTTTAACATTTAATCCACCAGCAACAGTTAGTATCGAGCAAATAGTAAAAACCACCATTTGCGATGGGCAAATAATCAACCTGCTGGCCCACTATACCGGCGGCACCCTGAAATGGAGTACCGGCGAAACTACCGACCAAATTAATGTCACTACCGCCGGAAAGTACACAGCTACAGTAACCACAGCAGCAGGTTGCACTGAAGATACCAGTATTTCAGTTAGCTTTTTACCCAACCCAATCTTTAGTGTAAAGGATACTTCGGTTTGCCCGTACAAGGGCCAGCCCATTACACTAACCGCCCCCGATGGTTTTGCAAAATATGCCTGGAACGGTGTACCGGGCGGACAAACCTACCAGGTAACACAGCCGCAAACGGTACAATTAACGGTTACCGATATAAACGGCTGCCAAACCACGCTACCCATAAAAGTTGCCGACCACTGTCCCGAAATTTGGATACCCAACACTTTTACACCCAATAACGATGGCGTAAACGATACCTGGGTAATTGAGGGCCTCGACGGCGACCCGACGGTTTCGGTAAGCGTATATACCCGGTGGGGTAGCCTGGTATTTCAAAGCAACGGCTACGGCACGCCATGGAACGGGCAATACCAGGGCAAAAAGTTACCGGCCGGGGTATATTACTATTTGGTCAAGGCCAAAAACGGTGGCCAAAAATTTAGCGGACCGTTGACAATTATTTATTAAACGTTAAACCAACACCCCGGATTTCTTGGGCGCCGATAAATAAAAATGCCAAAGCAGCATAGTGGCTATTGTTCGATAAGGCTGCCAATGAGCGGCAATGCCCAACAGCTCGTCGCGGATAACACCGGGGGATAACTTCTTTACACGCTTCAGTGCATTCACAGCTGCCAAATCGCCAATGGGAAATACGTCTGAATGCTGTAAAACAAACATCAGGTAAACATCGGTGGTCCAATTGCCAATGCCTTTTAGGGCTGTTAGTTTGGCGCGTACCACTTCGTCGGGCATATCTTCCAGTTCAGTTAAATTAATTTGCCCGCTTAATATGGCTTCGGCGAGGTGCCGTATGTAGGTTGTTTTTTGCCGGCTGCAATAACAGGCTTTCATTTCTTCGTCGGTAAGCAGCAGCAGGTTTGCCGGCGTTAGCTCCGTTGTACGTTCTTTTAATTTATTCAGGGCCGATAAGGCCGATGCCAGCGAAACCTGCTGCTCCAAAATAATATGTACCAGGGTCTCAAACGTATTTGGTCGCGACCAAAATGGCGGATAGCCGTAGGTTTTAATGATGGCAGCTAAGTCCACATCGGTTGCGGCAAGTTGGTCGCAGATGGAATGATAGGTGGATTGGGTGAAATGATTAATCACTGGCTTTTGTATTTTATCGGATGGTTTTCAAAAATAACATTATAAAATTTGTTTGTTATATTTGTGATATGAGAATGGTTATAGATAATGTTAAAAGTGAGCATCTTAACTGGCTGACAGAAATGGCCAAAACTTTGCATTTTAAAATTGTTGAGATTGAGCAGTCTGAGGATGAAGAGGATGCGTATTTATTAGCCGAAATGGAAAAAACGAAGGATGAAGCGCCAATCTCTGATGAAGAAGCCGAGGAGTTTGAAAGTTGGCTGAAAGCGTCGATTGACGCTCAAAAGCAGATAGTTTAAAGTTTATATTTCACCTTAGCCTTTCATGAATTATAAATTTAATCCATCTTTCGTAAGGGACACCAAAAAACTCCCACCCGAGTTACTTAGCGATTTATCGGCGGTTATTGAAGAAATCAAATCAGCAAAAACAATAAGGGATATCACTAATACCAAAAATTAAAAGGACATAAAACAGCTTATCGGATAAAAGTGGTTGATTTTAGATTGTGCTTTTATTATGGCGACGATAACACGTTAATATTAGCTCACTTTCTTCCGAGGAAAGAAGTTTATCGCGTCTTCCCGTGAAATATTTTAATGATGAAAAGAGAAAGACCGTTATTTAATAAAGCTTCGCTAAAAGGCAAGACTTTAGAGAAACAACTAACAACGGTGCAAATGGAAATTTGGAAAAACGTAAAGCAAGGTTTTGTAGAACTGAAACTTGAAGAAGAAGGTAAATTGAAATTTCGCGCGGTTGAAGAATTGCTAAATGAGCTTTGAAAAATTCCTGACATAACTTCTCCCCCAAAACGGACTTCTCTAAAACAATCCCATAACCACCCACGTTATTTCCCCAAAGCATCCTACTAAAAATATTAGGATGTAGCGTTTTCTTTTCTCAAATTTACATTATGAATAATCTGCCGCCATTAGCCGAGCGCATGCGCCCCAAAACGCTGGACGATTATGTTGGCCAAAAGCATTTGGTTGGCCCCGGCGCGGTATTACGCAAAGCCATTGAATCGGGTTCGTTGCCATCCATGCTTTTTTGGGGGCCGCCGGGAGTGGGTAAAACTACGCTGGCTTATATTATATCCCAAACGCTCGACCGGCCATTTTTTTCGCTAAGCGCCATTAACTCCGGCGTTAAGGACGTACGCGAGGTTATTGAAAAAGCATCCCAGTTAAAAGCGGAAGGCGAAACCCTGCCGGTATTGTTTATTGACGAAATACACCGCTTCTCCAAATCGCAGCAGGATTCGTTGCTGGGTGCGGTGGAGCGCGGTATTGTAACACTTATTGGCGCTACTACAGAAAACCCATCGTTCGAGGTAATCTCGGCTTTGCTGTCGCGATGCCAGGTGTATATTTTGCAACCGTTGAATGAGGATGATTTGGTTAGTCTGTTGGAAAAGGCTAAACACGAGGATGAAATTCTTCGCACCAAAAATATTACGATACAGGAAAATGAGGCATTGTTGCGCCTCTCCGGCGGTGATGCCCGCAAGCTGTTGAATATTTTTGAACTGCTGGTAAATGCGTTTGATAGCAAAGATATTGTGATTACCAATGATGCTGTGCTGGAGCACGTACAGCAAAACATGGCCTTATATGATAAAGCCGGCGAACAGCATTACGATATTATCTCTGCGTTCATCAAATCCATGCGGGGCAGCGACCCTAATGGCGCGGTGTACTGGTTGGCCCGGATGCTCACCGGCGGCGAAGACCCGCTGTTTATCGCGCGGCGGATGCTCATTTTAGCCTCCGAAGATATCGGCAATGCCAACCCCAATGCGCTGCTGCTGGCGCAAAGCTGCTTTAACGCCATACAGGTGATTGGTATGCCCGAGTCGCAATTGATATTATCGCAAACAGTAATTTATTTAGCCACATCGGCCAAAAGTAATTCGGCTACTACGGCCATAGGCGCTGCCATGGCTTTAGTAAAAGCAACAGGCGATTTACCGGTACCGCTGCATTTACGCAATGCACCCACCAAACTGATGAAGAATATTGGCTATGGTAAAGATTACAAATACGCCCACAGTTTTGAAGGCAATTTCGTGGATCAGGACTTTTTGCCCGATGCCATTAAAGGGACTAAATTGTACGAACCGGGTAACAATCCTAAGGAGTATGAATCAAAAGAGAAGTTAAAAAAGATTTGGGGGGACAGGTATAAGTATTAACCCCCCAGCCCCCTGAAGGGGGAGCCAGCACACCGGCATACTTGCGTTGGCGCTATTATTTACATCTAACATATATCTATGATATCAACCTTCATCAGTCACGAACTTAAAGCCTTTTGGCGGTCAAAAAATACAGGTAAAAGTATTGCCATCCGCGTGGTGATGGGCCTGTTAATTTTATACCTGTTAATCAATGTTCTTCTTTTGGGTTTCTTTTTGGATAAGCTTTTGGAACAATTATTTCCAAAAGCCGACCTCCTTGTTTCCTTTTGTGGGGTAATCCTAATCTACTTTATAGCCGACCTGTTTATGCGCCTGCAACTACAGGATTTGCCGACGTTGCGAGTGCAGCCTTATTTGCAATTGCCCATCAAACGCAATACGGTGGTTGGCTATTTGGCTTTTACCTCGCTATTGTCGGTATTTAATTTATGGCCGTTTATCCTTTTTGTGCCCTTTGTTTTAAAAATTATAGCAGCCGATTCGGGGGCGCTGGTGGCATTTGCGTTTATCATTTCGATAGCCGGTTTGGCTGTTTTTAACAATTACCTGGCGCTTTACATCAAACGGAAAGCAAACCTCAACGGCTGGATATACTTAATTGCCGCCGGAATAATTATACTGCTTGGCCTGGGTGATTTTTTATGGCACTTCTATTCAATCCGTAATATATCCTACCTGTTTTTTGGCCAATTAGTTAATCATGCGGCGCTGGCCTTACTGCCAGTTGCGCTTGGCGCGATGATGTTTTATCTCAACTTTTTTTACCTTAAACAAAACCTCTACCTCGAAGAATTAGGGTCACACAAGGCATCGTCATACAAAAGCAGTACTGAATATCCCTTGCTAAACCGTTTTGGCAACATTGGCGATTTGGTAGGTAACGAAATTAAACTGATACTGCGCAACAAACGCTCACGTTCGGCTTTAATAATGGGCCTGTTTTTTATGCTTTACGGCTTAATGTTTTATGGCAAACCTGGTCCGGCAGGCGCCGAGGGCTTCAAGGTTTTTGTCGGCATGTTTATGACGGGGATTTTTATTATTCAATATGGCCAGTTTATGTTTGCCTGGCAATCGTCGCATTTTGACGGTTTGCTGGTTAGTAAAATTAGCTTTACCGATTTTTTAAAAGGCAAGTACCTGTTGTTTACTATCGTATCAACCTTTTATTTCGTTTTAACTATCCCTTACGTATACTATGGCTGGCGAACGCTGATGATCCATTTTATTATGTATTTATGGAACATCGGTATCAATACTACGCTGGTGCTGTTTTTTGCCAACCGGAATTATAAGCGGATGGATCTGTCAAAAGGAGCGGCATTTAATTGGGAAGGCATGAGTGGTAATCAGTGGATATTATCATTTCCATTGTTAATTGCACCTTATGTTATTTACGGGCCGTTGGCATTGTTGCACCATGGCGATATAGGCCTGGCCTTACTGGCCGTTACCGGCATTGCATTTATTTTTACACGCAACTTCTGGATAAAAAAACTGGAAGCCGATTATTATACCAAAAGATACACCATAGCCGAAGGGTTCAGAAACAAATAATATGATACAAATTAACAACCTCATAAAAATGTACGGCGGTGTTACCGTTGTAAACGTACCGCAACTCGAAATTAAAAAGGGCGAAAGTGTTGGCCTGGTAGGCAATAACGGTGCAGGTAAAACTACGCTGTTCAGGATGATTTTGGATTTGATACGGGCCGAACGCGGTGAAGTACTTTCAAACGGCGAACCTGTTGCCGGTCACGAAAAGTGGAAAAACTATACCGCTTCGTACCTGGACGAGGGCTTTTTAATTGACTACCTAACGCCCGAAGAATACTTTTACTTCATCGGCGGTTTACATCAGCAAAGCCGCGCCCATGTTGATGATTTCTTAGCCGGGATGACCGACTTTTTTAACGGCGAAATATTAAAAAAGGGCAAATATATCCGCGATTTATCAAAAGGGAATCAGTGTAAGGTTGGCGTAGCCTCCTGCGTATTGCAAAACCCCGAATTACTGATGCTGGATGAGCCGTTTGCCAATATCGACCCCACAACACAATTCCGACTTAAAAGCCTGCTGAAGGATATGAACAAAAACAAAGGAGTGACCACTTTAATTTCCAGTCATGATTTAAATCATATCACCGATGTATGCGACCGGATATTGCTAATGGAAAAAGGCGTGATTATTAAAGATATAGCCACCAGCTCGTCAACGTTAAGTGAGTTGGAAGAGTATTTTGGTGTGGGGCAGACCCTGTAAAGGGGGCAGCGGAAAATCATTGCCGTTGGCTTTAGCCAACGGAACGTTGTATCTATTTTACAAGGCTTTAGCCGAAATAATCGCCAGGTTGCTTGACGTCTGGTTGTTATTTCGGCTAAAGCCTTGTTTATCTGATCGGTTATCCGTTGGCTAAAGCCAACGGCAATAAATAAAAACTCATCGCCGTTGCCTCTGGGCTCCAATTCCCGTTTTTATATTCCAAACGGGAAAACTATTTCGCAGTTGCCAAATACGCTGCCAAATTGCTGATACTTTTTGCTACAACGCCAATTTGCTCCTGCGCTTCGGTCCAGTTGCGCTGCTCAATAGCTTCGCGGATGCCCGGGAGCGTTTTAACGCCGTAGCCGGTATAAAACCCCGGGGCATAAATAGTATGCCTGTACCATTGGCGACGTGGTAAACCATCAGATAATAATTGTTGCTCGGCGCGATACAATAATTGGTTTAACTGGTCATGATCGCCTGCTGTTTGCGATGCAGTTGCCCAGGTGGCAGCCAATTGCGTAGCGCTTTTCTTTAACGTATCCAGCGCGGCTTTTAACGCAGTAAAATCTAATTTCGGCACTTCAGCCTTAGCAACCGGGGCAGCTTCCTGTTTGGTAGGGTCGGCAGCAATGGCGAAATCATTGGCTTTTATCAACTGATTCTCCACCTCGGTATTTTCACGCATTTTATCTACAAGGTCACTTACTTCCTTGCTGTATTTATCAATGGTGGTGCTAAGGTTACGGAAATCGAACGGCAACACCTCGGCATCAGCCATACGTAAAACAGCATGACCGGCAGTTTGCGCCAATGTAACGCCATATTCAAATTTAGGATCTTTAAACCGGCGGTAATCATCAAACGAATCGTAAATAGAATGGTATTCGCCACCCGGATCTTCGCCGCCAAAGCCCAAATCCAATGTGGGGATACCCAAATGCTGTAAAAACGATGAATAATCAGACCCCGAGCCAAGCGACTCCAAACGGCCACCCTTGCGGTCCAGTATTTCTTTTTTATCTTTTGATGATGTCGCGTTCACCAAATCGTGCGCCTTTCTACGATCATAAATGCTAACGTTAGTTTGCGGGTCAATTACATATTGTGTAATCTCGTCCATAAATGGCTCTAACGCTTGCGAACCGCCGCCGCCATAAAAGCCACGGCCATTGCCATCGGAGTTGATATAAACTACTGCCTTTTGCTGCAATTCTTTATCATGGTCCTCGGCAAACTCTGTCGATCCTAACAAACCCGGTTCTTCACCATCCCATGAGCAATAAACAATACTGCGTTTAGGTTTCCAGCCGGTTTTCAGCAAATCGCCAAGGGCTTTGGCCTCATCCAACATAGCTACTTGTCCGCTCAAGGGGTCGCCGGCGCCGTTTACCCAGGCATCGTGGTGATTGCCACGCATTACCCATTCATCCGGTTTTTCTGATCCTTTTATTTTGGCGATAACATCATAAGCCTGTACCATATCCCAGTTAAATTCCAATTTTAAATGTACAATGGCCTTGCCTGCACCAATGTGGTAAGTAATAGGGAGCGTTCCCTGCCAGTCGCGTGGGGCTACATCACCGTCAAGCGCAGCTAACAAAGGTTGGGCATCATGGTAACTGATAGGTAATACAGGTATTTTCAATATCGTAACGGCGTCTTTTCTATCCAAACGTTTGGCGTCTTTAGTTGCACCAACGCCCGGAGTAAGCGGATCGCCGGGGTAGATTACCATATCCATTACCGAACCTCGTTGCACACCGTATTCGTTTTTAAATGCGCCTTTAGGATACACATCACCGGCGGTATAGCCATCATCTTTCGGGTCCGAATAAATGATACAACCAATGGCACCATGTTCGTAGGCTACTTTTGGTTTTATCCCGCGCCATGACCGGCCATATTTGGCAATTACAATTTTACCTTTAACATCAATGCCCATTTTAGCCAAAGTTTCGTAATCATCGGGCAGGCCGTAGTTGACAAAAACCAAGGCCCCACTTACATCACCATCCGCGCTCCATGCATTATAGGTAGGCAGTTGGTTGGCCTGGCCAGATGTAGCGTCTTCGGCCAAAGCCGGTTCTTTTAACAGTGCCGTGTATTGGGTGGGGCCGGTAAGCTCCAATACCCTTGTTTTAGGTGTTGGGTAAAGTACGGTATAGGCTTCCAGGTGGGCATCCAGCCCGTAGCTTTTGTATTTCTGCAATATCTTTTCGGCCACAGCCTTACTTCCCGGCGAACCTATATTATGCGGAAAAGCCGACAGTTCTTTCAAATTTTCGCCAATGCGTTGGGCATTTAACGAGGCATCGAAAGCTTTTTCGGTCTGCAATTCTTTAGCAGCCGAGGCGTCGGTAAAACCGCCGATGCTTTTTTGCTGCGCGTGTGCCATTGCGGCAAGAGCAATTAACGAGAGGGTAATGGTTTTTTTCATTTTCGCGAAATATGATAATTCGTGAAAATAGAAAATTTGTATCACAGATTTTTATTGATTAATCAGATTGCACGGATTTTTTCTTTCTGTATCACAGATTTTATTTGATTTCACTGATTACGCAGATTTTTATTTGATTACGCAGATTTTTTTAATCTGTGTAATTATAATAATCAGTTTAAATCTGTGATACTTTTTTGAATCACGATTTGCAGATTTTTAATCTGTGGAATCAAAATAATCAGTCTAAATCTGTGATACTTTTTGAATCACAGATTTTATTTGATTACACAGATTACGCAGATTTTTTTAATCTGTGTAATTATAATAATCAGTTTAAATCTGTGATACTTTTTTGAATCACGATTTGCAGATTTCTTTAATCTGTGTGATCAAAACAATCAGTTTAAATCTGTGATACTTTTTGAATCACGATTTGCAGATTTTTAATCTGTGGAATCAAAATAATCAGTCTAAATCTGTGATACTTTTTTGAATCATGATTTGCTGATTTCTTTAATCTGTGTGATCAAAATAATCAGTTTAAATCTGTGATACGAATTCTTTCATCGCCAATCCCGGGTCCGTCTGTTTCATAAAGTTTTCGCCAATTAAAAAGCCATTAAATCCTGCCTGTTTTAATTGTCTGATAGTTTCAGGATTGCTGATGGCGCTCTCGGATATTTTTAAAAATTCGGATGGAATATGTGGGGCTAAACTGTAACTGGTTTCAACCGAAACCGTAAAATCCGCCAGATTGCGGTTATTTACACCTATGGCATCCAGGTTGGGGTTAATGCTGCGCTCCAGCTCTTCCAGGTTATGCACTTCCAGCAATACATTTAATCCCAGGCTTTTTGATAAGGATGCCAGCTTTTGTATTTCAGCAGGGGTAAGGATGGCGGCTATCAGCAATATAATATCGGCGCCCAATGATTTTGCTTCGATGATTTGATATTCATCAATCATAAAATCCTTACGCAATACCGGTATGTTATTGTCTTTACGTGCTGCTATTAAATCGGCCTTTTTGCCCATAAAAAAGTCCGTATCTGTTAAAACAGATAATGCCGATGCTCCGGCCGCAGCATAACCGTTGGTAACTTGTTTAACGGTTACCTTATCGTTAATAATACCTTTCGATGGTGATTTGCGCTTAAATTCGGCAATGATGCCTGTGCGTTGCGGATCTAACAGAAAATCCTTAAAGGAATAGCATTCCCTCGTGAAAAGTTCTGATTCCTCCAGTTTAGTGTATGATGTGCGGCGTTTTGCCTGTTGCACTTCTACTTTTTTACGTGCTACTATGGTGTCTAATATTGTCATTTTTAAAAGCCTTAATATAACTTTTTCTTTGTCATCCTGAGCGCAGCGAAGGATCTTCTGCTCCCTCCAATAGCAAACATGCATTGTCAGCTACGTATATCTCAGAAGATCCTTCGCTGCGCTCAGGATGACAAATCGCTTTTTATATTTATACAATTAGTTTGACCTAAGCCAATTCTGCATCAGCGCCTTCCCGTACTCCGTCAACACTGATTCCGGATGAAACTGCACACCGCGCACGTCATATTGCTTATGCCGCAAAGCCATCACCGAATTATCAGCCTCGTCAATGGCGGTCACATCCAAAACATTGGGCATTGCCTTTTCATCCACCACCCACGAGTGGTAGCGGCCAACCTTAAAGCTTTCAGGCAGACCTATAAAAAGTTTCTCTTGCTTGTCGGTTACTTTTATCGGCGTGGCAATGCCGTGCATGGGTTGATTCAGGTTGTACAGCCTCCCGCCAAAAACTTCGGCAATAGCCTGCTGACCCAGGCAAACACCAAATATGCTTTTTGTTGGCGCATATTTTTCAATTACCTCCAACAGCAAGCCTGCTTCTGATGGTATTCCCGGTCCCGGCGAGAGAATAATGCGGTCGAATGCATCCACATCGCCAATACTGAATTTATCATTGCGCCATACCTCGCATTGCAGGCCAATTTCGTTAACCAGGTGTACCAGGTTATAGGTGAATGAATCGTAATTGTCGATGATTAAAATCCTCTCACCCCCCGGCCCCCTAAAGGGGGAGGGATTATCTATATTAGTGTTATCTGTCATTTTATACTCGTGTTACTCTCAAACTATCAGTTCCCCCTTTAGGGGGTTAGGGGTGGTGTTTACAATTCCTCTGCCAACTCAATCGCTTTCCTCAAAGCCGCAATCTTATTATCTACCTCTTTCAATTCACTTTCGGCAACCGATCCGGCAACTATACCCGCCCCGGCCTGGTAATGTAAAGTATTGTTTTTGCTTAAAAACGACCGGATCATGATGGCATGATTAAAATAACCATCGAACCCAAAGTAGCCGATAGCGCCGCTGTAAAAACTGCGTTTTGTTTTTTCGTTTTCGTCGATGATCTCCATGGCCCTGTATTTGGGTGCGCCGCTTAGGGTGCCTGCCGGGTAGGTATCGGCTACGACTTTAAATGAGGATGCGCCGGGCAGTAGTTTGCCACTTACGTGCGATACCAGGTGAATTAAATGCGAGTAATATTGTACTTCCTTAAAGGCCTTTACCTCCACCTGGCCGCAATGGCGGCTTAAGTCGTTCCTGGCCAAATCAACCAGCATGACATGCTCGGCCGACTCTTTGGGGTCGTTTTCCAACATGCGGGCTATTTCGGCATCTTTTTCATCGTCGCCACTGCGTTTAAAGGTCCCTGCAATAGGGAATATACTGGCCACCTGGTTTTTTATGGTGATTTGTGCCTCGGGCGATGAGCCGAATATTCTGAAATCGCCATAGTCAAAATAAAATAGATACGGCGATGGATTAATGGAGCGCAAGGCCCGGTACACATTAAATTCGTCGCCCAAAAACTTGCGCGAGAATCCGCGCGAGGGTACTATCTGGAATACATCACCCCGGTAAATGTGTTGTTTCATTTTTTCAACCAGGGCCATAAATTCTTCGCCGGTTAAGTTTGACTGTTCCTCATCGTGACTTTCGAACTTGTATTCCGGGAAGTTTTTGTTGCGGATCAGATCGGCCAGTTTATCCAGTCCGCCGTTAGCCGGCTGACCGTTGGGCTGGTTTTGGAAGATATATAATTCGTTTTTGAAATGATCTATGGCGATGATGTACCGGTAAATATGATATTGCATTACCGGAATTTTCCGGGTGGTGTCATCGCTCTGTTTTAAACGGATGGTTTCAAAATGCTCAACCGCTTCATGCGTGAAATAACCGAACAGACCGTTTGATAGTATTTTGGTAGCATTTAAATCAGTATCAAAACTATCCACAAAATTATTAATGCGGTCAATCAGGTCAAACTCGCCGGGGGCGTAGTTCTCTTCCAGGCCATCAGGGAAAGATATTTTCAGGGCGCCGTCATTCAACACGAGCCCGCTGATGGGGTCGCAGCAAACGTAGCTTAAACTGTTTTCGCGGCTATGGTAGTCAGAGCTTTCCAACAGCAACGAATTGGGGAAAACATCGCGAAGGCGCAGGTAAATGCTTACCGGGGTAGTGGTATCAGCAAGCATCTTTTTATTGGTAGTGGATATTTTATACTTCTTCATGTTTGTTTTTAAAAAGCCTTAAAAATAAAAAACCCGGCGAATGAGGGTCGCCGGGTTCCTATTTAGGTTTATAATTGATTAATCGATCTGATCAAAAACTTTAACCGGCTGCCAAAATTAATTGGTGCCACCAGCTGTTTGTATAGTTGTTTCTGATCATTGCGGTCACAAATTTATAAAGAAAATTGAATCTGCAAATTTTTTCTTAACTTTTTTATTACAATGAGCCAAAAACAGGCAAATGCCCGGCAATAATAGCCCCCACTATCACCAAAAGTGCTATGATATAAAATATTGCGATGGTTTTGTGCTTTGCTTCGGGCAGTACAATTTTTTTAGATTTACTGTGCCCAACGGTAATTAACACAATTGCGATGATCATCATCACCCAATGTTCCACGGTAAAATAACGCGTTGTGGCATTTTTCATGGTATCGCCACTAAATTGTACCAGCGGGCTTAAAAAGTATAACACGATACCAATAAGCAATTGAGTATGTGCCGAAATCAGCGCAAATAAATTGATTTTGCGGTTAAGTTCGGTATAGGGCTTTTTACCCAGCCATCCCAATAGGGATTGAATAATGGCGATTAACACCAGTACAAATACGATGTACCTGAAACCCGAATGGAGTTCTTTAACAAAAGAGTAAGCGTTCATGGTTGAAAAGTTTTGCCGAAGATAGTGAAAAGGGGATAAAGGTTAAAGGCGAAAGCCAAAAGGTTAAAGTTAATGCCGGGAAAAACGTACGAAATTTAAAAATTTCGTACGTTTAGACCCAGGTCTCACAAATTAAACAAATTATACTCTACCCTCACCAAATACACCCTTGCGGTATTGCGCTCTATTGTGCTGTACAACGGTATCCTGTATGAAAAATCAACCCTTATTAAACTGTTGAAAATTAACTGCACCGCCGGAGCAGCATCCAGATAGCTTTGGCCATAGCCCGGATTAGTTTTGCCTAACAACTCGGCATACAGATTTAGATTTATCTGATCGTAACTTTTATAATGTTTGGGCAGTGTGAGGTATCCGGCTGATAGAGTGTAACCAATAGCATCATGAGCGTTTACTGTTGGTATAATATTACCTCCAAAGTTGTTCCAGGCATGCAGATAGCTTGCAGAACCCGACAACGCCAGTTTATGCAGCAACTGTGTAAAAACCACGCCGCTTTGCAGGCCGGAGTTATCGCCCTCCAGTGTAATTTCCTGGTTGGGAATGGGGTTGTTGATAGCCGATATTTTTGCAAAAAAGGCTCCGCGGAAATGCCGCTGTACCGAATCAACCGATAAAAAGCGAAATTTGGCGTATGCGCTGCCCCCTTCAAAATGTTGCTGGTTATGGTAATAATCAGACACATACAACGACCCATGCAGCATCACACTGCGGCTCTCGCCATACATCACCTCCAGCGTGCTGCGGGTTTTGTATATCGGACTAAAAAATCCTTGATTCTCGACCCTGATACCCAGCGAATGGGTTGCCATATTGCTGGCAGGTTCGGTATTTACATACAGCTCTTGTGCAAATGCAGGCCATGCCGTAGCCACAATGACTAAGGCCATTAAAAAACGTTTCATAAATTAATGCCAAGGGTTTATATAGTTACATGATAAACCCTGCCCGCAGCGGATGGAACATCGGCTATTTGGCCAATATATTTTTTGGAAACAGATTTTGGTGCGAAACCTTTATCCACAATAGTAACAGCTGTTTCGCCATTTAATGATTTTTCGGCGCCGTTCATTACCTGATAAGTATCACCGCCATAGCTAAAATGATTATCGGCCAGTTTTACATTATCAAAATTAAATGTGGCTTTTAAACTGTTAATGAAAAAACCTGCATCGTGTACGCACTTACTAACCTGATCGAAATTTACCGGCGTGTTGTTTTTAAATACGATGATAAATACATTTCTCATCAAATCGGTTTTAATTTCGCTAACAAAGGGGAGCGTTTTTAATGATTTTTCGGTGGCTTTTGCACACAGGGCACAGGTAAGGCCGCTAACTTGTAGTTCGGCTTTGGTAAATTGGGCTTTGGCTATGCCGGTTGTAAGCACCAGCAGGGTAACAAATATTTTTAGTGTTTTCATTTCGAATCGGATTTTAAGCATTATAGAATTTTAACTGAATAAGCAGATTTAACTGCCCAATAACAACGGTTAAAGTGCTATAATCAAATACGAAAAACACGGTTTTTTATAAAAGTAACAGAGCGGCCAGGCGCCGAATCGGGAGGATCTTTACTTGATAAGGTTACCAACAAAGCAGGCCTGAAAGCATGAAGAAAATCGGCAAAAAATAATGTTGGCAACTGTACAGCAAACAGTTTGTCGAAATATGCGGATAATTGCGCCTGATGGACGTCCTTAACCTTTATCTCTAAGTGTTTGTCTTTACAACATTTATTTTTGCAGGCCAGCATTTTTTGAGATGCGGCCGGGGCGTTAATTTTTACAGTGTCTAAATTATCGCAGCAATAATGAAAGCTAAGCGCAACGCCCGTTGCTGTAACAAGGTACAGCAAGGCCAATATCCACACACCTGCTTTTTTTATCATACGCAAAAATAGTGTTTAACTTATTGATTACAAAAGGTATTGTCAGATAAAAATAGAAGGCCCTCCGAAAATCAGAGGGCCTTCTATTTTTACGTGGCTATTAAGCACCTTTTTCATCGTCGGGCAGGCTGGCTATACGATAACCTACGTTGCCGTTAGGGTCGGTTACCTTTTCGTAATAAATATCGTTTGGCGATACAAAGTATTTTTTACCATTCAATATCACCTTGCGGCAACCATCGGGCAGCTGATTTACAATATCGCCTACTTTTGGCGCAGCTACACTGGCGTTAGGGTCGGTAGCACTGTCGTCGGTATTTAATACACCGTCTTTGCCTGCCACTACATATACTTTGTTGCCTTTATCGTCAAGGGTTTCTTTATAATATACGCCATCAACTTCGTAGTACTGAATGCCGTCAATTTTTATAGATTGTGCATTTTTAGGCAGGTTAGGCACCGCCGCACCTACCGGAGGAGCAGTAACCTGATAGCCGCCACCATCGTACGGACTATAAAATATACCTCCGTAATAATAGTATAACGACGAACCCCAGTAAAAGGGATAATAACCAAATGGTAAAACGCCCAAATAAAAGCCTAAATGCGGATAACCGTAATAGCCGAATCCGGGGCGATAAAACGCACCGCCATGGTAACCAACGCCTCCAAAATAGCCGGCGCCTGTTCTGAAACCTACACCCGGACGCGCAGTTACTGCAGCAAAACTATTGCCACGCACACCCGCCGACAAGCCACCACTACCGCGAAAACTTGTTACGCCACCAATGTGGCCACTACCACCGCCGCCACCAAAATGCCCGCCACGCTGGGCACTGGCAACCGAAATCATCATTACCGAAAGCAAACCGGTTAAAAACAGGCCGGAAGCATATTTACTAATCCTTTTCATATCACTAATTAAAAACTAAATAACAGGTTTTTTATGAATAAAGTATGAAGTTTTATAAAATTAACTAAAACTTACCCATTAGACGAATTGCGCGCGAAATGGTTTAATCTCTTTCTAAAAAAAGTCATTAAGTCATTACAATGTTCAATAATAAAGTATAACCTGAATGCTCCAATAACTTAATGAGCCAATGGCTCAATCACTTCCTTCGGAAAAATAAGTTTAAAGGTGCTTCCCTTATCTTTTTCAGATGTAACTTCGATGGTTATAGCGTGAAATGTTGCAATAGATTTTACAATGGGCAAACCAAGGCCGAAACTATCGTATTTAAGAGATTGCCGAAGTTTTTTAAACCGATCGAAAATAAAAGGAAGATCCCCTGCGTTAATGCCGATGCCTGTATCAATTATGCTGATGCTAAACATATTGTTTTCGTGGTTGGCAACTATCTTTATTCCGCCGTTTTCGTGGTTGTATTTTATGGCGTTGTTAATCAAATTGAAAAACAGGTTAAACAGTAAAAACTTGTTTACGTTTATTAAAACCCAATTAGTAGGAATATTGGCCTCATAGCTAATATTTTTATCCTGCAAGCGGATGGATATCTCGTCATATACCTCGCCAAATAATTCGGATAAAGCTATTTTATCTTCCTTTAAAAATTGTTCGTTTTCAATTTGTGATATCAACAGCAACGTTTTGGTAATGCTTTTTAAGCGGTTTAAAATTTTTTGCATTTCCAGCAGGCGGGCCTTCAGTTCGTCAACAATATCTTCCCGCTCAAACATGTTTTCGATTTTTGATTGCAGAATAGATATGGGTGTCATCAGCTCGTGCGAAGCATTAGATATAAACTCACGCTCTTTTTGAAAAGTACCTTCAATGGTCTGGATCATTTTATGGATGCTGATATCCAGATGCCTAAAATCGGATGTAGAAGTCTCTACTTTATTATAGGATCCAAAGTTTGGAAACTTATTGCCAATAAGCTTTGTTTTTATTATTAAGCCGAGCGGCTTTAGCACGTAAGTTGTATACAACTGATCGGCCAGTATAGTTAACAGTATTAAGCTTACTAATACTTCAAAGGCTAAATTTTGCAGGGGTGTTGCGGTTTCATCAATACTACCTATACTTTTCCCAATTTCAAGCAGATAACTTTTTTTATCCACGGTAAAGTTATAGCTCAATATCCGGTAAAAAATGGTGTCGCCTTCAATTTTCCGTTTTTCATTTTTTATAGTGTCCAGGTTTTCATCCAGCGAATCTTCATCCAAACTGTAATATTCTTCCTTAAGCGGCGAATAGGTAGCGTATAAATAATCTTTAACGCCCGACGTTTTTATAATTTGAAGAAGCTTGTTCTTTTGCTTTTGCAGTTTGGTATCGGTAAAGCTGCGGTTAATATTGCGGATAAGAAATGGCAGCAACAAAACAAACAGCGTTACGATAACCAATTTTGAGATGGCATTAAACAGCGTTAGTTTTGATTTTAGTTTCAATTGTTTATATGCTGATTTTTATTTTATATCCCAGCCCTCTAACGGTTTCCAGCCAATCGGGCGGGGCAAACACATTCAGTTTCTTCCGGATATTTTTTATGTGGGCATCAATATAGTTAGAATCATAGTCATCGTTCACAACGCTACCCCAAATATGCTCGCTTAATTGCGACCTGGTTAGCGTCCGGTTTTTATGCAATATTAAATAAGCAATCAAATCAAACTCTTTTTTGGTGATGGTACTAATTTCAGTAGTTTGATAAGTGATCGTTCGGTCGGTAAGATTTATCAAAAAACCGCCTAAATCAACCAGATTTTGTTTCAAGCCATATTTGCGCCGGGTAATAGCCTGCATGCGGCTTTGCAATTCCAAAAGCGAAAAAGGTTTTGGCAGATAATCGTCGGCACCCAAATCAAGGCCTTTTATACGATCTGAAACCTCGGCACGTGCTGTTAATATCATGCAAACCGCATCGGGATTGTTTTTTTTTGCTTCTTTCAACAACTCAAGCCCGTCGTAATCGGGCAGGCCCAGGTCAATCAGAATAAAGTCGTACAGGTTAACTGCTATTTTTTCGGACGCGGTAGTGCCATCAAAGCAAACCTCGCAGATGTAATTATAATTGATGAGGAATATTTCCAATTCATCAGCCAGTGCCTTTTCGTCTTCAATTATTAAAACATTCATGCCTGTTTAAAAAAACACGTAATAAAACGTTAAGTTAAAAAAAACCTCGTGCCTGTTTTTCAGCGCACCTTCTACATTCACGGGTATCGAATATTTCCATGAGGCTTCAAATGTATAATGTGGCCTGTTATAGGCTATAGGCAGTTTAACACTATAATTAAGTGCATTAAACCTCCCGTTGTTATAATGTGACCTAATATCGTAATCGCCACCCGGCGGGAAAATAAAATCGGGGTCCAGCTTACCCGGGTGGTCAGCTCCGTAGCGACCCACAAAGTTTTGCGTGCCCAATATTGCGCTTATACCCGGATTAAATGAAAGATAATCCTGATCGTCAAAAATACCCCAGTTGGTTTCAATATATTTTGAGGTATTTAGGGTAATAAAATAATCATTGGCTTCGCCGAAAAGGTAGTCGAACACGACGCTTGATTTTGCGAATTTCCAGTCGAAAGTATTTTTAAAATTAACATCGTTGGATGATGCCGATTTGATAACAGCTGCAGCATCGCGGTTAAACAGGAAACGGGTATAGCTAATGGCCCCCGAAACGTTTTTTGAATATTTATATAAATAGCCGGTACCCAAATCAATCTCGGCAACAATAGGGTTATAACCAATCACACCCGTTTCTGAAGCATATAGAAAAACGCCCGATTTAAAGTTGTATATGGCATCGCCGCCAAAATAAGGGTATTTAACCGGTCCGGTACGTCCAAAAAACAAAATGTCGCTTCCATAATTTAGCCCCACCGAAATTGACCTTTTCCTGAAAACCGTATCAGTATCAGCGGCCAGGTAATTTGGCCGGGCTTTAAACGCGCTCAACGGCGCAATGGCGTTTGCCCCGGTACAAATTATAAGGAAAAGATATATGAAAAAGTATTTCATCAATAGTCAGTAAAAAGGTGGTGGTTATTTTTTTTAATTGCCATTTCTTCGGGGTATCTCAGGTGGTCGTTCCAAGCCCTCGGGTCGCCGCTGTCGTTTTGGCTTTTGCTTTGGTTTTGCGGCCGCAGCATTATCGGTGGTGACAACTTTTTCGGGCTTTGGCTGCTTTTTGGCTTTAGTTACCTCTTTAACTTTCTCCTGATCCTGCTTTTTGTTGTTTTTTGTTGTTGTATCATTTACCATAACGGGCAAATGAATAGCCAAATTACCCGCAACGGTAACAAATTGTTTATTTTTAGCTTTGGAGAATGACAAACATGGCGCAAATATCAAAAACACGACAATATACGCAAACCACTTTATCATTGAAGAGTAGCAAATAGACGAAATTACACTTTTATAAATGTATTTTAACGAAGGAAATTCAAAAATTGATTTGAATTTTATAATTGGGGCTCGTGCTTTTTTTTTAGCTTAAATAATAGCATCTTTTGAATTATAGATGCGGTCGTGGTCGTCGATAATAACGCAGGCAATTTGATTGAGTTGATTTATCAAATATAGCCCTGCATTTATACCCATGCACATAACCGGGGTTGCCATAGCATCGGCCATTTCGGCGCTGGTGCTAATAACACTTACACTTTTAATGCCGCTAATCTGGAATCCTTTTTTTGCACTAACGGTATTTAAATTCTTTTTATTAATAATCGCAGCATGTTTGCCTGTATTTACAGAAGTAGCCATAGCCATATTGCTGATAATCATATTAGCAAATGGCTCGGCTTTTTGCGATGGATCGGCAGTTGCTATTGTCCATGGTTCGTTATCGGGTTGTGCGCCCCAGGCTAATAAATCGCCACCTGCGTTAATAACACCGCTGCTTACACCGTTCATTTGTAAAATGTATTTCGCTTTATCCGCTGCGTAGCCTTTACTGTTAGCGCCAAAACCAATTCGTGTACCTTTTTCTTTCAAAAAAACAGTTTGCGTTGCAGCATCAAGAACAACACTTTTATAATTAATAGCAGCAGGCGTTTTTTTTACGCCAGTTTTGCCGGTTGTGCCAGTTAAATCATCCGTTTCTTTTTCGGCTGCTGCGTAAGTAATATCAAAAGCGCCATGTGTAAGCCCGGATATTTCAAGCGACCTGCTGATTAACCTGAAGATTTCGGCATTTGTTTTTACCGGTTTTAGGCCGGCATTTCGATTGATGTCGTTAACAACGCTATCATCATTAAATGCACTTAACAATTTTTCAACCCGGTTTATTTCGGCTATCGCTTCATTGATGCGGCTTTCGGCCCAGTTTGGGTCGGCGCCAACAACACTTATTTCAAAGGGTGTGCCCATTAAGCGCACTTCATGTCTGAAGATAATAGACTTAGGGGTTAATGTTTTTATCGCCAACATAAGCTTTTCAAATAATGCGGTACAAAAAAGAGTTATTTACAATAATCCTAAAAGTAGCGGGGCATTATGAAAATAAGATGAAAAACGGATTTCGATTAACGTAATAGCAAGTCTGCGCTTATTTTTTTACATTGTAACTAAAAAACTACTTAATTTTTAACGAACAGATACTCATCGCTGCCGTGGTAGCCGTTGATGTGGCTATAGGTTTTCAACAAAATAACATCGCCTTTTATATCCCCATCATAATCAACAGTGCCGTATGAGTCGGTTGACGAAAACTTGAGATGCTGGCCCGTAAGGGTGTAGTTTCCCTTGCTCAAGTCCTTGCCGCTTTTATTAAACCACTTCGCAATATCGGCGGCTGTGCCAGTGCTGCTAACCGTTATAACTGAGCCATCCGGATAAAAGCGCAGATATTCAAAAGTATCCCCGTTTTTTTTGGATTGATAAACGCCATCGACCCTTATAATTGGGCTATTTTTACAGGAGGTGATATAAAATGCAGCGAAAAGGGCAAATACAAGAGCGAAGCGGTAAACTAATTTGGCCGGATTTGTAGAATGCTGCATAAAGATTATCTGAATTGGTTTACTTGAGGTTAGTGTGTTTCCGACCGATTTTTTGCAGAGACGCGATACTCGCATCTCCCATCATACGAGATAACCGCGCATATCATTCCACTGCCTGCGGGAGACGCGAGTATCGCGTCTCTACAAAAAAATAAATCCGATCCCGATAGCTATCGGGACGAACATCCCAAATCCGAAATCAGCTTTACGCTACAGTTCCTTCTTTCAGTTTCTCGGCATTTTCGGCAAACTGCAGGGCTTCCATTATCTCCTGCAAATCGCCATTCATTACGCCGGGCAGGTTATAAATGGTTAAGCCGATGCGGTGTTCGGTAAGACGTCCCTGCGGGTAATTGTAAGTACGCACTTTAGCCGACCTGTCGCCGGTAGAAACCATGGTTTTGCGCTTTTTCGAAGTTATTTCCAGGTGCTTCTGCAGCTCCATTTCATAAACCCTTGAACGCAATACCTGTAAAGCTTTATCGTAATTTTTTAACTGCGATTTTTGATCCTGGCATTGCGCCACAATACCGGTTGGCAAGTGGGTTAACCGTACTGCCGAATAGGTGGTGTTTACCGATTGCCCGCCTGGACCAGATGCGCAAAATAAATCCTTGCGGATATCGCTCACCTGTAAATCAATATCAAACTCATCCACTTCGGGCAATACCACTACGGTTGCAGCCGATGTATGCACGCGTCCCTGTGTTTCGGTATCGGGCACACGTTGCACGCGGTGCACGCCCGATTCGTATTTTAAATTACCGTAAGCGTCCTCAGCATTTACGTTAAACACAATTTCTTTGTAACCGCCCGATGTACCTTCGGTATAATCTACCAGTTCGGTTTTCCATCCGCGTTTTTCGCAATACCGCATATACATACGGTAAAGGTCGCCGGCAAAAAGGGCCGCCTCATCGCCACCGGTGCCACCGCGTATTTCTACAATTGCGTTTTTAGTATCTTCCGGATCTTTTGGTATCAGCATCAGGCGAATTACTTCTTCCATTTCGTCCTGTTTTACCAGCGCTTTGCCCAATTAAATA